>JAXDOS010000077.1:0-25696 GCA_034668785.1 Alphaproteobacteria bacterium
GAGCCGCCGACCACGCCGATGGATCCGATCATGGAGGAGGGGTCGCAAATGATCTCGTCGGCGGCGCAGGCGATCATGTAGCCGCCCGACGCGCCGACATCCTCAACAAAGGCGATGACCGGCAGCCCCTTTTCCTCGGCCAATTGGCGGATGCGCCGGAAGATCAGGTGCGACTGCACCGGTGAGCCGCCGGGCGAGTTGATAAGCAGCGCGACGGCCTTGGCATTGCGCATGGAAAACGCACGTTGGAGCGAACGCGCGACACTGGAAAGCGTCAATCCGGGCTTCAGCGGCGTGGAAAATCCAATGATGCCGGTGAGCCTGACCACGGGTACCAGCGGTATATCGCTGCGAAAACGCCGCGGCAGGATTGGCCGCAACACCTCAACGACACGTTTAAGGAAAGTCTCGAAAGTCGAAGTCGGCAAAATCGATTCGCTCATGACCACCCCATAAGCCACGGTGATGCAGGGCTCAAGTTACGCATTCTTAACGCCTGGAATGCTTCTTGCTGGGATATCGCCAGCCGGTCCCACGATGGCAATAACAACAAGGTGGAAGATGGAGCCCAAACTTTACCTGCTGGTGCTGATAGTCGGCATGATCATTGGCTTTTCCTGCCTCCAGGACGCTGGTGCGCTCATCCGCAAGCTTCAATTTGCCTGGCCGCGGCTACCTAGTAAGCGGGCAGAGGCGCATAAAAGCTAAGCAAATAGCCGCGGCTGGATATAATCACAGTTCAGCGAGCGGCAGCGTTGAACCGTCTCGCAGGATAGCTTCCGCTTCCGCGGTCGGCCGGCCATTCTCATCGTTAAGGGCCAAACCGGGATAAAGCGCCAGCGGCGCTCGGCTTCCCTTTACCGCGCGCACCAGGACGCGGATCGCCGGCTGGCCCATCCGGCCATGCACCGGGAGAATGGCAACTCCGCCGAAATGCGGTGACAGGGCCGCCAACACCGCCTGCAATCCGTCCGCGCGCCAGATCATAGTCAGGGTGCCGGCGGAATGCAGCAGCCGGGCCGCGGCGGCAATCCAGTCGGCCAACAAGGCAGGCTGCGCCATATGCGCGGCCCGGCGCTGCGCATCCGGCGAGGCATTTTGCCGTTCGGGATTAAACGGCGGATTCATTAGCACGCGATCGGCCTCCCCAGGCGGCAACCCCGCTGCCGCGAGCACATCCGCCGACGATCGGACGTCGAGCACCAAGACGCGCGCGCGCGAAGTAAAGCCGTTGCGCCCAATATTTTCGGCGGCAAGCTGCGCCAGTGCCGGATCAATCTCGACCAGCATGACTGTTATGTCAGGTACACGCAGCGCAAGCGCCAGCCCGGCCGCACCGACACCGGAGCCAAGATCAACCACGTGATCGCCGGCGCGCGCGCCCGTCGCAGCGGCGAGCAGGATCGCGTCATGCCCAATGCGGTGGCCGCGCCGTTGCTGCTTCAGCCGCAGCCTGCCGCCGAGCACGGCGTCGTCGGTCTGTTCAGATACCTGTCCGGCGGGAAGCGACCGCAATTCGTGGGCTAGTCCGGCGTCTTCAAGCAGCCGGCGTGCGCCTTCCTGATCGTCGTCGCCGACCAGAATGCGGCGCGGCAGGATACCCAGCGAGCCTTCCAGCACGCTCATGTTCTGATCGAGCACGAGATGTTGAATATCGGCGCCGTCGAGCAGCGCGCTCACCGCTGAAACCAAAACCGGGTCGTTGGTGCGAAGGAGTTCGCGCACGCCGCTTCTCCGCGGTCACATCTGGCGTCTGTCGTCGCCGGGCGCTCGATGCGCCAGATAGGCCAGAAGCTTCAACTCGCGCCGTCCGCGTGTCACTGTGTCCAGGATCAGGCCGGCGACGAATGACAGTAGCGCCGCCAGCATCAAGCCGGTGGCGAGGATGGCCGTCGGGAACCGGGGAACGATGCCTTCGCGCAGAAAGGTCGCCACGATCGGGATGGCGAGCACGATGGCGACAATGGCCAGAACCCCGGCAATCGCGGAGAAAAACTGCAGCGGACGTTCGGACCGATAGAGCCGGCCGATGGTCCACAGAATCCGAAAGCCGTCGCTCCAGGTATTGAGCTTCGAGGCCGAGCCGACCGGCCGCGCGTAATAGGGCGTTTCCACTTCCGCGACTGGCAACTCGAGTTCCAACGCATGGACCGTGAGTTCGGTTTCGATCTCGAAGCCGCCGGACAACACCGGAAAGGATTTCACGAACCGGCGCGAGAACACCCGATAACCAGACAGCATATCGGTGAAGGCGCGGCCGAAAACGACGGTGACGAAGCTGGTGAGAAGCCAATTTCCGGCGCGATGGCCGGGACGATAGGCCGCCACCTCCTGATCGACCCGCGATGCCACCACCATGTCGAGACGGTCAGCGAACAGTCGGTCGATCATGGCGCGGACGCTGGGCGCGTCGTAAGTCGCGTCACCATCCACCAGGACGTAGATGTCGGCTTCCACATCGGTGAACATGCGCCGCACCACATGGCCCTTGCCCTGGTGCAGTTCCCGGCGGACGACGGCGCCGGCCTCTCGGGCTACCTCAACGGTGCGGTCCTGGGAATTGTTGTCGTAAACATAGACGGGAGCGTGGGGTAAAGCCGCGCGGAAGTCGGCTACGACTTTGGCGATCGCCTTCTCCTCGTTGTAGCAAGGCACCAGAACGGCGATGCGATGGCTCTCGGGGGGATTGAGCGCGGTTTTCGTGCCCAAAAGCATCTCTGCGGTCGTCATCTTCCCCTCTGGCCGTTGCGCCGGTGCGACGGCAGCCTAGATGATGCACTTGCCGCCGCACCATAGCGTTTCTATGCTCAGCCGTCCTCCTGGAGAACTTCTTTGGCTGTCGTCGTCCCCTTTGAAAGCCGCGCGCCGACGCTGATCGACCGCCTGGTCGAACTGGTGTCCGACGACATGGCCCGCGTCAATACCACCATCCTGTCGCGGACAGGGTCGGAGGTGACGATGATCCCCGAGGTCGCCAACCATCTGATCTCGTCGGGGGGCAAAAGGCTGCGGCCGATGCTGACCCTCGCCATGGCCGAGATCGCGGATTCGCCCGGCGACGGTCACATCAAGCTCGCCGCCTCTGTCGAATTCATGCACACGGCCACCTTGCTGCATGACGATGTCGTTGACGAAAGCGAATTGCGGCGTGGCAAGCTCGCCGCCCGGATGCTGTGGGGCAATGAGGCAAGCGTCCTCGTTGGCGACTTCCTGCTCGGCCAAGCCTTCAAGATGATGGTGGAGGTGGGATCGCTGCGCGCCCTGGAAATTCTGTCCTCGGCTGCCGCCGTGATCGCCGAAGGCGAGGTGATGCAACTCGCGGTCGCGAAGAATACCTCGACGACCGAGGACGAATATCTCTCGGTCATCCGCGCCAAGACGGCGGAGCTGTTCGCCGCCGCCTGCGAGGTCGGCCCGGCACTGGCAGGCCGGCCGAAAGCCGAGCAGGCCGCTTGCCGTTCCTTCGGTATGAATCTTGGCATCGCCTTTCAGCTTGTCGACGACGCGCTGGACTACGGTGGCAAGGCGGCGAAGCTTGGCAAGAATGTCGGCGACGATTTCCGCGAGGGCAAGATCACCCTGCCGGTCGTGCTGTCATTCCGCCGCGGCAATGATGCGGAACGAGCTTTTTGGACGCGCACTCTCGAACGCAACGAGACTGCCGAGAACGACCTGGAATATGCCATCGGCCTGATGACCAAACATCGGGCGCTCGAGGACACCATCAAGCGTGCCCACCATTACGGCGCCATGGCCAAGGACGCGCTCGGACTGTTCCCGGCCTCGGCGATGAAACAGGCGCTGGAAGAGACTGTCGAATTCTGCATCGCGCGCGCGCATTAGGCCGCGCCGAGCGTCGTCGCACGTACCCACCATCCTGGATGATCGGCAGTGAGGCTAGCCGCCACAGCCTTCGCCGCACGCGTAGAATCGCACAGCGCAAAACAAGTCGCGCCCGAACCGGACATGCGCGCGAGCCGGCACTCCGGCCCGCGCAACGCGGCTAGAACGTCGGCGATCACCGGCGCCCGCGAGATCGCGGCCGACTCAAGATCGTTCGGCTGTTGTTCGAGGAAGGCCAGCAGCGCCTTACGTTCACGGGGGATGGTGGAAATCTCGCTCCTGGCGAACAGATAAGGCGAGGCCTCGAGATCCGCCGAGCGATCAAAATCGGCGAATACCGCATTGGTCGCCAGCGGCACGCCGGGATTGACCAGCACCGCGGCCAGCTTCAGCAAAGACACCGGTTCGGACAACAGCTCACCGATACCCCGCATCACCCGCGGCTTGCCATCGAGGCATACCGGCACATCGGCGCCAATCTCGCGCGCAGCTTCCAGGAGGCGTGCATCGTCGAGTGCGAGACGGCTTGCCCGCGCGAGAAGACGCAGCGCCGCGGCAGCATCGCTTGAGCCTCCGCCAAGACCGCCCGCCACGGGGATGCGCTTGAGGAGAGTAAAATAGCCAAGCTGAAGGTTGGGAACGCGCGCGGCGAGTGCGTCTGCGGCCTTGATGATGAGGTTATCGGCCACGGACCCGCAGGCTTCCCGGTCGGCGCCGCGAACGGCGAGGCCAAGGGGGGAAGCCGTGTCCAAGGTCAGACGGTCGGCCACCCGAGCGAAAGCAACGAGGCTTTCGATCTCATGCCACCCATCATCACGGCGGGCGCGCAGGCGTAGCGTCAGATTGACCTTGGCAGGCGCGCGCTCGACGAGCGGGGGCATCATGCGTTGCGAGGCTTACCCGCCGCTGCCGGTTTTCTTTGCTTTCTCAGCTTCAGCAGCGGACGAGGTCTCATCGGCAAGGCCGGATTTCAGCTTTTGCTCGATCTTCGGGATTTCTTCCGGCTCGGGTTTGAGATCGCGCGCATGCGACCACTGGAACCTGGCTTCTTGGGTGCGCCCGATCCGCCAATAAACGTCGCCGAGGTGATCGTTGACGGTTGGGTCCTCGGGCTTGAGCTCGACCGCCCGCTCCAGCTGTTTCACCGCGTCGTCGTAATTGCCCAGCCGGAAATACGCCCAGCCGAGTGAATCGACAATGTAGCCGTCATCGGGCTTCTGTTCGACGGCGCGGCGGATCATCTTCATGCCTTCGTCGAGATTCGCGCCTTGGTCGATCCAGGAATAGCCGAGGTAGTTCAAGACCTGCGGCTGTTCCGGAAAAAGCACCAGCGCCTTCTTCAGGTCGGCTTCGGCTTTGTCCCACTGCTTCGCGCGCTCCAAGCAGATGCCGCGGAAATAGAACATCACCCAGTCGGACTTCTGCGGATTGTCGATTGTCGCTATGCCTTTGGAGTAAACGTCCGCGCACTCGCTGAACATCTTGCGGCCACGCAAGATGTTGCCGAGCGCCAGGATGGCTTCGATATCCTTCGGCCGCTCCGCGATCAGCTTATCGAGCTGCTTCTTCGCTTCGTCGGTGCGGTCAAGGCCGTCAAGATCGAGGGCGAGTTGGATGTTGGCATTGCGCCGTAGCGGAGAATTCGCCGGCACCCGTTCATAAAGCTTGATCGCGAGCTGCGGCTTCTTCACCGCCGAATAGAGATCGGCGAGTGAGATCAGAGCCAATGGATGTGTCGGCTCAAGGTAGAGCGCGAGTTGAAGATAGACTAGACCGAGATCCTCGCCGCCTCGGCGGCCAACCCAGGAGCCGAGTCCATAGAGCGCCTCCGCCGCGCCTTGCTGCGGGGAACCGACGATGAGCGGAAGCTTGTCTCCTTTGTTGACGGCGTCCTGTGCCGCAGAGATCAACGGATGGCGCGGCAGGAGCTTGTCGAAGTCACTGAATATTTTGGTCGCCTGATCCTTGGCGCCATTGCGGGCGGACCAGCCGCCGTAGGCTTCCACCAGCCGCATCTCGGAGGGATCAAGCTTATAGGCGCGCTCAAGGCGCTTGCCGGCTTCCTTCTTATTGCCGGCCAGATCAAGAATAAGGCCGGCGTGCAGGTCCTTAAACAGCCCATACCAATCGGGCCCGGTGAGCCGGTCGATATTTTCGACGGCGCCGCGAGAGTCGTTCGCCCCGTAGGACGCCCAGCCTGACAACAATGTCGCCGCCAGATCGGTGATTGGGCCACGAATCGACAGCGCCAACTGCTGACGCGCGGACTGATATTGCTTTTGCTTGAGGGCGCGAACGCCGAGCACAAGCCGCGCGATACGGTCGGTGCGATCGATCTGAATGATCCGCTCCGCCGTCTTAACAGCTTCGTCCACTTCGCCGTTGGCAAGCAGCGACAGGAAGGCGCGATCAAGCAGTTCGTTGTTATTCGGATCAGCCTTCAGCGCCGCGCGATAATAGGCAGCGGCAGCGGCGGCATCGCGCTCGGTCCCTGCATGGCGGGCCGCTAGGTAGGCGCCAAATGGCGCGAGCCGCGAAAGTTCCTGCGGCGTCGGCACATCAGCCAGGGCGTTGGCAGGCGCTAGCAGGGCGAATGCTGTGAGCACTGGGCCGGCGAAACGCCGAAATAGGATCGAAACGGTCACGGGCAATAGTCTCCATATAACGAAACTGACGAAAAACGCGCCTGGGCGCAGCCCGCCGATATAGCCGAAGAATGGCCCTTTTGCACTATGCCCGCAAGGATGGGCGGCACGGCCGCATCGCGCCAGCTTGAAAGCCGCCGTGTGGCAGCATCGTGACCGGCGGCAGCTTTTATCCTCACATGTTGGTGGTTCCGCTGTCCCATTTTCTAGGCTGAGTTCCGACTCGGGCGCCGATGTCGCGGCTTTTGCAGCGGGACACCTAGGTAGATCAGGCAGATCGATGCAACGTCCCGAGCGCGGCGCCGAGACGTTCTTCGACAAGTTCGGCAAGCTTGGAGGCTGCCAAGGAACCCGCGCTTTTCCCGCCGTAGAGCGAGAGAGCAAGCGTGCCGAGCGCCGGCAACCGCCGGCGGCGCGAGATATGTTGCAGGCCGTTGGCTGGCAAAGAAACCGTCCTTGGAGTGACGCCAAGCCCGGCCTTGACCGCAGCGCGCAGCCCCGAAAGGCTCGACGTGCCGTAGACAATGCGCCAGGGGATGCGATGAGCATCAAGGGCATTGATGGCAAGCTCGCGGAATATACAGGGCGCATCCAGCAGGACGAGCGGCACCGGCTGCACCGGGTCGAGCTTGAAGTCGCGGGCGGCGATCCACATCACTTTCTGCTGCCCCAGCACTTGGCCTTTGGGTGTTTCGCCTAAGGCAATCGCCAGATCGAGACTGCCGGCACGAAACCCCCGCACCAGCTCGTGGCTGCGCTCGACAACGACTTCGAGCTTCACCCGCGTGTGTGCCGCGCAGAATTCCTTGAGAATGCCAGGGAGGAAATCCTCCGCCACGTCAGTAGTCGCGCCGAGACGCACGGTGCCCTCGACCACCGTGCCGCGCAAAGCCTGCAGCGTCTCGTCGTTAAGCGCGAGGAGCTTGCGGGCGCGATTGAGCAGCACATCGCCGGCATCGGTGATCTGCATCTGCCGCCCCGCCCGCTTGAAGAGCGCGGTGCCCGCCATCGATTCAAGCCGCTGCATCTGCAGGCTGACCGCCGACTGCGAGCGGTGGACGCGCTTGGCAGCATGGGCAAAACCGCCATGGTCGGCGATGGCAACGAAAGTATTCAGGAGATCGAGGTCCAGCCGCTGCATCATACATTTATATCATAAATGTGTTGCTATCGTAAAATCAATTTTACAAATGTATTTCTGCCGCTTACCTAAGTCCAGACATTCTCATTTGGAAGGAGCCGTTATGCCTTTCGTTTCGGTCAAGATTGCCGGCGAGCCGGCATCTCCGGCGCAGAAAAGCGCGTTACAGTCAGGGCTTACCGAATTGATGGGGCGCGTCATGCGCAAGGTGCCGGCGCTCACCGCGGTGGCAATCGAGCAAATTCCGCCCGCCGATTGGACCGTTGGCGGCGCGGCGCCAGTCTTCGGCCGCGCGGCGCATGTCGACGTGAAGGTAACAGAAGGCACCAATTCGCCTGCGGAGATGGCGCGTTTCGTCAAGGAAGCACATGCCCTGCTTAAAACCACGCTGGGCGAACTGCCCGAGGCGACCTATGTGGTGATCCACGAGATTCCGGCCGTAGCCTGGGGCTATGGCGGACTAACTCAGGAAGCGCGTCGCCAGCAGCCCGCGTCCATATAGGAGAGCGCCATGCCTCTGGTCAGAATTTCACTGCTGCAAGGAAAGCCGGCGGAGTACCGCGCCGCGATCGGGGAGGCGGTGCATCGCGCCATGGTCGACGCCATCAATTGTCCGCCGCTCGACCGCTTCCAAATCATCACCGAGCATCCGCGTGGGGATATCGTCTACGATCCGGCCTATCTCGATATCGCGCGCACGGACGACGTGGTCTTTATCCAGATCACGCTCAACGCAGGACGAAGCGTCGAAATGAAGCGCGCGCTCTATAAGCGGATTGCGGAGTTGCTTGGCAAAAATCCGGGAATCCGCCCGCAGGACGTGCTGATCAATCTTGTTGAAGTTCAGAAGGAGAATTGGTCCTTCGGCAATGGCCTTGCGTCCTATGCGCTTTAGGATCGCACTGCGAGTGCCTCGATCAGTCACATGTTGGGGTAATTCGGCCCCCCGCCGCCCTCGGGCGGAACCCAATTGATGTTCTGATTGGGATCTTTGATGTCGCAGGTTTTGCAGTGGACGCAGTTCTGCGCGTTGATGACATAGCGCGGCTGGCCCCCTTCCTCGACCCATTCATAGACTCCCGCTGGGCAATAGCGCGCCGAAGGTCCGGCATAGACGTCGTGCTCGGACGCTTTTTGCAGGCCTAAGTCGGCGACGATGAGGTGCACCGGCTGGTCTTCTTCATGGTTGGTGTTCGATAGGAACACCGAGGAGAGCTTGTCGAAGGTCAGCGCACCATCCGGCTTCGGGTAGACGATGCGCTCTGCCTCCGATGCCGGTTTCAGCGTTTCATGGTCGCGCTTGTCGTGCCCAAGCGTCCCGAACAACGAGAATCCGAGCGTGTTGGTCCACATGTCGAGAGCGCCGAGCGCGATGCCGGCGAAGGTGCCGAGCTTCGACCACAGCGGCTTCGCGTTGCGCACCTTCCAGAGATCGTCGCCGATGTCGCCCTCGCGCCAAGCCTCGTCGTAGCCGCCGATCTCGTCGTTGGAGCGGTCTTCCGACAGCGCGTTGGCCACATACTCCGCCGCGAGCATTCCTGAGAGCATCGCATTATGGCTGCCCTTGATGCGGGGCACGTTCATGAACCCCGCGGCGCAGCCGACCAGCGCACCGCCGGGGAACGTCAGTTTCGGCACCGACTGATAGCCGCCCTCGGTGATCGCGCGCGCGCCGTAAGACAGCCGCTTGCCGCCGGCGAAAGTGCCACGCAGCAGCGGATGCGTCTTGAAGCGCTGGAATTCATCGAACGGCGACAGATACGGATTCTCATAATTGAGATGCACGACAAAGCCGACCGAGACGAGATTGTCGCCGAAGTGATAGAGAAACGAGCCGCCGCCGGTACGATTGTCGAGCGGCCAGCCGAATGAGTGTTGCACTAGGCCGGGCCGGTGCTTTTCTGGTGCCACCTGCCAGAGTTCTTTCAATCCGATACCGAATTTTTGCGGCTCGCGATTTTGCTCAAGGGCGAAGCGCGCGATCAGCGATTTGGTCAGGCTGCCGCGCGCACCTTCCGCGAACAGCGTGTATCTCGCGCGCAGCTCGATGCCGCGGGTGAAATTCGCCTTCGGCTTGCCATCCTTGCCGACGCCCATGTCGCCGGTGGCAACGCCGGCAACCGCGCCATCTGCATCGAACAACACTTCGGCGGCGGCGAAGCCCGGATAGATTTCCACACCCAAGGCTTCCGCCTTCTTCGCCAGCCAACGGCATATGTCGGCGAGCGAAATAATGAAATTCCTCTGATTGCTCATGAGCGGCGGCATGAGGAAATTCGGCAACCGCAGCCCGCCCGATTGCGAAAGCCAGTAGAAGCGATCCTCACTGACTTGGGTCTTGACCGGGCTGTCCTCATCGCGCCAGCCGGGCAGCAGCTTGTCGAGGCCGATGGGGTCAATCACCGCGCCGGACAGGATATGGGCGCCGACCTCGGACCCCTTCTCCACCACGACGACAGACGCTTGCGGATTGAGCTGCTTCAGGCGGATCGCCGCCGCCAAGCCGGCCGGCCCCGCGCCGACAATGACCACGTCGAATTCCATCGCCTCGCGCGGGGACAATTCGGTTACGGGCATGATTTCCCAACTACCTCAGCGGACTTCGGCTATACTGGGCGCCACCGGTTTTTCTGTTCTTTCACGTTTGTTATGAGGCGACAATCGACCCATGCAGAATCGGACAGACACCGCCTTTTCAGGTTCCATTCCTGAGATCTACGACCGCTATTTGGGACCGCTGATCTTCGAGCCCTACGCAGCCGACCTTGCCCGGCGCCTCACCGGCATGACGATAGAAAGTGTCCTCGAAACCGCGGCCGGCACCGGCATCGTGACGCGAGCGCTCGCGCACTCCCTGCCGGCGACGGTCTCAATCGTCGCGACCGATCTCAACCAGCCGATGCTGGATTCCGCGGCGGCGCGAGAAAGCTCGGCGAGGGTGACGTGGCGGCAGGCCGACGCGCAAAGCCTGCCGTTCAAGGATCAAAGCTTTGACGCCGTTGTCTGCCAGTTCGGCGTGATGTTTTTTCCGGACAAACGCGCCGCTTATCGCGAGGCGTTGCGAGTGCTGAAGCCAGGCGGCCGTTTCCTCTTTAACGTGTGGGATCGCATCGAGGACAACGAAATACCTCACGTCGTAACCGAAGCCCTGGCGGCAGTCTTTCCCCAGGACCCTCCGCGTTTTCTAGCCAGAACGCCGCACGGCTATCATGACCCCCGAGTGATCAGGGATGACGTCGAGGCAGCCGGTTTCACGCATGTCGAAATCGAAACCGTAAAACAACGTAGTCGCGCACCGTCACCGCGCCATCCTGCGATCGGCTTTTGTCAGGGCACGCCACTGCGCAATGAAATCGAGGCGCGCGACAAAAGCCGGCTGGAGGAAGCAACGGACGCTGCCGCGACCGCCGTTGCCGCTCGCTTCGGCGCGGGCATGGTGGACGGAAAGATCCAGGCCCTTGTGATCACGGCGGCACGGTGACGTGGCTATGAGCCCCGACCGCGACACAGCCGCCCGCGAGCTTCTTGCCTTCTACCTGGAGGCGGGGGTGGACGCGCTCGTGGGCGAGACGCCGGTGGATCGGTTTACCGGGGACAAGTCCTCGGAAACTGCCCGTCCCATGGTTCGAGACGCCGGGCGAAGCCCGGCTCCTCACCATGAGGCGGGGAGAAATCCTCGTCCTGAGGAGCGATCCGCAGGATCGCGTCTCGAAGGACGGGCAGACGCCATCGCCCCGCCCTCGCCCGATGCCGCAGCCATGGCGGCGCGAGAGGCGGCCAAGAACATCGGCACACTGGACGAATTGCGCGCGGCGCTCGACGCCTTCACCGGCTGCGCGCTGAAAGGCACCGCCAAGCAACTCGTCTTCGCCGACGGCAATCCACAATCGAAGCTGATGTTCGTCGGCGAAGCGCCGGGCCGCGACGAGGATATCGAAGGACTGCCCTTTGTCGGCCGCTCGGGAAAATTACTCGATCGCATGATCGCGGCGATCGGGCTGGACCGCGCAAACGTCTACATCGCCAACATCATCCCCTGGCGTCCGCCGGGAAACCGCACGCCGACGCCGCAGGAATCGCAAATCTGCCTGCCCTTCATCCAACGGCAGATCGAGCTCGCCAACCCGGACATTCTTGTATGCCTCGGCGGGCCGTCGGCGCAGACGCTGCTCGGTATCAAGGAAGGCATCACCAAGTCGCGCGGGCGCTGGTTCAACTACCACACCGGCACGCGCGAAATCCGCGCCATGGCGACGTTCCATCCGGCCTTCCTGCTGCGCAGCCCGCTGCAGAAGCGGCTTGCCTGGCGGGATTTCCTGGCGATCAAGAAGGCGCTGGACGCGCTATGACGCGCGGCGCGCGCGTCCTGCTCGTGCTCTGCTGCGCGGCTTTCACATCTTCCGCCTACGCCGCTTGCGAAGTGACGATCACGTTCAATGACGTGACCGTGCCGCAGGAAGCGCGGAGCTGGCTTGAGCAGGAACTAAAGAAAGCCGCCGAAAAGGTTTGCGCCTGGTGGGGCCCGACCTTCTCCGGCCCGCTGACCATCGACATCAACAATTCCACCGAGGCCGCCATGTCGCTGGTGCCGTCCTGGCGCGGCAAATCCAATTACATCGTCTTTCCCGCGCGCACGGCGTTGCAATCGAGTGCGGCGACGATCCACGAGATGACGCATATTTTCGCGCCGAACGCCAATCGTTTCCTCGCCGAAGGGCTTGCCGTTCATGTCCACGATCATCTTGGCGGCCCACCTGCGTTTCCGAATTTCGGCAGGCCGTTGCACGCGGCGGCGAAAGCCTTCGCGCAAAAGGCCGACATCGCGGCGCTTGACCATCTGCCGACGCCGAACATGTTGCAGCTCGGCGGGCAACTCGCACGTAAGGAAGCCTATCTCGTCGGCGGTTCCTTCGTGCGCTTCCTGATCGAACAACACGGCATGGAGAAATTCCGCCAGCTCTACGCCACGACGCCCTTTGTCCCGCGTCAGAGAAACGCCGGCGATCCGGAACGCTGGCAGCAAGTCTACGGCATGTCGCTTGATGAGGTGGCGAGCGAGTGGCGGAAGCGTGTGGCGGGCATTTGACCTAACGTGAGGGGAGTCCGCCGCGGCAATTTGACTGCCAACGCCCCACCAGCGCCAGGCGGCGAAGGTTGAACGCTCCGCAAAATTGGACCAGACTACTCTCTCCACAGAGGGACTAAGCGATGTTCACCCGAATTGTAACCGCGGCATTGGTAGCGACATTTTCACTGCTTTGTTGGTCGGACGCAGCTCTTGCCGACTGGAAATACCGTCGCCCGGGCGGCTCATGGCAGCATATTTGGGAGAAACAAGGCGCCCCTCAGTTGGAAAGCCAATGGCAGTATGAGTGCAGCGTCGCCAAACCGGAACACCCGGATCAATATGCTTCCAACAGACGTTATCTCGCGGTCTACAGTTACAACCCGATCTGGATTTACGTTGAGTGCTTCTACGATCGCGACCCAGAGCGGGTGGTGCGCCCTCAACTACCTCCCTCCGCCGGCGAGCAGACGTTAGACATTTTCAATCCCACCGATGGCCGTAATCTGCCCAGTCAACGGCTTGAATACCCGTTCGTGCCCGCGCCAGGGCGCACTCAGGGACCGTTGCGGATGGCCATCAACAACAATCTGTGTCTTGATGTCGCCAGCAGCCGTCTAGATGAGGGAGCCGTCGCACAGCTGTTTCCGTGTCACGGCGGTCCAAACCAGCAGGTGCTTCTCAGCCGCGGCCAGCGTGGCCAGATCGTTGTGATGCCTGGTAGCAAGAATGCCCAGGGCTATCCTATGTGCCTCGACTATTGGCCGGGCCAAGGCGTGCCCGGCGATTATGTGAAAATGTATACGTGCCACGCACTTTCCACGGGAGTGCGCGATAGCCAGGTATGGAACCCGGTTCATTTGCAACTTCGATCGATCACGGGCCGCTGTCTCGGCACCACGAGTAACGGTGCTGGCTCCGGATACTTGGTGCTGCAAAACTGTCCGCCAGAGGCGAATGTCAACAATCCGCCACCGACGCCGGTCGATTGGTAAGCCTATGCATCTGCAGCATCGGAGACGGTGCTGGTCGCGGGACTTAGCGCGGCGGGATATACGGCGGTGGCGGCGGTCCGGGTATCGGCGGCAGTGGCGGTGGCGGGTTTAGTGCCGGGGGCAGCGGAATATACGGCGGCGGCGGAGCTCCGGGAATTGGCGGCAGTGGCGGCGGCGGATTGAGCGCCGGGGGCGGCGGAATATACGGCGCCGGAGGAACTCCTGGTATCGGAGCTGGTGACGGCGGCGGATTTAGTCCGTACGGCGGCGCCTGATAAGGCGATGGAGAAAGCCCCGGCATTGCAGGTGTTGGCGGCGCGTTTTGAAGGGGCTGAAGGGAGGGAGGCGGCAAATCTTCACGCGGCTGCAGCGAGGGGGGCGGCGCATCTGGGTCAGGCTGAAGCGCTGGAGGCAATAGCTGGCCTAGCGCTGGAACGGTCCAAGCGCAGGTCGCGAATCCCAGCCATAAACCTAGAAACAACAGCACTTGCGACGCGACAGCCGCAAGCGACATTCGACGTTTTGTCATCGGCATGTCCTTCGCCTCGGATACTCAGGAAAGCTATTCGCAGTTTTTGTGCAAAGTAAAGTCTGATCGGCAGAGCGATGGATACGGGACCTTCCTTGCGAGCGCGCAGCGACGTGCCCCTTGCTACACGGAACAACCGCTTGCTTTGCGTATTCGAAAGGTGGGTAATCACGCCGTCCGCCTCCTCCGACGAGTTCAGCGATGGACCTCGATCCCGTTCTCCTCGCGCGCCTGCAATTCGCCTTCACGATGTCGTTTCATATCATTTTCCCGAGCTTCACCATCGGGCTCTCCGCCTATATCGCGACGCTGGAAGTGCTGTGGGTCACGACCGGTCATGACCGCTATCGGCGCATCGCAAAGTTCTGGACCAAGATCTTCGCGGTGTCCTTCGCCATGGGGGTCGTGTCAGGCATCGTGCTGTCCTACGAGCTCGGCACCAATTGGAGCCGCTTTTCCGTCGCCGCCGGCAATGTGATCGGGCCGCTGGCCGGCTACGAGGTGCTGACCGCTTTCTTTCTCGAAGCCACGTTTCTCAGCATCCTGCTATTTGCCGGCGACCGCGTGCCGCATTGGCTGCATGTTTTCTCCGCGTGTGCCGTGGCGGTGGGAACCGCTGTCTCGGCCTTTTGGATTCTCTCGGCCAATAGCTGGATGCACACACCAGCCGGGCATGAAATGCGCGACGGCGTCGCTTACGCGGTGGACTGGTGGGCCCTCGTCTTCAATCCAAGCTTTCCCTACCGTCTCGCGCATATGCTCAATGCCGCCTATCTCACCACCGGCTTTGTCGTGATCGCCGTCGGCGCGCGCTATCTCCTCGCCGGCCGCTATCTGGAAGACGCGCAAACCATGCTGCGCATGGGCATCGGCCTCACGGCGATATTTGCACCGCTACAGCTTTTCATCGGCGACCAGCACGGGCTGAACACGCTGAAGTACCAGCCGATGAAAGTCGCGGCTATGGAGGCGCATTGGGACGGCAGCAAGCCGGAGGATTTCCACATCTTCGCCTGGCCGGACACCAAGGCGGAAACCAACCGTTTCGAAATATCGATTCCGCGCGGCTCGTCGCTGATCCTGACGCATGACCCGAACGGTCTGTTTCCCGGTTTGAAGGATGTTCCGCCGCAGGACCGGCCGCCGCTGCTCAATGTATTCTTCGGGTTCCGCATTATGTTGGCGATCGGTTTCTTCATGATCGCGGCGGCGCTCTATGGCGCGTGGCTGCTGTGGCGCCGCCGGTTGTTCGCCACGCGCTGGTATTTGCGTGTGGTCGCGCAAAGCTGGTGGATCGGTTTCGTTGCTGTCATTGCCGGCTGGGTGGTGACCGAAAGCGGCCGTCAGCCGTGGATCGTGCACGGCATCCTGCGCACCACCGACGCCACTTCTCCGGTGCCGGGCGCCACGATCGCGACGACGCTTGCGCTTTTTGTGCTGGTCTACGGCTTCGTATTCGCGACCGGCATCTATTACATCAACCGGCTCATAAACCGCGGACCGCAAGTCGATACGTACATGCCTGACGCGAAGCTCGGCACCGCGATGGCCGCGCCGCAGGAAGACCTCTAGCCATGGAACCGCACCTGCCGTTGATCTGGGCCGCCGTGATCGGATTGTCGGTCGCGATGTACGTGATCCTCGACGGTTTCGATCTTGGCATCGGCATGCTCTTTCCCTTTGCTCGCGATGATCGCGGGCGCGAGCAGATGCTGGCCTCGATCAAACCGTTCTGGGACGGCAACGAGACGTGGCTGGTGCTCGGCGGCGGCGGGCTGCTGGTGGCTTTTCCCCGCGCCTATGCGGTCATCATGCCGGCATTTTACGTGCCGGTGATCGTGATGCTGCTGGCGCTGATATTCCGCGGCATCGCGATCGAGTTCCGTGGCCTGGCCGGAAGCAAGATCAAATGGAATGTCGCCTTCGTGACCGGCTCGGTGATAGCCGCATTGTGTCAGGGCGCGATCCTTGGCGGGCTGATACAAGGTGTCAGGGTCCAGAACGGCGCCTTTGCCGGGGGCCCGCTGGATTGGGCGACTCCTTTCACCGTCATGTGCGCGCTCGGTGTAGCGGCGGGTTACGCGCTACTCGGAGCAACATGGCTGGTGATGAAGACCAAGGGCGAGATCGCGCAACACGCCCGGCATCAGGCCAAGATCATGCTCATCGCCGTGCTCGTCTTCATGGGCATCGTCAGCCTGTGGACGCCGCTTTCAATTCCGCGCATCGCCGAGCGCTGGTTTTCCACGCCGAATATTTTCTATCTGTGGCCGGTGCCGGTTGTTACCGCGCTCACCGCCTTGGCCTGTTGGTGGGGTTTGCAACGCGACCGCGACGTGCTGCCGTTTCTGGCGGCAATCGGCCTCTTCCTGCTCGGCTATCTCGGCCTCGTCATCTCGTCTTTCCCCTATCTGGTGCCGCCGTCACTGACGGTGTGGGATACGTCGGCCGCGCCCGCGAGTCAGATGTTCATGCTGCTCGGCACACTGGTGCTGCTTCCGATCATTCTCGGCTACACCGCGCTGATCTATTGGCTGTTTCGCGGCAAGGTCCGCGAAGGCGAGAGCTATCACTAGCTATTAACGCAGTGGCGCCACCGGATTAGCCGCCGCTTCTGCCTGCGGCCGGATCACGCCCCAGCCAATACGCAAGAGCGGCAGTCTGCCTTCCACGGCGCGCTCGAAAACCTTGGGCACCTCGATCACCAAATCCGGAAAGCTCGCTTTGACCGACGGCGGCGGCGTACCGGCCCGGTCCGTCGCCAGCCAGACCACGACGGCGCCCTTCTCCCCGATATCCGCCGAACGAAGCCATGGCGAGCGTTCGGGCGGTGCATCGCGCAGCAGGCTTGGACGGCTGCGCGGTTCCAGCGCGATGAGCGCGGCGGTGCGCGTCTCGCCGGCGACGATGGCAAGCGGCCTGCCGGTGCGGCGCTGAAAACTGTCGGCGAAGAAGCGGCCCATCTCGTCGGCGGGTTTGAGAACTTCCAGATCGACGGCCAGCGTCCACGGCAGCAGCAGGACAGCGAGCACCATAGCGACCGGAGGACCAACCAGAAGCGCCACCCAGGCGACGCTCAGAAGGCGCTGCCGATAGAGGCGGATACTGCTGCCGGCGGCAACGATCACCGCGAGCCCGGAGCAGACAACCAGCGGCCCCGCGCTCGCGAGTGACCAAGCCTGCCCGTCTGATGCATCCGTGCCCACCATCTGCTCGGCCACAGCCGCAACAAAGGCCGCGACTAAAGCGGGTAAAAGAGCAAAAAAATAGATCATGGATCGCGCCGACGGATCGATGAACCTGCGGTCCACGGTCGATACCGCGCCGCGGCGCCAGGACCCCCAGCCGCTCGCGAGCAGCCCGAAGACAATGATGCCCGCATGGGCGATGATGAGGCCCGCGAGAATACGCAGCCAATCGATAGCGCCGCCGGCCGGGTCGATCGTTATGAGGCGGGCGAGCTTCGGCATCCAGAGGTCTTGCGCATCGGCCAGCCAGGCCAGATGCGGCAACGCCACCAGCAGCGCGACCGCCGCGCAAAGCCACGGATCGATCCGGCGCAACGCCATGCGCCCGCGCTTGGTGGCGAGGGTAAAAACAGCGAGCAAGGCAAAGAGCAGGAATCCAAGATAGCTGGTGAGCAACAACAGGCCGATTTCAAGCGCAAGCAAGAACCAATATCCGCTGCGGCCTTCACCGACGGCGCGCCAATAATGCAGCAAGACGAATGCCCAGATCGGCATGGCAAGAATGGCGGGACCGAATTCCGCAGTGGTCACCCAAACGGCGGCGATGCCCACCATAAGCAGTACCGCCAACACCGCTTGCGACATCCCGACCGTGGCGCGTCCAAGCTGAAAGATCGCCCAGAAGGCGACGATGACGCAGAGCTGCGAGAGCAGATAGACGCCGAACGGGCCGCCGGTGACGCCATAGGCGATGTCGGCGAGCCAAAAGGCGAGAGGCGGACCGAGATCGCTGCCAAGCCGATACTCATGGCCGACCGCGAGCACGACGGGCAGATCGCCGGGCGGCGCCGCATAGAACAGCGCCGGCACCACCGTCCACAGCAATCCCTGCGTCAATGCCGCGGTCCAGAACATCAGCTGGGGCCGCGCGCGCAGGGATTCGGTGATCAGGGAGACATAGAGCATCGGCGCCGGGCCGGTGGGAGAAGGGGCCGGCCACAGATACGGCGCGGGCGCTACAGAGGCAACAAGCTTGCGGCTAGTTCTCTAGCCATCGTCGCGGGATCGGCAAAGGCGGCCGCCACCGGCGCGAAAGAGCGGCGGTGATGGATGGTGGGGCCAAGCCGTGTCAGCGCCGCGAAATGCTCCGGCACGCTATAGCCCATGTGGCGCTCGAAGCCGTAGCCCGGATGCGCCGCGCCGAGCCGCGCCATCAGCCGGTCGCGGGTCACCTTCGCGACGATGGAGGCGGCGGCGATGGAGAGCACCAGGGCGTCGCCGCTGACGACGGTTTCGCAATCGCAGCCGCAGTCGATCTTTTGGTTGCCGTCGACGAATACGAGCTTCGGCCGCATCGGCAGCGCCCTCACCGCACGCGCAAGCGCCCACAGCGAGGCTTGCAGGATATTGTCCCGATCGACGCGCGCCGTGGAGCCGAAGGCAACCGCGACTTCGGCGCTGGCGCAGATTTTCAGATAAAGCGCCTCTCGGATTTCCGGCGTCAGCTTCTTGGAGTCGTTAAGTCCGCGCGGAATTTTTTTCGGATTGAGGATCACGGCAGCGGCGACGACCGGCCCCGCCAACGGTCCTCTCCCTGCCTCGTCGCAGCCGGCCACGGGAAAAATGCCGCGCTTCATGGCGCGCCGTTCCCGGTTGAAGGTCGGACGCACGTCCTTCTCAGGCATCGGCAGGCGCGGGGTGCGGGCTGTGGTGGCTGTGGTGGCTGTGGTGGCTGTGGTGGCTGTGGTGGCACGACTCATGCCGCGATCCTGCGTGGCGGGCGGCGTAAGTCAATGCCGAGTCACAGCGGCGAGAAAAGCGGGGAAAAGATGCCCCGTTACCGCGCCCCACCGCCAGCGCCCTGGGTGACGGGAACGCTCACGGGGCCAGCCTTGTTAATCGTGATGGTTTTGATCACATGCCCGCCCTGCTTGACGGTGTAATTGCCAGGCGGGACGTTGCCGAAGACCGCTACGCCCTGGCCGTTGGTTCGAGCGTGGATGATGATGCCACCCGGGTTCTGCTCCATGGAAACATCGATGCCCGGGAGCGGATCGCCTTGCGCGGCCAGCGCCGGGACGGCGAGCACCAAAAATCCGCCGCAGAGCAGCGGGCCGAATGCGCGAAATGACATGACGTTCTCCCCCCTGAACTTTGTTTGCTTGGATCGGCGGCGCGGATCACTGGGCGCCGGGCGCAGTCGATGGCTTCGGCAGCCTGCCGCTGATCGAGCCTGGAGTCGTGAGCTTGATGGTCTTGAGGACCTTGCCCGCGTCACGGCCGTTCAACACTTTGATTTTATAGTTGCCCGGAGGCACGTTGTTGAAAACATAGTCGCCTGAGCCGTTGGTCGTGCCCTGAGCGATGATGATGCCGCCCGGGCTCGATTCAATCTCGACGCCGATGCCGCCGACCGGATCGCCTTGCACGGCGAAAGCCGCGGTGGCGAACAGCAAAAACCCGCCGCATAACAGCGGGCCGAATGCGCGAAATGACATGATGTCCCCCTAACAGAGCGGCGGTGATGCCGCTCGTCGGTAACATCCTACCGGGTTTGTGAGGGGGTGTCTCGCTTCAAAACAGATCGAGTTGCTTCGCGCCCTTGATCGGCGGGGAGAAATGCTCGGTCGTCATCGGCCGCTTGTTCTTGTTCAGCCCGAGCTTCTCGCAGGCGATCTCGAAGCGGCGGCCCAGCATCCAGGCATAAGGACCGGAACCGGTCTGCCGCTTGCCCCAGGTGGAGTCGTAATCTTTGCCGCCGCGCATGTCGCGGATGAGCTTGAACACGTGCTCGACACGGTCGGGGAAATTCGCGGTCAGCCATTCGCGAAACAGGTCGCGTACTTCCAGCGGCAGCCGCAGCAGTACATAGCCCGCGCTTTGCACGCCGGCCGCGGCAGCGGCGTCGAGAATGCGTTCCATTTCGGAATCGGTGACGGCCGGAATGACCGGCGCCACCATCACGGTCGTCGGCACACCCGCTTGCGACAGGCGCCGCAATGTTTCCAGCCGGCGCGCAGGCGTCGCCGAGCGCGGCTCCATGGTGCGGGCGAGTTGCGGATCGAGTGTCGTCACCGACAGCGCCACCTTGGCGAGATTGCGCTCGGCCATGCGCGAAAGAATGTCGAGATCGCGCAAAACCAGCGCCGACTTGGTGACAATGCCGACCGGATGCCCGGCGCGCTCCAGCACTTCCAGGATGCGGCGCATCACCTGATATTTCCGCTCGATCGGCTGATAGGGGTCGGTATTGGTGCCGATGGCGATGGTGCGCGGCTGATAATTCTTCGCCGACAGTTCCTTTTCCAGAAGCGTGGCTGCTTCCGGCTTCACGAATAGCTTGGATTCGAAATCGAGCCCCGGCGACAGCCCGAGATAGGCATGGGTCGGCCGCGCGAAGCAATAGACGCAGCCATGCTCGCAGCCGCGATAAGGATTGATCGAGCGGTCGAAGGAAATATCGGGCGATTCATTGCGGGTGATGATCTTGCGTGTGGAATCCACCGTCACGGTGGTCTTGAACGGCGGCAAATCTTCCAGGCTGCGCCAGCCGTCGTCGAAGGCAATACGCGCCAACGGCTCATAGCGGCCGGAGGCGTTGGACACGGTTCCACGACCGCGCCGACGTTCGCGGTCGATCGCGGTGCCGAGCAGGCCGGTGGCCAAATCGCCCGCCGGCGAGGAGGGCACCAGCGCCGGCGGGCGTTTCAGGGCTGTCGAAGATTGAGCCATGGGTTGGACCTTAGCTGTTTGTTCGGAACAAAACAAGAACAAACGCCAACGCCACCCTTACAAAATTCCGCATCACTAATTCGACAGTCGTGAATACAACGCGCGGTTCCGGCGTTAGTTCGAAAGGGTGGGCCGTGGAGATGTCGAATGCGCGCTTTGATTATCGCCGGCGCTTTTGCAGCGCTGCTTCTCGAATCAGGCCCGAGCCGGGCGACTGAAGGTCCGTGGTGCGCTGAAAGCCGGCACAGCAGCATCGATCGGGATTGCAGCCAGCCGAGCTATGAAATGTGCCGCCTGAGCATGGCGCCGCTGAACGGACATTGTTATCCGAACCAGAATTACCGAGGGGCCACGCAGCGGCCCGTGCAGGCGAAGAAGCGAATAGCTCGCTGACGGCTAAGACGCGCCCTTTGCCTTGCCCCGGCGCAGGTGCTCGTCGAGCCGTGGCATGATCTCGACGAAGTTGCAGGGCCGGTGCCGGTAATCGAGCTGGTGCTGCAAAATCTCGTCCCAGGCATCGCGGCAAGCGCCCGGCGATCCCGGCAGGCAAAAGATATACGTCGCCCCGGCGACGCCCGCAGTGGCGCGGGACTGGATGGTCGAGGACGCGATCTTGGCGAAGCTCACCATGTGGAAAGCGGTCGAGAAGCCGTCCATTCGCTTCTCGAACAGCGGCTCGATCGCCTCCGGCGTTACATCGCGCCCGGTAAAACCAGTGCCGCCGGTGGTGATGATCACATCGACCTCAGGATCGGCGATCCAGGTGCGCACCCACATTCTGATCTTCTCGATATCGTCGGACACGATCTGCCGGTCGGCGACCACATGCCCGGCCTTTTCGATCCGCTCGGCCAGCGTCGCCCCCGACTTGTCGTCCGCGAGCGAACGCGTGTCCGACATCGCCAATACGGCGATCTTTAGCGGGATGAACTCTCGTGTTTGGTCGACGCCTGGCATGGCTGTCCTTACTCGTCATGGCCGGACTCGTTCCGGCCATCCACGTCTTTGCTGCTGATAAAGTCTAAAGACGTGGATGCCCGGCACAAGGCCGGGCATGACGGATTAGCGCATTAAAACTGCGCCGCGTTGAAGGTATTGCAGGCGTCGATTTTGCCCTGGGTGAAGCCGGTCATAAACCAGCGCTTGCGCTGCTCGGCCGAGCCGTGGGTGAAAGCGTCGGGCACGACGCGTCCCTGAGTCTGCTTTTGCAACGTGTCGTCGCCGATGGCGGAAGCTGTTTGCAGCGCAGCGTCGATATCGCCCGGGTCAAGAAAGTTATATTTCTTTTGCGCCTGGTTCGCCCAGATGCCGGCGAAGCAATCCGCTTGCAACTCGACCTGCACCTGGATGCGGTTCGCAGCCACTTTGTTGCCGGCCGCTTGTTGCGCCTGCTGGGCCTTCGGCAATATGCGCAGTTCATTCTGCACGTGATGACCGACCTCATGCGCGACCACATAAGCCTGCGAAAATTTGCAGGCCTTGCCCGTGCAGCCGCGGAAGCGGGTTTCGATCTGGCGGAAGAAAGAAGTGTCGAGATAAATCTGCTTGTCGCGCGGACAATAGAAAGGCCCCATCGCCGCCTGCGCGAGACCGCAGCCTCCCTGCACGCCGCCGGCAAAGAGATGTAACGTCGGCGCGTGGTAGGTCTGACCATTCTGCCGCAAGATTTCCTGCCAAGTATCTTCCGTGCTGCCCAGCACGGCGGAAATAAACTGGCCAGCTTCGTCGGACGGGCGGCTGGTACGCGTTGAACGCGGCCGGACCGGAGCCTCGTAGCGCGAATCGCCGCCGGTCAGAATCTCGGCGCCGCCAATGAGGACGCTCGGATCGATACCAAGCGCCCAGCCGATCAGACCGAGCACCACCATGCCGCCGATGCCGAGGCCGCCGGTGCCTCCCGGAAAACCGAAGCCGCCGCCATAGCCTCCGCCAAATCCACCGCCGCCGTCGCGATCGTCTATGACATTGTCGCTGCGGCGAAAATCATCCCAACGCATTTAATTGCTTCCCTCTGCGGCGGCGATCATTGCCGTTGATGCAAGCTTAGTCCAGACGCGGCATCCACAAACGACTCTACAGCGGGTTACCGCCGCGTGGATCAACCCTAAACGTTGCCTAAAGTTTCTCGGCATTTATTGCCGGGTGAAGAAGTTTTCCCAGTTAAGCCGATTTTTACCTTAGCGCTTCAGGATGCATTCCTGTCGGTTGTAGGTCCCGCGTCGCCGGCCGCGTCGCCTGAGTCAGAGTTCTGAGTCATGGTTGTGTCGCGTCGCGGGGCGTCCACACGGGCGCCCCGCAGTCATTCTGAGTCCCGCGAAGCCGCGCACATCCTTGTGGGCGACTGCGTCGCTGAAATGTCGAAGCTGACGGCGGGCTCGGTCGATCTGGTTTTTGCCGATCCTCCCTACAATCTTCAACTCCAGGGCGACCTCAAGCGTCCCGACGACTCCAAAGTCGATGCGGTTGATGACGACTGGGATAAATTTTCCAGCTTTGCCGCTTATGACGATTTCACCCGCGCCTGGCTGCTCGCCTGCCGGCGGGTGATGAAGCCTGCGGCGACGCTGTGGGTCATCGGCTCCTATCACAACATCTTTCGCGTCGGCACGATTTTGCAAGATCTCGGATTTTGGATTCTGAACGACGTGGTCTGGCGCAAAACCAATCCGATGCCGAATTTCCGCGGCCGCCGCTTCACCAATGCGCACGAGACCATGATCTGGGCGACACGCGAGCAGGACGCCAAGGGCTACACCTTCAATTACGAAGCGCTCAAAGCCGGCAACGACGGCGTGCAGATGCGCTCCGACTGGAGCTTCCCGCTGTGCACGGGCGACGAGCGGCTCAAAGGCGGCGACGGCAAGAAGCTGCACCCGACGCAGAAGCCGGAAGGGCTGCTTGCCCGCGTCATCATGGCCGCATCGCGGCCCGACGATCTGGTGCTCGATCCGTTTTCCGGCACCGGCACGACCGGCGCAGTGGCGAAGCGATTGGGCCGCCGCTTCATCGGCATCGAACGTGACGCGGGTTATGCCAAGGCAGCGTCACAACGCATCGCCGCGGTCGAACCTTTCCCCGAGGCGACGCTTGCGCCGTTCATGACTGCGCGCGAGGCGCCGCGCGTGGCTTTCGCAACTCTTGTGGAGCGCGGACTGGTGCGTCCGGGCAAGCATCTGGTGGACGTTAAGCGACGGCACAAAGCGCTAGTGCGCGCTGACGGCGCTATTTGTCTCGGCGATACGGTTGGATCGATCCACCGCATCGGCGCGCTGGCGCAGGGGCTTGATGCCTGTAACGGCTGGACCTTCTGGCACTTGGAAACGCCGAAAGGTCTCACCCCAATCGACGCCTTCCGCACCATCGTGCGCGCGGAAATGGCCGACGCTATTTGATGGTCTGCACTATTTTTTAGCCCGCGTGAGCGAAGCGGAATGCGGGCTTCGCAAGCATCAATGATCCCGGATTGCGCGGCACGCCACCGGGCTACGAGTCCAAAGCCTCCGGCAATTTCTTCGGCAGCATTTCCGGCAGGAAGAACATCGCCGGCACGATCAAGAAGATCGCCAGCGACATGTAAACCGAGAGAAAGGCAAGCGGCACCGAAGCTGCGTAGAGCGCCGAACCAATGATGGTTTTGCGCAGAACTCTATTATGGTGCGCATCCAGCACCGCAATGTTTTTGGTCACCGCGGCGATATGCACGCGCAACAGCAGGAAGCCGATGCTGCAGGCGCACAATACAAATCCATAAAGCGCAAAAGCGAGCGGCAGAAATGGATTCTGTCCAAGGAAATTCGTCACAAAAGGAATCAGCGACATCCAAAACAACAGATTGTTGTTCCACCACATCAGCGGGCGCGTCGCGACCGGCGCCGTCGGCATAAGCTGATGGTGATTGACCCACATCACACCGACGACAACGAAGCTCATCACATAACTGACGAGGATCGGCGCGAGCGGGACAATAACGCCCTGCCATAAGCCGCGCTCGGCGGCGCCGTCGGGCAATTTCAAATTCAACACCATGATGGTGATGATGATGGCGATCACGCCATCTGAAAAAGCCTCGATGCGTCCAGTGCCCGGCTGATGCCTTTCACCCCCGCCTTCCGACGTCTCCGATTTTTTCCCGGTCTTCGGCGCCATCGCTCAGCTCCCGTACGGAAAACGCTGCGCATGGATCACTACCTTGCGCATCAGCGTGGGCAAAGCTTCACCGGCAAGATCGGCTGCCGCAACCCACCGCGCGCCCTCGGGGGCAGGCGTGGCGTGCGGAACCGCGGCGGCATAAACGATCAGCTCCAGCGGAAAATGCGTGAAGACATGGATAACGAAGCCGGGGATGCGTCGCCATTGCGGCTTTGCGCGGGCTAAGTTCGGGGCCTGCGTAAGGGCCTTCCCTTCGTCAAAATCCCCCGTCCATTCGGTGGTCGGCAGTTCGGTCATGCCGCCGAGCAGACCCCTCGCCGGTCTCGACCGCAACAACACCGCACCATCGGCACGCTGAACGAAGAATGCCGCGCCACGGCGCAGCTTGCCTTTCACTTTCGGCGCCTTC
>JAXDOS010000078.1:0-5736 GCA_034668785.1 Alphaproteobacteria bacterium
ACATCACCAACGAGGCGCTGTATGCCGACCAGATCGGCATGCACTCGGCCTGGATCGGCGAGCACCATTTTAACTCGCTCGGCGTGCTCTCCTGCCCCGACCTCGTGCTGTCCTACATCGCCTCGCGCACCAAGCACATCCGTCTTGCGCCCGCCGTCACCGTCACGCCGCTGCATCATCCGATCCGCGTCGCCGAGCAATGGGCCACGCTCGATCTGCTCTCGGGCGGGCGCGTCGATTTCGCCGCCGGCCGCGGCTATGACAGCCGCGAATACGCGCCGTTCCATGTCGACTTCAGCGACAACCAGGGCATCTTCGAAGAGAGCATGGAGGTGATCCAGAAGCTCTGGGCCGCGAAGGACCGCATCTCGCATCACGGCAAGCATTATCAGTTCGACGACGTACGCATCACGCCGAAGCCGATCCAGAACCCGATGCCGGCTTACGTCGCCTCCTTCTCCAAGCCGTCGATCGAATTGGCCGCGCGGCTCGGCTGCGGCTTGATCGTCGCGCCGTTTGCCGCCGCGATGAGCTTTGGCGGGCTGAAGCAGGTCGCCGACCTCTATCACGAGAGCTGCGCGAAATTCGGCACCCAGCCGGGGCGGCTGATGTGCAGCTATTTCACGCACTTCGCCGATACCAAAGAGCAGGAAGCGGCGCAGCGTGCGCGCCAAATCCGCTATTACAAGGAATGCGTGATCCCGGCGTTTCCCGGTGATCCGAAAACCGCACCGCCGAGCTACCGATATTTCATCGGCATGGTGGAGCGGCTGCAGAACATCAAAGCGGAGGATTTGACCGAGAATTCGGTTCTGCTCGGCTCTGCGCAGCAGATCACCGATACGCTGAAGAAGGTGGAGGCGGCGGGCTTCGCCGAGGTCATCCTCTATTTCAACGTCGGCCTAAAGCCGCACCAGCAGGTGAAGGAAGAAATGGACCGCTTCATGCGCGAAGTGGCGCCGAAGTTCGAGGGCAAGCATAAGACGCGGGCGTGATAAGCTACGCGGCTCGGCACCCTCTACCACAAGGGGAGAGGTGAAATAAATGGCACTGTCGCGCGATGGCCAGCCGTTCTCATACGCGTCTATTTGAGCCTCGCGACGCGGAAGCGGTGGCGAAACTATTCGATGTCTACATGGCGGAGCTTTTTCGCCACGGAAATGCGATGACGCCGGAGATTTTGCTGCGCGACGGGCAGGGCCGGTATTTTCATCTGATGCTGGCCATCGACCGCGCCGATGAGCCGGTCGGCTTCGCTGCCTGGCAAACCGAATACGATCTTCACAACGCTGTGTATGGCGGCCACATCGCCGATTTATTTATGACGCCTAGCCATCGCGGACATGGTCTCGCCATTCAGCTTGCCGCGGCGGTGGCCCGAGCTGTTGCCAAGGACGGCGGTGTTTTCGTCAAGGGCGACGTACTGGAGGACGATCTTCGCCGCCTGCATCTGATGCGCCGGATTACGGTCGGCTATGCGGCGCAAAGCGTCTATGTCGGCGGACGCGGATTTCGCGAACTTGCCGAACTGGCCGACGCCGATCTCAAGACGCTCGTGAGAAAGCTCCCGTCGCCGGAAGCGAGCCGAGACCCGTGAGCGGCACGATTTCCCCAATCAACGAGGATTTGCGTATCGCCATGGACCGTTGGGGGCTGACGGCGGACGGTCCAGTACTCAATACGGAAACCGGTTGTGTCGCCTTCGTGCGGCAGCACGGCGAGCCGCGCGTATTGAAAATCTTCGGGCCCAAAAGCGATGAAAAGAACGCCGCCGTGGTGCTTGCTCATTATGATGGTCAGGGCGCGGTTAAATTTCTCGATCACAGCGACAAAGCTCTGCTGCTCGAACGGATCGTGCCGGGGTCTTCGCTCGCTGAACCTGTACTAGCCGGCGATGACGACGGGCCGATGGCGATCCTCTGCGGCATCATGCAGGCTTTGCACCGGCCGCCGCCGCCGAAGGGGGATTTTCCCTCGATCGAAATCTGGGGAGAAAGTTTCGCCCGCTACCGGCAAACAGGCGGACCGCTACCGCCCCCATTGGTCGAGCACGCCGAGGCGCTTTACGGAGAGCTTTCGCGCACCCAAGGCCCGCGCTTTCTCCTGCATGGCGACCTGCACCACTATAACGTCCTGCATGATGCCCAGCGCGGATGGCTGGCGATCGATCCTAAAGGCGTGATCGGCGAACTGGCTTAGGAGACCGGTCCTTTTCTCCGTAACCCAGTGGAGGATACATCGCTCTTCGCAACGCCCGCCGTCATCGACCGCCGGGTCCGCATTCTCTGCGAGCGCCTGCTGTTCGACCGTGCGCGCGTCCTCGGCTGGTGCTTCGCGCAAGGCATGCTTTCTGCGATCTGGTCAGTCGAGGATGGTACCGAAGACAAACAAGGCCTCATCACCGCCGAGGCCACGCTGCCGCTGTTGTGACCTCACGCCGCTGCCTTCAGTCCCATCATCTCGAACGCGGCGCGGCCCATGAAGCCGTAGGGACTGCCGAGCGTCTCCTGCGTTTCGTAATGATTGTAGCCCTTGCAGACCACGAGCTTCACCGGCTTGCCCGCCGCTTTCACCGCTTCGTAGAATTCGCGCGTCTGCCGCTGGAATTCCGGCGTCTCCAATGTGCCATGGGTGAGCACCAGCGGCGTCTGCAACCGGTCGAGATGGCGCTGGGCGCTCAGCTCCTGTTCCATCTCGTCGGTGAACTTGACGAAGCTCGCGCGCTTGGAAAGCCGCACCGCCCTGAGATCGTACATGCCGCTGCCGAGCAGCGCGCCCTTCAGCGGATTTTTGTCGAGCCCATATTTCGGCCAATCGGTGGTCACCACGCAGCCGCCGAGATGCCCGCCGGAGGAATGGCCGATCAAATAAAGCTGCTGCGGATCGCCGCCGAAGCCCGCCGCATTCTTGGAAACCCACGCCACCGCGCGCCGCACCTGATCGACCAGCGGAAACAGGTCGCCTTTGGTCTCGCCGACGTTGAAGAAGTCCACGGCGATGAAATGCGCGCCGGCATTGATAAAAACTTCGCCGATCGAGGCGAGCTGCGCCGAGGTGCCGCCGCGCCAGGAGCCGCCATGCAGCATTATCGCCACCGGCGCATTCGCGGGCTTGGTCTTGTAGATGTCGACTTTCTCGATCTCGGCCGGGCCATAGGCCACGCGCTCGGGCGCGCCGATTGCCTTCAGCGCTTCCTTGTTGTTGGCGTCGCGGCGCTCGTTGATGAATTTGTGGTTCGGCGCATAGACCTCCTGGTCGTAGGCGTCGTCGAGTTCTTCCTGATCCATGTCGAGCCAGACAATCGGGCCTTTGACATGCGGCGGGGAGGCGAGGCGTTGCGCCGGAGCCGTGGTCGTTGTCATGGCGAGTGTTCCCGCCGCCGCGCCGGCGACCAGCGTGCGGCGTGTGATCCGATGTGCTCGATTATCCATTGAAGCCCCTTCGTCATCACCGGACCGCCGCGTAGCGGCGTGATCCGGTGATCCATCTTGCGGAGGGATGGATTGCCGGGTCAAGCCAGGCAATGACGACTTTCCCCTCCCCCGCGCAGCAGGGAGAGGGAACTACCCCAAATTCAATTCCCTGAAAAAGTCGTTGCCCTTGTCGTCGATGACGATGAAAGCGGGGAAGTCGACGACCTCGATGCGCCAGATCGCCTCCATGCCAAGCTCGGGATATTCCAAAACCTCGACCTTCTTGATGCAATGCTCGGCCAAATTCGCAGCAGCCCCGCCGATGGAGCCGAGATAGAAGCCGCCGTGCTTGTGGCAGGCCTCGCGCACCGCCGAGGAGCGGTTGCCCTTGGCCAGCATCACCATGCTGCCGCCCGCCGCCTGGAACTGATCGACGAATGAATCCATCCGCCCCGCGGTGGTCGGCCCGAACGAGCCAGAGGCATAGCCTTCCGGCGTCTTCGCCGGGCCTGCGTAATACACGGGATGGTTCTTGAAATAATCCGGCAGACCCTGGCCCGATTCCAGCCGCTCGCGCAATTTTGCATGCGCAAGGTCGCGCGCCACGATCATCGGCCCGGAAAGTTTCAGCCGCGTCTTCACCGGATATTGGGTCAGCATCGCCAGAATGTCGCGCATCGGTTTGTTCAAATCGATCGCCACCACGTCGCCGCCGAGCGAGGCATCCGCCACCTCGGGCAGATATTTTTCCGGATTGGCTTCCAGCGCTTCGAGGAAAACCCCGTCGCGCGTGATTTTTCCCAAAGCTTGGCGGTCCGCCGAGCACGACACGCCCAAGCCGATCGGCAGGCTCGCGCCGTGGCGTGGCAGGCGGATCACGCGCACGTCGTGGCAGAAATACTTGCCGCCGAATTGCGCGCCGACACCCAAACTCTGCGTCAGCTTGAACACTTCCTGCTCCATGGCGAGATCGCGGAAGGCATGCCCGTCCTCGCTCCCGGTCGTCGGCAATCCGTCGAGATATTTGGTGGACGCGAGCTTCACCGTCTTCATGGTCATCTCGGCCGAGGTGCCGCCGATCACCACCGCGAGGTGATAGGGCGGGCACGCCGCCGTCCCCAGCGTCAAAATCTTTTCTTTCAAAAACGCGATCATGCGGTCGTGGCTCAGGATCGACGGCGTCGCCTGATAGAGGAAGCTCTTGTTGGCGGAGCCGCCGCCCTTGGCGACGAACAGGAACTTGTATTCCTCCTCGTGCTCGCCCGCGCCTTCCGCGTAGATCTCGATCTGCGCCGGCATGTTCGACCTGGTGTTCTTCTCCTCGAACATGGAGACAGGCGCGAGCTGCGAATAGCGCAGGTTCTTTTTCAGGTAGGCGTCGCGCGCGCCCTCGGCCAAAGCCGCCTCGTCGTCGCCATCGGTCCAGACCAGGCGGCCCTTCTTGCCCATGATGATCGCGGTGCCGGTGTCCTGGCACATGGGCAGCACGCCGCCGGCGGCGATGTTGGCGTTCTTCAAAAGATCATAGGCGACGAATTTGTCGTTCGAGGTCGCTTCCGGATCGTCGAGGATCGCGCGCAGGCTCGCGAGATGCCCGCCGCGCAAGAGATGATTGATGTCGATATAGGCCGCCTCCGCCAGAAGCCGTAGCGCCTCGCGCGGCACCACCAGCATCTCGCGGGCCTTGCCGCCGATCTGCACCGTCTCGGAGCGATTGCCCTCCGCCGACAGCTTGCGATAGGCCGTGGAATCCTTGCCGAGCGGAAACAGCGGCGTGTGCTTATAGGCGGGCAGGGGCGGGGTGATAGGGGCGTTCATGGGTGTTCTCGAGGCCTCGATTTATGCGCTCTTTTAGGACCGAAATACAGCGGGTTCGCCAGCAGCGATCTTTAATTGACAAGATGGCGTTAAACATCTACAAGTGAGTCGCGTTTGGTTGGACATTCATGCCTCCTATACCGGGCAATGAAAGGTGCCCTTGGGGTTCAGGAGAACCCTCCAACTTTTGGGGTCGTATGCGACACGACCGCCGGAGTTCAGGCGAGCATCAAAAGGCTTGATGCTCGCTGGGGAGCTTAGAAGTCCTTTCGTTCGAGATGCTCCTTGTTCGAAGGCACCTGGGCAATCCCGCCTCGGTGAACAAGGAGATGGCCAATGGCATCAGCCACTGACCCCCCAAGCGCCGAGCGAAAGTTTACCGGCTTCTGGTGTCGAGCGCGCGGATTGTTTCGCAAGCTTGTCAACAGAAGAACGCTGATGACCGCATTTTCGGTCGTCCTCTGGACGACACGCGTTGTGCGGCTGCTGAGGCAGATGATCGGTG
>JAXDOS010000079.1:0-10878 GCA_034668785.1 Alphaproteobacteria bacterium
GTAGCCTGGGAAAAAGCTCGCTTAGACTGGTAGACGGATCGAAATTCAGGCTATAATTCCTATATATTGGACAATAGTCTCTAGAACCGATTGTCTTGCCCATGTTGACCCATGCTCAAATCTGGACGGCCATCGACCGGCTGGCGGCGCGCGCCGGCCTTTCCGCTTCGGGATTGGCGAAGCGATCCGGCCTCGACCCGACAACTTTCAACCGCTCGAAACGTATTACGCCGGACGGCCGCGCCCGCTGGCCCTCCACCGAATCGGTCGCCAAGGCGCTGACCGCCACCGGCACCCATGTCGAAGCCTTCGTGACGCTGATCACCGACAGCGGCGGAGCGGCGGCGCAGGCAGTGCCGCTGATCGGCTTCGCCGAGGCTGGCGCCGGCGGCTACTTTGACGACGGCGGCTTCCCGGTCGGCAAAGGCTGGGACGAAATCGCGTTTCCGGCGGTCAACGACGAGCACGCTTATGCGCTGGAAATTTCCGGCGACTCCATGACCCCGGCCTATCGCGACGGCGACGTCATTGTCGTCTCGCCCGCCGCTCCGATCCGCCGCGGCGACCGCGTCGTCGCCAAGACTAAAAAGGGCGAGGTCATGGTGAAGGAGCTGAAGCGCAAAACCAGCAAGAGCATCGAACTGAAATCGATCAATTCCGAGCATCCCGACCGCACATTGGCCGTCCGCGACGTGGTATGGATCGCGCGCATCGTCTGGGCAAGTCAGTAATCATCCCGAGCGCGCCAGCGCGCCGTCGATCATCTCGACCGTGTTCTGCAGCCCATAGACCGCGACGAAGGAGCCGAAGCGCGGGCCCTTCTCCTGGCCGAGCAGCACCTGATAGAGCATGTTGAACCAGTCGAGCGCGACGCCCGGCCTTCCGTCCTTGGCCTTCTTGGCATGGTCGAGAAATGGTTCGCGCCGCCCGATCTCATAGACGACATTTTGGATCTGCTCCGCCGTGGCGTCCGCCGGCAGTTGCGCCAGCGCATCGCGCAGGTCGATCAGCGCCGCGCGCTCGACCGGCGTCGGCTCGCGGAATTTTTTTGCCGGCAGCACGAAATCGCGGAAGTAATGGATGGCGTAGCCGACCATGGCGTCGAGCTTCGGATGCGTCTTCGGCGTCACGCCCGGCCGGTAGCGGCCGATGAAGCCCCACAGCGTCCCGGCATTCTCAGCGTTGGATGAAGACACCAGCGTCAGCAGCATCTGGAACGTCACCGGCATGTCGGACTTCGGCGGATTGCCCGCGTGGATATGCCAGACCGGATTGGAAAGCTGCTGCTTTAGGTCCTGCCGGTAGTAGCCGTCGAGATGCTGCTGATATTCGTCGACCGTGCGCGGGATGACGTCGAAGTGCAGCCGCTTCGCCGCCTTCGGCTCGCGATACATGAACAGCGACAGACTTTCTGGGCTGGCATAGCGCAGCCATTCGTCGATGGTGAGCCCATTGCCTTTGGACTTGGAAATCTTCTGGCCCTTGTCGTCAAGGAACAGTTCGTAATTGAAGCCCTCCGGCGGCGGCGCGCCGAGCGCGCGGCAGATTTCGCTGGAGAGCTTCACGGAATCGATCAGGTCCTTGCCGGCCATCTCGTAATCGACGCCGAGCGCCATCCAGCGCATCGCCCAATCGGGTTTCCATTGCAGCTTGGCGTGTCCGCCGGTCACTGGCGTCGTGACGCGCTCCTTCGTCTCCGGGTCTTCGTAGGTGATGGTGCCGGCCTTGGCATCGTGGGCGAGGATCGGCACCTGCAGCACCACGCCCGTCGTCGGCGAGATCGGCAGGAACGGCGAATAGGTCGACGCCCGTTCCTCGCGCAGTGACGGCAGCATGATCGCCATCACCTGGTCGAAGCGCTCCAGCACCGTCAGCAGCGCCTTGTCGAAGCGGCCGGATGTGTAGCAATCCGTCGATGACATGAATTCGTAGTCGAAGCCGAAATGATCCAGGAAGGCACGCAGCCGCGCATTGTTGTGCGCGCCGAAGGACGGATATTCGTTGGAAAAGGGATCCGGGATGCGGCTCAGCGGCTTGCCCAGATGGCTTGTCAGCATCTCCTTGTTCGGCACGTTGTCCGGCACTTTGCGCAGGCCGTCCATGTCGTCGGAAAAGGCGATCAGGCGGGTCTTGATCTTGTCGTCGGTGAGCACACGGAAGGCATGGCGCACCATGGTGGTGCGGGCGACCTCGCCGAAGGTGCCGATATGCGGCAGCCCGGAAGGGCCGTAACCGGTCTCGAAGATCACTTCGTCCTTCGGCTGCTTCTTCAGCCGCGCCACGATTTTCTTCGCCTCCTCAAACGGCCAAGCGTTCGAGGTCTCGGCGATTTCGCGCAAGGACGCAGATTCAGTAACGGACATCATGCTCTCCGGGCGCGGACACTAGGAAGCGTCCGCAGCAGCGTCAACGTGAACTCTCCTTCGTCATGGCCGGACTTGGTCCGGCCATCCACGCCTACTTGACAGCCTTTAAGACGTGGATGCCCGGGACAAGCCCGGGCATGACGGTGTGTAGGTACGCTCTGGGCTAAAACGGATTGATGGGAAAATAGCGCAGCCAGAGATCGGTGAACTTACCGCGCTCCCACAGCCGGAACAGTGCCCAGTTGAAGGCTTGCCGCAGCAGGTCATTGCCGCGCTTGACGGCAATTCCAATACCCTCGCCGAAATAACGGCTCTCCAAATAAGGTCCGCCGCGAAACACGCAACAACCGCCGGAATCGGTGCCGTTCAGCCAGAAAGCCAGCGAGATGCCGTCACCGAACAGCAGATCCACTTCGCGCCGGCGCAACGCCTCGCGAGCCGCTTCGGCGGTAGGATAGGAGCGCAGTTCCAGTTCGGTGAACAACGTTTTCAAATAAGCCTCGTGCGCCGTGCCGGCGATGACGGCGACCTTTTTACCCTCTAGTTGTTCCGGCCGCACGTCGTCCATGGCCGTCTCACGCAATGTCACGAAGCGCGCCGGAGCACGGTAATATGGATCGCTAAAATCCACGCGGCGGCGCGTTTCCGGCGTCGCCGCTATCGAGGCGATAACCGCATCGCCGCGATTGTCAGCAACCGCGTCCAGCAGCGTATCGAAGCGGCGCATCTGAACGGTGCAGGTAATTTTGATTTCTTCGCAAATCATCCGCGCCAGATCGACGTTGAACCCGGCCGGATTGCCGTCCGGGCCGGCATAGTTGAACGGCGGATAATCGGTTTCCGTGAGGAAGCGGATCATCGTCAATCGCGACAAGTCCGGACGCTCCGGGCGCCGCCTGGGGTCCCAAAAGCTCGGAACCGTCACCGCGGATACGGCGGGATTTCCGTCGGCGGCCCGAGCCGTGGCGGGCATGAGTTCGGTCAGGAGGAGGCTTGAGGCGAAAAGCCACGTCAAAGCCCTAGCCCTCGCCGAAGGCAAAATCCTGTGGTATCTGGAGCAGTAAGCAACGTTAGATTGCATTCGGCAGGTCCAAGTTACCGGCCGCTTATAGACGAATTGTCGAGGTGTAGCAGCGTCGTTCGTCGGTCGGGGGGCCGGTGGGAATGCAAGGGGCGGGAATTAACGCGGCGGTCCTTGGCCGCTCCGAAGAAAAACCGTGGCCCGCCGTCGCGGCCGATCCTCTCTCCATCGTTCCAGCCGCGCCAAGCGATGACGATAGCGATCCGCAGTCACGATCCGAGAACGCCAACTGTCCGGAACTCGATTGCATCCGCAGCTGGCTGCCTGAAGGCGTCTTGGCCGCCGCTGAGCGCCGTTCCGCCGAGCTGGGTGTCGGCGCTGACCGCGTTCTCCTCGCCTCCCGCCTAATCGCAGAGGACGACTATGTTCAAGCCTTGGCAGCATCGCTCAACGTTGTTTTCGATCCCCTGACCGACACGCCGCGTTCGGACTGCCCGCTCACCGACGACCGGCTCATCGATGCAGTCGCCGCCGGACTATTGCCGCTGCAATGGGAGGACGACTTTGTTTTTGTCATCGCGCCTCGGGGGGTCGCGGCGCGGCGTATGGCGGGCCTTTTCGCATCAGGCAGCGATCTCGGCCGACGCTTTCGCTTCACCTCGTCACAGCGGCTTCAACAATTCGTCGCCAGACATGGCAATGAAGTGCTGGGGCGGCTAGCAGCGGACAGCCTGAGATTGGCGCGTCCCGATCTCTCCGCCGCGCCGCGCGCGCGGCAGCCCGTTGCCACGACGCTCGTTTCGGTCGCGGCGTTTGCCGGCTTGCTGCTTGCAGCGCCTGCGCAGGTGATCGCCCTGATTGACGTTACGCTCGCGGCGATATTCCTGGCGTGGAGCGCGCTGCGAATGTTCGGCAGTTCGGTCAAACACCGGGAACCCAATCGTCGCATCAAGCTCGCCGACAGCGAACTGCCGGTCTACACCATTATCGCCGCGCTCTATCGCGAGGCTGCATCGGTCGAGAATCTGGTGGCATCGCTGGGGCAGCTCGATTATCCACCGGAAAAGTTGGACATCAAATTGGTCATCGAGCCTGATGACGCAGAAACCCGCGCAGTGCTCACGCGCCTGCGTCTCGGACCTCCATTCGAAATCCTCACGGCGCCCAATGCCGGTCCGCGCACCAAGCCTAAGGCGCTCAACGCCGCGCTGCCGTTTGCCCGCGGCAGTTTCACCGTCATCTACGATGCCGAGGATCGGCCGGAACGTCATCAGCTTCGCCGCGCACTGGACATGTTCCTGGACGATGCTGCGTTGGCCTGTGTGCAGGCTCGCCTCACCATCGACAATACCGCGGATAGCTGGCTTACCCGCATTTTCACCGCCGAATATGCTGGGCAGTTCGACGTGTTCCTGCCCGGCCTCGCCGCGTTGCGGCTGCCGTTGCCGCTTGGCGGGTCCTCCAATCACTTTCGTACCGCGGTGCTGCGAGAGGTCGGCGGCTGGGACCCTTACAATGTCACCGAGGATGCCGATCTCGGAATGCGGCTCAGCCGCTGTTCCTACGGTTCGGCTGTCATCGCCTCCACCACCTATGAGGAAGCCCCTGCTCGGCTCGTTCCATGGCTGCGGCAACGCACGCGCTGGTTCAAGGGTTGGACGAAAACTTGGCTCGTGCACATGCGCGCCCCGCATCGGCTTTTGCGCGATCTTGGCCTTTCCGGATTTTTGACCTTTCAGTTGGTTGTGGGCGGCAACGTGCTTGCCGCGTTGATCTATCCGATCTTTTTGGCTGGCGTATTGTATGAGTTCGCGATGCCCGGTCTGAGCGATCCGGAAACGAACCTTGCCATTCCGGTGGGGCTGCATGCGGCAACGCTGGTGGCCGGCTTTTTCGCATCGGCCTTCGTCAGTTGGCGAGGACTTTTGCAAAGGGGCCTTACGGCTAGCTCCTGGGTGCTCGCCCTGATGCCATTGCACTGGCTATTGCTGTCGGTGGCCGCCTGGCGCGCGCTCTATCAACTGCTGCGCGATCCTTATTATTGGGAAAAAACCGAGCATGGCTTGGCGCATACATCGCGGCGGCACGCCGCCATCGAACGCATGATGGGCAAAGTTCCGCGAAATGAGCCGGGACTGTGGCAACCGCGGGCCAGTCCGGCCGCTTAGCGTTTTCTTAACTCACTACAAGTCGAGCCATCCGGCGAACTATCTATATCGCCACGAAATTCAGGCCTGATAATTCGTCCCGTCTTCGCGCGTATCAAGCGCTTCGAATGGAACTGATATTCGCATCGATTGTTGGAAATTGGTGTTGCGCCTTTGAACACCTGAAGCTTGAGGAGACGGACAATGCGGAAAGACAATATGCGTTACGGCTGGACTGCGCTGCGGGTCAGCGCCTTGGCCCTCGGACTAGCAGCATTTGCTGGCACAGGTTTCGCCCAAACGAATATGGACAAGAAACCGACTGCGGCCAGCCATGAAAAGGACGATGGCATGGCCAAGGACGCCGAGGGCGGCGGGCTAAAAAATAATGATCAGAAGGGAATGAAGATGACGACCGGGTCCGGCGCGATGGGCCAGAAGGTCAACAAGAAGAGCTCATCCAAGTCCTCAGTCAAGGACGATGTGCCGACCGCAGCCAGCCATGAAAAAGATGATGGCATGGCGAAGGACGCCGAAGGCGGTGGCCTGAAACGGAATCGTTAAATATCGCAGACTTTGAATATCCGCCGCACCGCAAACAGTGCGGCGGATCGCCTATCAAAGATACCGGCGCAAGTCGGCGGCTGCTTCTTGCGGCCGCCGCTTGATATTGAATGGCGCGATGAAGCGGCCGTCCTTGTCCATCAAATAGACAATCGCGGTGTGGTCCATCGTATAGCTGCCGTCGCCAGTCGCCACTTTTTTTGCATAGACCCGATAGCTTTTTTCGACTGCCGCTATAGCGGCCGCGTCTCCCGTCAGGCCGCGCAAATGCGGATCGAAGCTCGACAGGTAATCCTTGAGCATGGCTGGCGCGTCCCGCTCAGGATCCACGGTGATGAAAAGCGCCCCGGCGCGATCGGCGTCGGCTCCGAGTTCGCGGAATATCTCCGAAATGTCGAACAAGGTGGTGGGACAGACATCTGGGCAATTGGTAAAACCGAAGAAGACCAGAAACGGGCGCCCTTTCATATCTTGCTCAGTGACAAGCCGGTTATTCTGATCCACCAGTTGGAAAGGGCCGCCGATTGCCGCCGCCTGCGGAATTGGCGGGCTGCCTCGTCCGGCTACCAAAACGACAAGGCTGACGCACAGCACCAATCCGAGAGCGAAGGCCGATAGCAAAAGCACCAGGCGTGTCGTCTGCGCTTTCATCGGACAGACCTTTTGCTCTCCACGCTTAAAAACACGCCGCGACGCCCGCGAGGATCATTTCGTAGAAGACCGCAGTGCCGTAATAGCCCCAAAGCCCGACGGTGGCAGCCAGCACCAAGCCGATCACCGCCGCGATCAGCTTGTTGGATGGCGATAAAGGGCCCGATGACGGAGAGACGGCATTTGGCATGGAGGCTCCTCAGCGGCTGTTGTCGCGCGCTGGATCGCTGCTCACATAAGCCTGAAGCCCGCTGGGGACAATGTGCGTCCGAAAAGCTTCCGGATCCCTCAGATGCAAGTGGGGTACATCGCCGATAATTCCCGCCCGCGGAGATAGATCATGCGGGGCGTGAGCCCGCCGTGGCGGGTGATCCATTGCCGCACCGCCGCGGGGTATACGTCCCAAAGCAGTTGTGTGCCTTCGGCGCTATATACGGCTGCGCCGCTCGGGCCCATATTCCATGCGGCATGGAAACCAAAATTCGCGCGCGGCGTGACGCAAATGCGATCCCGCGGGACGGTTCCCAGGACCAGCGTGCAAGCCGACAGGCAAGAGCCGTCGACGACAACCCGCTGTCCCGAGTCACGCATCGTGGCGAATTGTGAAAGATAGGGCCCAATCTGGCCGCCTCGATCTCCCCCGATGCGGACTGCCGCCGAAGCGGAAGCCAAGCTGGCCAGCATCGAAGCAGCCAGGATCAAAGCCGCGCAAATCCCCCGCATGATTCCCCATCCCCTGGTCGAACCCTCGCTATTTGTAGCTTGCAGAGGACCGCTTCGCCATGGCTTGGCGGACACAGTGCGGATATTTTTGATCCAGGAATCTATTCCGGCTCAGGCGTTACCGGACGGATGACCGCCATCAAGAGCTAATAACCGCGTGGCCAGACAAATATTTGGAGCGGGCGAAGGGAATCGAACCCTCGTATGCAGCTTGGGAAGCATTGGTGATCCGTTGACTTTATTGATCTTTTGAACTTTTGGCTCCGATTTGGCTCCAGCTTCTTCGGATTTGACTCCAGCTTCTATTGCTGTTTTCGCGCGTGTTTGCGCTGGCAAATCTGGCACATCGAAAGGCGGATATATCACCGGAGATAGTCATGAATCCAAGCTGACGACTTCAATGCACGTGTACATTCAGGTGCAATACCGGCACCGTGATCCCGAGCATGGCTACGATGACGATGGTCGCCACTGCTAGACCCGTTTGGAGCAAGCGTTCCCTTGCAGTTTTTGCAAGGCGTCCGCATCCCGAAAGGTGCGGACCAGTCGACGTGATTTATGCGGCAACCCGATCATGCGAAGCATGCTTCAACAAGAGAATCCTTCCATAATTCGTCTCCCACAACGCCCGTAAGGCGCGGACAAGCATCCGGTATTAACAATCCTGCCACAGCAGCGTTTCCACGCTCAGTTTATTGCTATCAGCGGTTTCAACATTTTTCATCAACTCGGGCGACGGGCCTTATCGTCGCGAGATTTTAGATGTCGGCTCTTGTTGAAAGAGCGGACCTATCGCGTTCTCACAAACCGAGGCGATTGAACCGGACAGACATGAGACCTGACCCTTAGGCGAAGGTCGTCATTTAAGTCGGAGGCGTCGCCGGCCGAGCCAGTTTTGCGGCGGCAGGCGTAGCTGCATACGGACGGCGCGGCATTCCAAAATTCTCAATGCGCATATATCAATGACGAGAATGCATTTCCGACATGGCTCCTCTCTCCCTAGGTTTCGGCGGTAGCCAAGGCTGTTTCGTATCTTGGCGGAATGACCCGAAGCGAAAGCTTCAACTCGAACCAGGAGAAGTATCATGATCAAAAAAATCATCCTTGCAGTGGCGCTTGCCGCTTCGGTCGCGACGCCGGCGGTTGCCGCCGTCGCTTCCACAAACCATCAGAAGCCGTGGGACGATGCGTCGCCGTTCGTCCACAGATCGTCTTTCGACGCGTACAAGAACGGGGTCTACGTCGGCTCCGATCCGGACCCGCGGATCCGCGAGCACCTGGAGCAGGATTACTCATCGAAGTGAAGAAGCTAGCTAAAGTAGAGGGCCCCAACTTTGTCTGGGGCCCTCCAACTTGGAGGGCGCTGTTATGGCCCGTACCTCGGCTTTGCCGATTCTAACTGCTGAATCCGGCCTTACCCGTTATCTCGAAGAGATTCGGCGGTTCCCGATGTTGGAGCCGCAGCAGGAATACATGCTGGCCAAGCGCTGGCGCGAGCACGGCGACCGCGAGTCGGCGCATAAGCTCGTCACCAGCCATCTGCGCCTCGTCGCCAAGATCGCCATGGGCTATCGCGGCTACGGCTTGCCGATCGCGGAAGTGATTTCCGAAGGCAATGTCGGGCTGATGCAGGCGGTCAAGCGCTTCGAGCCGGAGAAAGGATTCCGGCTGGCCACTTACGCCATGTGGTGGATCAAGGCGGCGATCCAGGAATACATCCTGCGCTCCTGGTCGCTGGTGAAGATGGGCACCACCGCCAACCAGAAAAAGCTGTTCTTCAACTTGCGCAAGGCCAAGAGCAAGATTTCCGCGCTGGACGAAGGCGACATGCGCCCGGATCAGGTCAAGCTGATCGCCAAGCGCCTTGGCGTCACCGAGCAGGACGTGGTCGACATGAACCGCCGTCTCGGCGGCGACACCTCGCTCAACGCGCCGATCCGCGAGGAAGGCGATGCCGGCGAATGGCAGGATTGGCTGGTCGACGACGCGCCGACCCAAGAACGCATCCTGGCCGAGAACGAGGAGCTCGACAACCGGCGCAGCGCCTTATCCCAGGCGCTCGGCGTGCTCAACGAGCGCGAGCGGCGCATCTTCGAGGCGCGGCGGCTGGCGGAAGATCCGATCACGCTGGAGCAACTCGCCGAAGAGTTCGGCGTCTCCCGCGAGCGGGTGCGCCAGATCGAGGTGCGCGCTTTCGAGAAGGTGCAAAAAGCGGTGAAGAACCGCGTCGCTACCATGGAAGGGTTGCGAACGGCTGCCGCGTCGTCAAGCGCGACGTCTGCAATCCCGCAAGCGCATAGCTCGCCAAATTTGGAGGCAACATATGTCCGACAATGAATCCGCGTCGCATCTCGCCAGCTCCGCCGCATCATCCAAGACCGCCTCGGATCGCCGCCTGCCGATGACGGCCGAAATCGGCTTTGTCGGCCTCGGCCACATGGGGACGGCGATGGCCGCGAACCTTGCCGCCGCCGGATATCGGGTGATTGCCTATGTGCGTCGCCCGGATCAAATGGACAGGCTCGTGGCCCTCGGTCTCAACCCGACGACGGAAATCGGCAAGCTATTCGACTGCGAGATCGTGATCAGCATGCTGCCGGACGACGCCGCGGCTTGCGAGGTCGTGCTTGGACGAGAGGACCTCGGTATCGGCAGTCTCGCCTCGGGATTAAAGCGCGGCGCAATTCACCTTTCCATGAGCACAATAAGCTCATCCACTGCATCTCACCTGGCGAAGGAGCATGCCCGTCACGGGCAGGGCTACGTGGCAGCGCCGGTCTTTGGAAATCCGGATGCCGCAAAAGCGCGCCAGCTTTTCATTATCGCCGCGGGATCGCCAAGCGACATCGAGCGCTGCCAGCCGCTACTCGACCGTCTCGGGCAAAAAACATTTGTCATCGGTACCGAGCCTGGACACGCGAACCTCGTCAAACTGCTCGGTAATATGATGACCGCGACCTCGCTGGAGATGCTGGGTGAAGTCGTCGCCGTGGCCCTCAAGCGCGGCCTGGATCCCCAGCTCTTCATCGACATCATGACAAGCACGATGTTCGGCGGACGGGTGCATAAACTCTATGGCGACAAGATTGTCCGGAAGTCATACGCACCCGGGTTCGTCATGCCCCTGGTGCTCAAGGATGTGCGCCTGGCGCTGGCCGAGGCAGAAAATGCCGGCGCTCCGACGCCATCGGTAAATGTCGTGCGGGATCGGCTGATCACAGGGATTGCCCGCGGCTATGGCGGTCTCGACTGGACGGCGCTCGGTCTGGTCGCCGAGCAGGAAGCGGGCCTCGACGCCGCCCGATGATCTTACGAGCTCGGATGTCACGTAACGCATGCAGGCGACAAAATCCAGCAGATTTTGAAGACATGCCGTCGTAAGGCCGTCCTCGCAAGCGCCTTATTC
>JAXDOS010000080.1:0-6727 GCA_034668785.1 Alphaproteobacteria bacterium
GGCCGCGTCACCAAGGGCGACATGATGGCGGCCATCGAGCGTGCGGCGGCGCAGCCGACGCCGGTCGCGCAAACCGCCGCCGCCGTCCAGGCGCGCGGGCCCTCGGCTCCCGATGATGCCGCGCGCGAGGAGCGCGTGCACATGACGCGGCTGCGCCAGACCATCGCGCGGCGGCTCAAGGATGCACAGAACACCGCGGCCATGCTCACGACCTTCAACGAGGTTGATATGAGCGCGGTGATGGCGCTTCGCACGCACTACAAGGAACTGTTCGAGAAGAAGCACGGCGTGAAGCTCGGCTTCATGGGCTTCTTCGTGCGCGCCTGCGTGCAGGCGTTGAAGGAAATTCCGGCGGTCAATGCGGAGATCGACGGCACCGACCTCGTCTACAAGAATTATTATCATATCGGCGTCGCTGTCGGCACCGAGCGCGGCCTGGTCGTGCCGGTAGTGCGCGATGCCGACAGGCTTTCGCTTGCGGAGATCGAGAAGAAGATCGGCGATCTCGGCAAGCGTGCGCGCGACGGCCAACTCAAGATCGAGGAAATGCTGGGCGGCACCTTCACCATCACCAATGGCGGCGTCTATGGCTCGCTGATGTCGACGCCGATCCTCAATGCGCCGCAGTCGGGCATTCTCGGCATGCACAAAATCCAGGAGCGGCCGGTCGCGATTGGAGGGAAGGTGGAAATCCGGCCGATGATGTATCTCGCGCTCTCCTACGATCACCGTGTGGTCGACGGCCAGCAGGCGGTGACGTTTCTGGTGCGCGTGAAGGAAAACCTGGAAGATCCGGCGCGCATCGTGCTCGACCTTTAAATATTTTCCGTCATGGCCGGGCTTGTCCCGGCCATCCACGTCTTTCTTCTATCGCCAAGACGTGGATGCCCGCGACAAGCGCGGGCATGACGACGCAGAGAATGCGGAGTTAGTTTATGTCATACGACCTCATCGTCATCGGCACCGGCCCCGGCGGCTATGTCTGCGCCATCCGCGCGGCGCAGCTTGGCCTGAAGACGGCCGTGGTGGAGAAGCGCGCCACCTTCGGCGGCACCTGCCTCAATATCGGCTGCATTCCCTCGAAAGCGCTGCTGCATGCGTCAGAGTTGTTCGAGGAAGCCGGGCACAAATTCGAGAAGATGGGCATCAAGGTCGGCAAGCCCAAGCTCGATCTTGCGGCGATGATGACGTTCAAGGACGAGGGCGTCGACGGCAACGTCAAAGGTGTCGAGTTTTTGCTGAAGAAGAACAAGATCGATACCTACCACGGCACCGGCCGCATCGCCGCCGCCGGCAAGGTCGAGGTCAAAAGTGAAGGCGGAAAATCGCAAACGCTCGACACCAAATCCATCGTCATTGCCACCGGCTCTGACGTGGCGAAACTCAAAGGCATCGACATCGACGAGAAGCGCATCGTGTCGTCGGACACCGCCATCGCGCTGGACAAAGTGCCTGAACGCCTACTCGTAGTTGGGGCGGGCGTGATCGGCCTCGAACTTGGCTCGGTGTGGCGGCGGCTTGGCGCGCAAGTAACGGTCGTAGAATTCCTCGACCGTATTCTGCCCGGAATGGACAGCGAAGTTTGCAAGCAGTCTCAGCGTATCCTCGAAAAGCAGGGCATGACATTCAAGCTGTCATCGAAAGTCACCGGCGTCGATGCTTCCGGCAAAACGCTCAAAGCCAAAGTCGAGCCGGCCAAGGGCGGTGCGGCGGAAACGATCGAAGCGGACGTAGTGCTGGTCGCTGTCGGCCGCGTACCCTTCACCCAAGGCCTCGGGCTTGAAGAATCCGGCGTGAAAAAGGACGAGCGCGGCCGCGTCGTTGTCGATGCACATTACGCAACGAGTGTCGCCGGCATCTACGCCATCGGTGACGTCATCACTGGACCGATGCTGGCGCACAAGGCCGAGGACGAGGGCATTGCGGTCGCGGAAATTCTCGCCGGCCAAGTGGGCCATGTGAATTACGACGTGATCCCGAATGTGGTCTATACCTATCCGGAGATCGCCTCGGTGGGGAAATCCGAGGAGGAGTTGAAACAAGCGGGCGTCGCCTATAACGCCGGCAAGTTTCCTTTCACCGCCAACGGCCGCGCCAAGGTCAATCTGACCACCGAAGGCTTCGTGAAAATTCTGGTGGACGCCAAAACCGACCGCGTGCTCGGCGTGCACATCGTCGGCGCCGACGCCGGAAATATGATCGCGGAAGCTGCCGTCGCCATGGAATTCGGCGCGGCGTCAGAGGATATCGCGCGCACCTGTCACGCCCATCCGACGCTGCCCGAAGCGGTCAAGGAAGCGGCCCTGGCAGTGGGCAAGCGGGCTATCCATATGTGACGCAATGCTGACAGGTGGCTTCCCCACGGCCTCGTCATTGCCGGGCTTGACCCGGCAATCCATCTTTTTGCGAAATGCCTTTTATTCGATAGACCCCCGGGTCAAGCCCGGGGGTGACGTGGTCATATAATGCGCAGGAAAATCGAGACAAACCCGTTCTGGATTTTTCTTGCCATGCTTTTCCTGTTGGAAGCGTGGTTGTGGGATCACTTGGCCCCGATCGTCGCGGCTATCGTCAATGTCATCCCCTGGAAAAGGCTCAAGAGCCGGCTGAAGCCGATATTCGATCGAGCCCCACCGGCCCTGGCGCTGGTCGTTTTCCTAATTCCTTTGAGTCTAGCTATACCGGTCAAATTCCTTGAGTTCTGGTTCATCGCCCAAGGCTGGTGGATGAGCGCGCTGATAACACTGGTGTTGGCGAAGGTCGTGGGCTTGGGCATTCTTGCCTTCATCTTCGACGTCACGCGCCACAAGTTGCTGCAGATCGCCTGGTTCAAGCGACTCTACGACTACGTGATGTGGCTGCGCGATTGGGCGCATGGACTGGTCGATCCGCTACGCCACCGCATGGAGGTCTGGCTGCGGCTCTTGAAGCCGGGGCGCGGCAGCCGTTTGTGGAAAAGGCTCACCGACATGCGCCGCCGGATGCGCGCCCGCGCCGCGGCGTCCTAGCGTTGCCGGAAATGCACTAATGCGCGCCGCTGCCCGCGAAGATATGCTCCACCCAATGACTCAGGTCGTGCAGGGTCTCCGGCGCGAATAGGCCAAGTCCGGTGAAGACCAGGCCGACGACACCAAGCCCGATAGAGCCGAAAGCCAGCACCATCATCCCGGTGATCACGGCCGCCGACGCCAGCACGATGCCGATCTGATAGGCGGCGGATGCGTATTCGTAGTTGTGATAGCGCGCCATGGCGACATCGCGCTGATGCTCCAGGGCTTGTGCTTTCGCCATAAGCTCCTTGCGCCCCTCTCCGGTGGAAGGCTCGGTTTCGTAGCGGGCTACTGTCTGCTTCCAGGTATCGATTTGCTTGCCGACAGCCGCCTTGGCCTCATCGTTGGCAAATGCGGGAAGCTCCGCCGACATCGCCTCGGCAGCGGTCCGCAACGTGGTCTGGCGAATACTCTTGGCCTGGAAGAAATTCCACGTGTCGGACGATTTAATGTTCAACTCGATTCCGAGCGTCTGCGCGCTTTTGCCGAGGGTTTCGGAAAAGGCCAAGAAAAGCGCCAGCACCGAGATCAGCAGCGCGATCTTCTTGTTTGAATGTGATGCGTGCTCGGCATGCTCCGCATGTTCCATATTTTCGTGAGCGCCAGCCATGATCCGTTCCCCCTCGCTAATTCCGGAGAGAGTGGGGGAAGCTTGTGGCATTCGCAAGACAGTTGGGCCTGAATTCCAGGGTCAAGCCCGCGGATGCGTATTGCGGTAGACTTCAATCAATCGCGCCGTATCGACCTCCGTATAGATTTGCGTGGTCGATAGCGATGCATGGCCCAGCAATTCCTGGATTGCCCGCAGGTCGCCGCCGCGCGCCAGCAGATGCGTGGCGAAGGAATGCCGCAACGCATGCGGCGTCGCGCTATCGGGGAGGCCGAGCCCGCCGCGCAGGCGCGCCATGGTGAGCTGCAGGATGCGCGGCGACAGCGTGCCGCCCCGGGCGCCGACGAACAGCGGGCCATTGGGCGGCAGGTCATAGGGACAGAGCGAGACATACTCGGCGATCAGTTCCAACACCTGCGGCAGCACTGGGACCATCCGGCTCTTGCCGCCTTTTCCCAAGACGGTGATGGCATCGCCCGCGCCCGGCGCGGACACGTCGCCGCGTTTGAGACCAAGCGCTTCGGAGATGCGCAGGCCCGATCCATAGAGCAGCGCCAGGGCGGCGGCATCGCGGGCGAAAATCCAGGGCTCGCGCTCCTCGCCGGCGCGCAGATCGGTCTCCGTCATGCGTTTGGCGGCGGCGGCGGCAAGCGGCTTCGGCAGGCTCTTGCTGATCTTCGGCGCACGCACGGCGGCAAGCGCTGCCACTTTGCCTTTGCCGTTGCGTTCGAGGAAACGGGCGAAGGAGCGCGCACCCGCGAGGTTTCGCATCAGCGAGCGTCCGCCGATGCCCGATGCCCGCCGGCCCGCCATGAAGGCGCGCACGTCCTGCGGCGTGATTTTCGCGAGTTGCTTGAGCGAGGGCGCGCCGCCGAGATGCTCCGCGAGAAAGCCGAGGAATTGGTTCACGTCGCGCTGATAGGCTTCGAGCGTTTTCGGCGACATCCGCCGCTCGGCCCCGAGATGCGCCAGCCACCGCGCCACCTGCGCCGCCACATCGGGGGCGAAGGGGGTGGGTGTGAGGTTTGCCGATGGCATTTGTCTTAGCGGCTTTCCAGGTTACCTCACCCTTCGAGACGGCCGCTGCGCGGCCTGCTCAGGATGAGGGCGAACCAAGCTATCTTGACACCTCGTGCATAATCACAGCCGCTTCCTTACCCTTTCTTAAGCCGCCGGGAATCGGGCCAATCTTATGGCAAAGCGCATGGTCGATGTTCTGGTGCCGGTCGCGCTGGACCAAGCTTATAGCTATCAGGTGCCGGCCGGCATTGAGTTGGCGCCCGGCGACATCGTCTCGGTGCCGCTAGGGCCGCGTGAATGCATCGGCGTGGTCTGGGGCGAGGGCACCGCACGCCCCGGTCTGCATAACCGCCTCAAGGATGTTTCCGAAAAGCTCGACCGCCCGCCGCTGAAGCCCGAACTGCGCCAGTTCGTCGACTGGGTGTCCGGCTATACCTTGACGGCGCGCGGCACCGTGCTGCGCATGACATTGCGCATGGGCGATCTCGGTCCGGAGCGCGAGCGCGTCGGCGTGCGGCTTGGCGGTGCTCCACCGGAGCGCATGACCGCGGCGCGTGCGCGCGTGCTGCGCCTGCTGGAAGACGGCGCCCTCCGCAGCAAGGGAGAAGCCGCTCAGGAGGCGGGCGTCAGCGCCGGCGTCATCGACGGGTTGATTGATGAGGGCACGCTGGAAGCGGTGGCGCTGCCGCCGCAGCCGGTGGCGCGGGAACCCGATCCCGATCATCACCAGCCGGATTTCACCACGGCACAGGACGCGGCGGCGAAGGCGCTGCGCGAGACGGTGCAAACGGGTGGATTTTCCGCCACACTGATCGACGGCGTCACCGGCTCTGGCAAAACCGAAGTCTATTATGAAGCCGTCGCCGAAAACCTCCGCAAAGGCCGGCAAACGCTGATCCTGATGCCGGAGATCGCACTGACCGCGCAGGCGCTCGATCGTTTCGCCGCGCGTTTCGGCGTGCCGCCCGCGGAATGGCATTCGCAACTGTCCCCGCGCAAGCGGGCGCGCACCTGGGCGGCCGTGGCGGCGGGTGAGGTCAAGGTGGTGGTTGGCGCTCGCTCGGCGCTGTTTTTGCCCTATGCCGATCTTGGACTCATCATCGTCGATGAGGAGCACGATCCCGCCTACAAACAGGAAGACGGTGCGCATTATCACGCCCGCGATATGGCGGTGGTGCGCGCCAATGTTGCGCAGATTCCCATCGTGCTGGTTTCGGCGACACCGTCGGTCGAGAGCGAGGTCAACGCCCGGCGCGGGCGCTACAAGCGCCTGCATCTGCCGGAGCGTTTCGGCGGCCAGCATCTGCCGCATATCGAGGCGATCGACCTCAAGTCGGAAGGACCGCCGCGCGGACGCTTCATCGCCCCGCGCCTCGCCGAAGCGGTAAAGATCGCGCTGGAGCGCGGCGAACAGGCGCTGTTGTTTCTTAATCGCCGCGGCTACGCGCCCCTGACGTTATGCCGCGCCTGCGGCTTCCGTCTGCAATGTCCGAATTGCGACGCCTGGCTGGTCGACCATCGCTTCCGGCGGCGCCTCGTATGCCACCACTGCGGTTATTCCATGCCGCTGCCGAACGAATGTCCGAAGTGTCATGCCACGGAAAGTTTCGCGGCAGTCGGGCCCGGCGTGGAGCGGCTGGGGGAAGAAGTCGGCGAGTTGTTTCCAGAAAGCCGCGTGCTGGTGCTGTCGAGCGATCTCGTGGAATCTGTCGAACGGTTGCGCCAGGAACTCGACGACATCGCCGAAGGAAAGTTCGACATCATCATCGGCACGCAACTCGTCGCCAAGGGGCATCATTTCCCCAAACTCAATCTCGTCGGCATCGTCGATGCCGACCTCGGCCTCGGCAACGGCGATCCGCGCGCTGCCGAGCGCACCTTCCAACTGCTGCATCAGGTGATGGGTCGCGCCGGACGGGAAGCGGGGCAGGGCCACGGCTATCTGCAAACCCATCAGCCCGAGCACCCGGTGATGCGGGGGCTGATTTCCGGCGACCGCGAGGCTTTCTATTCCAGCGAAATCGCGCTGCGCGAACGCACCGGCTAT
>JAXDOS010000081.1:0-22378 GCA_034668785.1 Alphaproteobacteria bacterium
GATCGCCAAGGCAAACCGCCTCGCGGACATTATGCGTGACCAGGATGATGGTCTTCTTGCGGCTCTGCGAAATGTCCTGAATATCCGGATAGAGTTGTTCCCGCGTCAGAGCGTCGAGCGCGGCCAGCGGCTCATCCATCAACAGCACGCGCGGATCGGGCGCAAGCGACCGCGCCAGCGCGATGCGCTGCTTCATCCCGCCCGAAAGCTCGTGCACATAAGCATGTCTGAATTTTTCCAGCCCGACGAGCTGCAGGTGGTGTTCGGCGATCTCGCGCTGTTGCCGCCGGGTTAGACCCGGCGCCCGTTTCAGCCCGAACATCACGTTGCCGAGCACGTCGAGCCAGGGAAACAGTGCGGATTCCTGAAACATCACCAAGCGGTGGCGGCCGGGGCCCATAACCGGCTGATCGTCCGCGAGCACGCGGCCTTCATCCGGCATGGTGAGGCCAGCTATGATGTCGAGCAGCGTGGATTTACCGCACCCACTCGGGCCGACGAGGCAAACGAATTCTCCCTCCTCGACCTGGAGCGTGACGTCATCGAGGGCATGCACCGTCGTCCGCGGTGTCTTATACCATTTGGAAACGTGCTCGACCGAAAGCTTAGCCGCGGTCGCGACCTGGAATTCGCTGCGAGTCAGCATCAAGGCTTCTCGATCAACCGCGATAAATCCGGAGCGTCGCGCAAGAAACCGGCGGCTTGCGCGCTGGTTACGCTTTTGGCCACCACCTCCGGCGAAACCTCGTTGGTGAGCACAATACGCTTCCAGCTGCGCGCCATCAAATCCGCGGACACATTGGCCCGTGTTTCGGCGATCAATTCCTCTCGCGCCAAACGCTGAGCTTCGGCTGGATTGGCTTTGATCCAGTCGGTCAGCGCCCGATGCGCTTCGACGAATTTTTGCACCATTTCTTTCTGAGTTTGAAGCACATCGCTGCGCGACACCAGCACGGTGGTGATGGCCTCCGGCTCTTCAACCAGAACTTTGCCGCCGGCCTCGGTTTCCAAAAGCGAAACCCACGGTTCGACCGTCCACACGGCGTCAAGCTGCTTTTGCTTGAACAACAGGAGCTGATCGGGGTTAGCCGTCGGTATCACCTGCGCATCGCCGCCCATCTGCGTGATCTTGAGGCCGCCGGCGACCAGCCACGAGCGCGCCGCCACATCCTGGGTATTTCCGAGTTGCGGGGTCGCTATCTTCTTGCCGCGGAAATCGGCGGCGGTCTTCAGATTGGAATCGGCTTGCACCACAAGCGCCGATCCTCCGTTGGCGGCGCCCGCCACGATACGAACCTCTTCGCCCTTCGATTTTGCGTAGGCGTTGATTGCCGGACTAGGTCCGACATAAGTAAGGTCGATTGATTTGGCGAAGATCGCTTCCATGGCGCTCGGGCCGGCGTTGTAGACAAACCACTCAATGATCACTTCGTTCCCGAGGTGCTGCTCGAACCAGCCTTTGCCTTGGCGCGAAAGCCCATGCGCGACCAGACCCTGAATGTGGGTGATGTTGGGGAAATGGCCGACGCGCAAGGTGGTTTTGGCAAATGCAGGAAGCGGTGATGCCAGTGCAGGAAGCGGTGATGCCAGCAACGCAATCGCAACCGCGCAACGCATAAGCAATGCGATTGTCCGATAGACGCGGGCGGGAAACAGACTCGTCTTCATTGTTCTTGCCAATGTTGGATGCAGATTTCGTTTCGTGCGTGTCAACATCATGGATCGGGCCATGAAAGCAAGAGCGCGCGGAGAATAAAAATCTATTCTTTCACTATATGGCGTCTCTACAGAAGGCCTGCTACTACAAAAGCGCGTTGTTGAAGGGTATTTTTCTCAACCGGCGGCTTAAAGCGAACAGAGCGTAACGCAGGGTGCGGCAATTTTCTTTTCGGCGCTGCAGACCAAGCTGCCGGCTATTTTCGCCCTACTGGCGCCGGCTTCAATCTTTACGTAATTTCGACCCCCATCGCACATGCCCGCCGGAAATACAGAATGAGAAAAATATTTGCTCTCGTAGGCGTTGCCGCGTTATTCGCTTTGTCCGATTGCGCCTCGCCGTCCACCGCCGCGGAAAAGGCGGCGACGGTGAACGCGTTCCGGACCGCCCACGGGCGCACGGCGCTTCGCGACGATGCTTCGCTCGCCATGCTGGCGCAAACTCACGCCAGCGACATGGCGCGGCGGGAAGCTCTCGACCACGCCGGTTTCATGCAATCCCGGGGGCCGGCCGGCGCGCGGGCGGAAAATGTCGCTTATGGCTGCGCGGATTCGGCTTGCGCGGTCCGTATGTGGATCAATTCCTCCGGTCATCGCGCGAATATGCTTTTGCGCGATGTGAGCAGCTACGGCCTAGCTTCTGCGGTCTCCAAATCGGGACGCAGGTATTGGGCGCTTGAATTGGGTCATTAATCGGCGCCGGCCCCGGGACCCAAACCGTAGCCTCGCTGGGAACCAAACACTCTGACCTGCATTTACGTCAATTCGCCTAGCGACAGGCCGAACAATGACACCTGCCGACCAGTACCGAGTGAAGGCAGCGGAATTTTTAGCCAAGGCGCGCGGGGAAGTGGATTCGCAAGCGCGAGTCGACTTGGAACGTATGGCGCAGGGCTATTTGCGTTTGGCCGTTCTGGCCGATCAAAACAGCCATAACGATATCGTCTACGAAACCCCTCCGGAGGGCCGCCAAACTTGATCGGGCGCGCCAGCGCCGTACTCAGCGGTACAGCCGCACAAAGGCCAGGAACTTACCTTGAGTTAAACGCGTTGCATCCGGATCAAGCCAGCAAGGAGAAGCGTCATGCCTGTTCTTCTGATTCCCGTTCTCTGGGCCGGAGGCACTTTGTTCCTGTTGGGTGGTGGATACTACGTTATCAGTCACGTCATCCATTAAGCGTTGAAGCCCCGAAGACGGAGCCCATCTGATTGATGGGCTCTCTTCGCGCGTCTTCACGCTGCATTTGCTGTGTTGCAACATACGTCCTTTGCGCAACATGCTTTTGCTCGGGAACTACCATTGTCCTGCCACGTTCTCTAGGTGCATTTGAACGCGCTTAGGAGGTTGTACCATGGCTCTTCGAACCTATACCTTTACGGGCTGGACCTGGTCGGCGGTGTTCGCCGGCGTGATCGCATCCCTGATCTTCCAAGTATTGTTGATCATGATCGGATATGGCGTTGGGCTGCTGACGATTGACGTCCCCACCGCCGACAGCGCGCCGCGAGCGGTGAGCTGGGCCGTATTTGCCTGGTGGGCGGTGTCCGGTGTGATCAGCGCGTTTGTGGGCGGCTGGGTTGCCGCTCATTTCTCCGAGGCCTTCACCGCGGAAGCTCGGGCAACCCACGGCTTGATGGCCTGGGCGCTGGCTACGCTGATCGTCGTTGGCGCGGCGGGACTGGCAGCAGAGAGTTCGCTCGCCAGCAATCTCGTCGGCCCCACGGGTACCGTATTGGCCCAGTATCAGCGGCTTTCCGACGCCCGCGCACCGACGCCGCGCGCTCCTGCCACCGCCAATATCGAAGCCGCGCGACGAAATCTCGCCATAGCTATGATCGGCAGTTTCTTCGCCTTGCTTTTCGGCGCCGGTGCGGCAGTCGCCGGCAGCCAGTGGTTGCCCGAGACCATGCGGACCACCGGCGGCGTGGGCAGTCCGCGCGGTATGGGTACTCTGTAGTTGCTGATAGAGGCATTGTTTGAAGCGATCCCGCTCTAGACCGAGCGGGATCGTTTTTGCTCGCCATTCTCTCAGCTTATTCTCCCCTCCGTCTAACAAACAAATAACCCCGCCAAAGGCGGGGCTACTTGTTCAATTGACCGTCGACCGACAGCGTCAATCAACGCCAGAACAAAGCCAACAGAATGATGATCGGCAGCGGAATGCCGAGCAACCAGAGCAATGCACCTCTTCCGAATCCCATAGCCAGCTCCTCTAGACAATATCCACAGACGAAAACGCTTATGGATATGCATTTGTTCCGTGGCCAGGCGGCCCCATGCGGGGAATGCTGCTACCTTCTGATGCCTTGCCATCGGCTCATACGAATCATTTACCCTGGCCGGTGAGCTACAGCCTTGTTGGCGATGTAAGGATCTTAAAGTCTCGTGTAATCTGCCGGCAGAATCATGAGCACAACAGAGGGTGACGATCTCATGCCGTCCAATCTATCCAACCAAAATATGTTGCGCAGCAGCCCGCCGCGATTCCTTGCCAGATGGCTTGCTCTTTTCGTGCTTGTTTTCGCTGGCGCGGCACAGGCGGAAACGACCCGGATCGTGGCGATCGGCGCCAGCAACACCTCCGGCCAGGCGGTCGGCGCGGGTAATGCGTGGCCGGCCCTGCTGGAACGTATGCTGAAGGCAAAGGGCTATGATGTGACTGTAATCAACGCCGGCGTCACTGCCGAAACCAGTGCTCAGACTTTAAGCCGCGTCGACTCCGCGGTCGCTCCCGGCACCAAGATTGTCATCTATGACGTCGGCGGCGGCAACGATGCGGATGCCGGCGCGTCCGGCGGAACCGCGGCCAATACGGCACAAATCGCGCAACGTATTCGTGCCCGTGGCGCCGTCGCGATTAACGCGTCGAAGAAATCGATTGTCGGTACGGAAAAAAGCAATCCGTCGGCTTGGATCGTGGGCGACCCGCATCATCATATAACGGCGCAATCGCAAGCTCGGCTCGCCGCTTCGCTGGTGCCAAAGGTGATCGCCGCCATCGGCAAGCCCAAATAATCGGTCAGCGCGGCGTTCTACTCCTCAGCCTTCAACCCCGTGTAAGCCAGGTAGTCTTTGACCACAGCCGGGGACACCGAGGACAGCGACTGAGCGACAAGCTTCTGCAAGTCAGGACCGCCGACGGCGCGTCCGACTGGCAGGCCGCGCCGTTCGGCGTCGGCACGGTATTCATTATCCTGCATCAGCCGCAGGTAAGCCTTGCGCAGAATCTCTAGTTTGTCCGGAGGAACGCCGGGCGGCCCGACCAAAGGCAGGCCGATATGGCCGGGTGCCGTTACCAGTCCTAGCAGCGCCCGGGCGTTGGCGTCTGTCACCACATCGGCGAGGATAGGCACATTCGGGAAATATGCGGACGACTGCACGATAGGCTTTAGGTCTCCGGACGCGATCATGTCGGCCCGGGTATTCAGAATGCTGCCCTCGTGCGTGAAGAAGCCGTCCACTTCGCCGCGCTCAACCGCGATCAATATGTCGTTGAATCCGGGATAACCGGTAACGACCCGCAGCGGCCAGTGTTCGGACGTTGCTAAAACGCGCGGCGCGATGGCGTTTTCCGATCGCGGCGCCAGCGCCCCGATCAGGATTTCTTTTGTGGCCAGTTTCAAATCCGGCAGCGATGCCACGCCAGTTCTGCGGTGCAGCCAAAGCGCATTAATGGCGCTACCGGCGCCTCCGATATAGGAGAATTTGGTGAGGTCGTAGTTGATGCCCTTCTGCGCCACGACCGTGCTCAAAAGGAATCCGCTGCGGCCAGGCATGCCGATGGTGAGTCCATCGGCGGCGGCCATATTGTAGAGAAAGTTGCCGAGCACGATGCCGCCCGCACCGGGGATATTCTTGGTGACAATGGACGGATTGCCCGGAATGTGTTTGGCGAAATATTGCGCGAGCACACGCATCTCGCCATCCACGCCGCCGCCCGGCGGAAAGCCGGCGATGATGGTCAGCGCCTTGCCGGCATAGAATTCATCGGCAGCCTGCGCGCTGCTTATACCCGCGAGCGCGGCAACTAAGCTTACGCAAATAACGCGGGTCAGCCGCCACATGTGAGCCACCAGGCGATTGAAGTGTTTGTGTCGGCCAGCGCTAGACGTTGGCTTTTTCTTTCGCCTTCTCGCGATCGGCATATTCGACGTCGTCATAACCATGCACGGAAATGTCGAACAGATTGCCGTCCGGATCCATGGCGCGGTATTCGGCGAAGGGACGCGTCGAGGGACGGGCTGTCATCGGCTCTTCGAATTTCTTCAGCTTCTGTTCGATGTCTTTCAAGTCTTCCACGTGGAAGCCGAAGTGATTGAAACCGCTCGGCGCGGTATCGCCGCGATTTTTCAAGAGCGCTAGCGTGAGATAGCCATCGCTCATGTAGACGGCGCCGCTGCTCTCGCTATGGATCACCTCCAGGCCGAATACCTCGTGGTAGAATTTGGAAAGTTTTGCGGGGTCCTTGGTCTTGATCGCTAAGTGACGGATTTTCGGCATGACTCCTCCGCTGCTCGTTTGGTTTGTTGTTAATTGATCGTGGCAGAGCCCCTATTGGCAGTCAACTTAGATACCGCCCGATAGGCGTGCGGCACCGCTGATCGGCTCGCGATGATCGACAACGATCAGCGTGTGTCGTGTTGGAAAATAATCTTCTCGGACAAGCCGGAGCGGGACTTGGAGATTTTACCGCCGCCGCTGAGGCCGAGGTCGCTCACGGCTAGCGGAATGCGCAGGCACACCCCATCTGGCGTGGAACAGGCCTGACGCGAAGGAACATCCCATGGACGAACGCACTAAAGTTACCGCGAAATCCAAAGCCCCCCGACAACAAACCACCGACCCGCTATTTCAATCCTATAAGCTCGGCCCGCTTAAGCTGCCGCACCGGATGGTGATGGCGCCGTTGACCCGCTCGCGCGCCGGCCAGCCGGGCAACGTGCCGACGCCGCTGGCCGCTTGCTATTACGCGCAGCGCGCTTCGGCCGCGCTCATCGTTAGCGAGGCCACGCAGGTCTCAATGCAGGGCCAAGGCTATGCCTGGACGCCCGGCATCCACAGCCGCGAGCAGATCGAGGGTTGGCGGCGGGTGACCGAGGCGGTGCACGAAGCCGGCGGGTTGATCTTCAATCAGCTCTGGCATGTCGGGCGCATCTCGCATCCCGCGCTGCAGCCCGACCAGATGCTGCCGGTGGCTCCTTCCGCCGTCACGCCGCAGGGCAAAGCATTTATCGAGAATGAGCGCGGCGAAGGACAGCTGGTTCCTTTCGTGCGCCCGCGCGCGCTGCAGATCGAAGAGATGCCCTATGTCGTCGCCCAATATGCGCGCGCCGCCAAGAATGCCCAGGCGGCGAATTTCGACGGCATCGAGATTCACTCCGCCAACGGTTACCTGCTCGATCAGTTCATCAACTCGAAGACCAATCAGCGCACCGACACCTATGGCGGCTCGGTGCAGAACCGCGCGCGGCTGCTGTTCGAAGTCGCCGAAGCGCTTTCGCCGATCTGGGGGCCGGACCGCATCGGGGTGCGGCTATCGCCACTCGGCGCCTTTAACGACATCGGCGACGACGATCCGGAAGCGACCTTCGGCTACATCGTGGAAAAGCTCAGCGATTATAAATTCGCCTATCTGCATATCGTGAACCCGGGCTTGGCGGCGATGGAGAAGGGCCAGGAGCCGGATGCGCGGGCATTGCGTATGGTCGATCTGATCCGCAGCAAATATCGCGGCACGCTCATGGTGGCCGGCGGCTTCGACCGCGACAGCGCCGAGGCATGGCTGGAAAAGGGCAGGGCGGATTTAATTGCCTTCGGCCGCAAGTTCCTTGCCAATCCGGACCTGCCGGAACGGCTAAAGTCGCGCGCGCCGCTCAACGCTGACGATCCCACCACCTATTATGGCGGCGGCGCCAAGGGCTACACCGACTATCCCACGCTGGCGCAGGATCGCGGCGAACAGCCGAAAGCCTGCGTGGACGACAGATGGCGCTGATAACGCGCTACATCACGTCCGGCACTTCCATGCCGGCTTCGGGCGGGCCGTCGTAGAGCTTCGGCTCCATGCGTGACGCCCCGCCTTCGCGCCGCATGGTCTCCCCGAATTCTTGGCGGATGAACGGATCCTCCAGGTGATAGGGAATGGCATTGCCGCCCTTGTTGACGTCGATGGCCCAAACGTCGCGCATGGCTTCGCCGGGGCGGCCGGCCTTGAGCGCGGGATGATTGTTGGGGCCGTGCCACGCCGCGAGCCGCAGCCCGCCTTTGCTGATGCCGAAATGCTGATGAAACCAGTCACCGCTCATGGGCGCGGCGGAAACGATGCCGACCGGCTCATAATCCTGCCGCAGTACTTTGTCGGCGTGGCCGTCTTTCCACGGCGTGCGGCCCAGCGCTTCCGGCCAGGTATAAGTGTAGCCCTTGCCTTCGACGGCGATCAGCACCGCGGTGGAATGATGCTTATGCGCCTTCGAATAACGGCCGGTCTCGTGTTGGCCGATGAAGGTATAGAAGCGGTTGCCCGCCATCATCGGTTCGACGCGGCGGTAGCCGGGCGAACGGCGGTTGTCGAGCGGCAATTCGGTATTGATGATGTCAGGGATCAGATTGGTGCGGCGCATGGCGAGCCCGCGCACCGGATCGGGTTCGATGTCGTCCCTGGGCTTGAAGTAATCCTCTGCGCCGGAAAAGCGGTCCTTGAACGCGTAGGGACAATTGAAAACGAAATCCAGGTTATCGATCAGATTGATCTGATTGGGCGCCGAGGTACCACACAGCAGCAGTGCCGGGGAGCTTGCCGCGTTGACGATGCGGTGATGGGCGTTGAGCGGAATGGTGAACAGCGATCCCTTCTGCCATTCGAAGACGTGATGCTTGCTCTCGCCATCCTGCCATACTTCGGTACTGCCGCGGCCTTCGACGACAAGAACGATCTTTTCGTAGAGATGTCGTTCGGCGTTAAGCGCACCTGCGCTGGGCACCTCCACCAGATACATGCCCCACAAACCTTCGGTGCCGTAGAGCTGGATGTAGGAACCGCGGCCGCCGAGCCGTTTCCACGGCGCCATCGGCAGGTCCTGCACCCGGCGCACGCCGATACCGCGGAATACCGGAACGCCTTCCGCTTCCATGAAGCGGTCATAAGGCATTTGCGGGCGCTTGAACTTGCCGATGCCGGCATTCTCGCCGGCTTTAGGTTCGTGCCAATGCTTCTGATCGGTCTTGTCGTGCATCGGAGTTATTTGCTCAGAGTAGAGCCTTTACCTCCCCCTGAAAGGGGGAGGTCGGCGAGTGTAATGAGCCGGGTGGGGGTCACAACAAAACTATTACCCGGCGCTCGATGACCCCCTCCCTGACCCTCCCCCTTTCAGGGGGAGGGGGAAAGTGAAACCGCTATCCGCCATTCTCGGCGGCGCGCAGTTTGCGCATGTAATCGAGCAGATCGGGCGGCGCGGCGGCGATCTTGTTGATCGCGTCGAGAACGGTGGCGCCGTCGACGGGGCTGACTTCCACGCGAATCTTGGCCGCCTCGGCAAGATAGTCCGCATCCTTGTGCACGGCGAGAAAAGCAGCTTGCAACGCCTGGGCGCGATCGGCCGGCACGCCCGGCGGAGCCACGAAGGGCCGCGACATTATATAGGACAGCTCTGCCAGCTCGATCAGCGCCCGGGCATGATCGTTGGGCGCCAGTTCACGTGCGGTCGGCACATCCGGAAACATCGGATGCCGCGTCGTGCGCGCGAACTGCGCGAGAAAGCGCATATCGCTGTCGGGTTTGAGCCATTCCGGCTTCAACGACGTGATCGAAGAAAGATCGGTGGTGCGGCCGTTCACTTCATTGCGCTCCAGCGCGAGGAAGATGGCGCCATTATCGGGATAGCCAGCCACGAGCTTGAAATTGAGACCGAGGACATCGCGCAGAAGAATGGGTACATCGGTGCCGGACGACCCTTCGCCGCTTACTCCAAGGGTGATGGGTGGACCGCCGGGCCGGCGCGCCTCTTCGATCGTCTTCACCGGCGCGTCCTTACGCACCACGAGGATATAGGCGTCGTTGGAAAAGTCCGACGACGAGCCTAGCCAAATGAATTTACGCGGGTCGAACTGCACGCTGGAATTGCCGCCGAGTATGGCCAGCAGCGGCATGTCGCGCGCGAACATGCCGATAGTGGTCCCGTCCTTCGGGGCGACGTTATAGAGATAATTGGCGGCACGCAGACTGCCGGCGCCGGCCATGTTCTGCACCACGACCGCGGGACTGCCCGGAATGTATTTGCCGAGGTAGCGCCCCAACAGGCGCGAAAACACGTCATAACCGCCGCCTGGTCCATAGCCGACGATCAGGTTGACGGTCTTGCCCTTGTAGAAATCGGAAACCGCGTCGGCGCGCGCCGGAGACGAAATCAGCGCGAGAACGGTCAGAAATGCCGCGACACTTCGTGTCAGCATGTTCCCTCCTTGGCCGGCCACTGCGGGCGGTCCGGAGGCAATTGTAGGCCCGGCTCGGTGCCGCCGCCAAGCGTGCGCGGCGCCTCATCGGGGGCGCGAGATGCCGCCCAGCTTCGAACGTCGAGCGTCTATTTCGGTCGCCACCTTCCTTCGCCGAAGACATAGGTCGCGTTGGTTTTCTCTCGAAAGCCATCGCTTGCCGCCCACTCCATGACGCGAACCGACACCTGCTCCTTGTCGACATGGATCAGGTTGTAACTGTTTCCCTCGCCTCTCATGCGCGTTGAAATCGCCGTGCCGGCATGCAGGACGAGGATTGAACCGCCGTCTTCCATCTCGGCGAAGCTCCCGCTCAGGGCGCGGTGGTGGTGGCCTGACAGCAGCAGATGCACCCCGGCATTTGCGATCGCTTGCAGTGCGAGGCGCGACCGGCCGGCAAGATTGAGCAAGGCGTTGCCGCTTGGCGCCGCCAGCGGGTGATGCGTCACCAGGATTTTAAAAACACCCCCAGGTACATCACGAAAGACGCACCCGATCTGCGCGATCTGTTGCAGGGAAATGCGGCCGTTCTTCCGCGAAAACCCGCGAGCGGTATTAAGGCCGAGAACCGCGATCTCGTCGTCGTGAAAGAAACCGCCGGAATGGCCGACCGGCGTAACGTAGCGGTGGAATTTCGACAGCGGCGTCAGAAAGCGGACGAACACGTTGTAAAGCGGGATGTCGTGGTTGCCTGGCACCACGAGCTTTGGATGCGGAATGCGGTCGAGAAATCGACGGGCTTCGGCGAACTCGGCGTGGCGGGCACGCTGCGTGAAATCGCCGCTGAGCGCGACCAAATGCGGATGATTTTCGTTCACGCTGGCAAGGAGGTCCTCGGCGACGCTGAGACTATGCCGCCCGAAATGAAGATCGGAAATTTGAGCGATGGTGCGCATGGCAACGTCAAACTTCCGCGGGGACGGGGGCGAATACGCGCAGCGCTCCCGGTCTGGTGCGGTAATGTAACGGCGACCGGATGATTTCGATCTCCCCATCGAGCGCCACCAAGAGCCGCCTGCCATGCGAGCTGATATCGACGGTAGGAAGGATGACGATGCGCAGGTCGCGAGGCTGAAGAAGCCCGATAACGCAACGAAAGGCGAGCCACAGCAGCGCCCATAGGCTTTGTTGCCTGGCGATGTAGAGGCAGAGCCGGCCTTCATCCAGCCTCTCACGGCTGCCAAGCGCCGTGCCGCTGAGCTGATACTTATTGTTGCCAACGAACAGGCATGGGCTTCGGCACGGCTCCGTCCAATCCTCGCCGCGGATCGAGAGCCGGTGGATGGGAAAATTCCGAAACGCCGTCAGGCCGGCCAGGATCATCGCCGGCCATTTTGGCAACCCGGCGCGGCGCATCCGTTTTTCGCGATCGATCACCAGATACGGATAGATGCCGATCGACGAGTTGTTGATGAATAGACGGCCGTTGACCTCGCCGGCGTCGACAGGACGCGCCTCGCCGGCGGCGATGACCGCGATCGCTTCTTCCATAGCGAGCGGTATCTTCAAATCTTTGGCAAAGTGGTTGAGTGTCCCGAGCGGAATGATCCCGAGCGGAACGCCGCTGCCGGCCAGGACGCCGGCCACCGTGCTGATGCTGCCATCTCCGCCGCCAACGATGACCGCGTCAATCTCGCCATGGGTCGCTTTCTCCACCGCGCGTTCCGCAGCGGAGCGCAAATCCGCGCCGGATAAAAATTCCAAACTGGCCGATATGCCGTGCTTATCAAAAGCGGATTGCAACGCGCCGCGAAGCTGATCGCGGCCTTCTCCATCCGTCTTGCCGGAAAAAGCGTTCAGCAGGACGCTTACGCGGTGCGGTTTCAAGCTTGCCTCATCGGCCGTGGTTGGTGCTAACGCGCGGTCGCGGCGAATGTTCAGGCTCACCGCTTTTCCGGAGGCTCAACCCGGCCTCGTCGCTGCAGCCTCGTCATGAGGGCCCAGCATCCCATTGCCCAGGCCGAGCCAATACACCAACCGGCAAGGACATCGGTTGGATAATGCACTCCGAGATAGACGCGGCTGATGCCAACCAGAAGCGTGAGCGTTACTCCAATGATGACAAAGTAAACGCCGAGGCGCCGCGACGGAGTCGTCCGCGCCAGAAGCGCCGCGAGGGTGAGATAGGTAATGGCTGAGATCGCCGCATGGCCGCTGGGGAAGCTCGCGGTGAAGACCCTTGCGGCAGGCGCGACGAAATCCGGCCGCGGCCGGGCAAAGCCCAGCTTGAGCAAACTATTCATCGCAATGCCGCCGAGTACGGCGGCAAGCATCAGCCACGCGGCGGCGCGCTTGCGGACGAGCAGCAAATATCCCGCTATCGCAAACAACATGATGCCGAGAACGGCGTAGCTTCCCAACGCGGTGATGTCGCGCGCCATCTCCTGCACCCAGGGCGGTCCGATGGGTGTGGATGCATCGCCGGCGCGGAACGCGAGGATCACATAACGGTCGAAGGCAGAGGTCGAGCCTTCCATAACCTCATCGGCGATGAGGCCGAATATAAGGAGCAGCCCGGCAACCACGAGAACGGACACGAGCAGGCGGGTTTCCGTCTGCCACAGTTTTCCGATGCCTTGCCAGACGTGTTGCATGTCGGCTCCCTCGCGATGAGGGGCGACTTTATCAGAAAAGCGCCTTTAGGATGTGCGTCTTCGCTCTGTCCCTCACGCCCCCGGGTCGCTGGCGTTGGGGAAGAACAATTGCTGGCTATCAATCTTGTAGCCGGCAATCGTCTTCTGCCCTTCCGGTGAGACCAGATAGTCGATGAACTGCTGGCCAAGCTCTTTCTTCACATTCGGATGCTTCGCCGGATTCACCAGGATGACGCCATACTGATTGAACATTTTGTTGTCGCCTTCCACCGCGATGACGAGATCGCCCTTGTTCTTGAACGAGATCCAGGTGGCGCGGTCGGAGAGCGTATAGGCGCCCATCGCTGACGCGGTATTGAGCGCCGCGCCCATGCCCTGGCCGATCTCGCGATACCACGGGCCTTTATCCTTGGCGATGTCGATGCCTGCGGCCTTCCACAGATCGAGCTCGGCCGCATGTGTACCGGAGCGGTCCCCGCGCGAGACGAAGGGCGCGGCCTTTTGCTTGATCGCAGTGAGCGCGGCGGCGATGTTCTTGCTGCCCCTGATGCCGGCAGGGTCGCTCGCCGGGCCGACCAGCACGAAGTCATTATACATCACCGGATAGCGCTTCACGCCGCCCCCTTCGGCAACGAACTTCTCCTCCAGCGACTTGGCGTGGACGAAAGCGACATCGGCGTCGCCACGGTTGGCGGTGTCGATCGCCTGTCCGGTGCCCTGCGCCACCACTTTCACATCGATGCCGGTCTTGCCCTTGAAGAGCGGCAGCAGATAGCCGAACAGCCCGGAGTCCTGGGTCGATGTCGTCGAGGCGACGACGATGGATTTGTCCTGGGCGTGTACGGGCGAGGCGAGCAACATGACGAGTGGTGCAAGGACCAGCATAAATCGGCGCGTGAGCATGTCGGTATCCTCCGGTCACACCAGCAATTCGCCGGCGATGAATTTTTTGCCTTCGTCGGTGCGCGGTGCGGTGAAGAAATCTGACGCGGCAGCGCTCTCAACAACGCGTCCGCGATGCAGCAGCACGATCTCTCCCGCGAGCCGCCGCGCCTCGCCGAGATCGTGGGTCGACATCACGACCTTGATGCCGCGGGCGGCGACGGCGCGGACAACGTCTTCAATGGCTTTGGTGGCCGCAGGATCGAGGCTCGCGGTCGGCTCATCGAGAAAAAGCACGGCGGGGTTTTTCGCCAGTGCGCGGGCGAGCGCAATGCGCTGCTGCTCGCCTCCCGACAGGCGCCGCGCCGGGCGATTGGCAAGATCGGTGAGGCCGACCAGCGCCAGCAGCTCGGCACAACGCGCGGCGCGCGTTTCGCGCGGCACACCCGCCGCCGCCAATGCATAATGGATGTTGCCCGCAGTGCTGCGGCGAAGCATGACTGGGCGCTGGAAGACGATGGCGCATAGCGACGGCGTGATATCGGCGCGGCCGCCCCAGGTCAGCCGCCCGCGCGCGGGCCGGATCAAGCCCATGGCGAGGCGGAGCAGCGTAGTCTTGCCGGCGCCGTTCGGGCCGATGAGGATGGTGGGCGCGCCGGGCGCAAGCATCAGCGAGACACGATCGAGGATCGTCACCGCGCCGGTGATAACGCTGACGTCATCGAACACAATCGGAAGATCGGACGAGGGTGCGCGCATGCTGCTCAACCCGCGACCGCTTCGCCGGCGCGGCGCACCGCCCAAGCCAGCGCGTTGATGATGACGACGATTGCGATCAGTACGGCGCCCAGTCCCAGCGCCAGGGAAAGATCGCCTTTCGAAGTTTCCAGCGCGATGGCGGTCGTCATCGTTCGCGTGAAGCCGTCGATATTGCCGCCGACGATGATGATGGCGCCGACTTCCGCTGCCGCGCGGCCGAAGCCCGCCAGCAACGCCGTGACCAAACTAAAGCGCGCATCCCAGATCAGCGTGGTGACGCGGCCGAAGGCGCCGACGTTCATCGCCGCGAGCTCATCCTGATATTCGCCCGCGAGGTCTTCGATGGTTTGCCGCGCCAGCGCCGCGATGATCGGCGTCACCAGAACGGTCTGCGCGATCATCATCGCCTGCGGCGTGAACAACAGTCCCCAGGAACCGAGCGGGCCGGACCGCGACAACAGCAGATAGACCGCGAGCCCGACGACGACCGGAGGCAGGCCCATCAGCGCGTTGAGCGCGACGATCGCGGCTTCACGACCGGGAAACCGCACCAGCGCGACAAAGGCGCCGAGGGGCACGCCGATGACCGCCGCCATGGCGACCGCGGACAAACTGACAATGAGCGACAGCTGCACGATGCCGATCAGCACCGGATCCGCGGAAAAGATGAGCTGCAACGCCGAGGCGTTTTCCAATAGGCGTCCTCCCGGCGCAAAGACTTGCATTTCATTCTTTTTTGGGCAATTTTTGTAGCAGATGCATAAATCTGCAGGTTGACGCATATGCCTGAGCTTTTGACCACCGAGGAAACGGCCACTTATCTGCGCCTGAGCGAGCGCAAGCTTTATGAGCTGGTGGCGAATGGCACCGTCCCCTGCAGCAAGGTCACCGGCCGTTGGCTGTTTCCGAAGGCAGCGCTGGACCGCTGGATTTCATCCGGTCTGAACGCTTCGGCCGCGCTGACCCAGGCGCCAAGGCCGCCGATCGTCGGCGGCAGTCACGACCCGCTGCTGGAATGGGCGTTGCGGGAAGGCGGCTGCGGGCTCGCGAGCCTGCCGGAAGGCAGCGAAACGGGCCTTCGCCGTCTATCGCGCGGCGAGGTGATGGCGGCGGCAATCCATATGCATAGGCTCGAGGGCACCGACGACGGGGCGAATATTGAGGCGGTGACCCATGCGCCCGGGCTGCACGATGCGGTGGTCATCGCCTTTGCGCGGCGCGAGCAGGGCCTTGTCGTCGCTGCGGGCAATCCGCTGGAACTCGGCGATATCGCTTCGGCGCTTCGGCGCGGCCTGCGCGTGGCGCAACGTCCCGCAGGCGCCGGCGCGCAGCTTCTCCTTCTCTCATTACTGAGCCGTGCAGGCATGGCGACGGAGACCGCCGCAAAGCCAGGACCGCTCTGTCCGACCGGGCCGGACCTTGCGCAGGCCATCCGTTCCAATCGCGCGGACTGCGGTATCGCCAGCCGCTCCGTTGCCCGCGCGGCGGGCCTCGATTTCGTTCCCCTCCTTTGGGAGCGGTTTGTCCGTGTGCTGCATCAGCGCGACTATTTTCTTCCCGGGCCGCAGGCGCTGTTCGCCTTCCTGCAGTCGGATGCATTTCGTCGCCAAGCCGCCGAATTGGAAGGCTATGATGTCGGCGAGGTTGGCAGAGTCCGCCTGGTCAACTAAGAAGAGGCCGGCATTACGATGCCGGTAGGCTGAAGGCGCACCAGCGCGCTAAAGATCGCGTGCGCCTTGATAAGAATGACGGAGGGGTGGCCGAGTGGCTGAAGGCGCACGCTTGGAAAGCGTGTTTACGGGAAACCGTAACGTGGGTTCGAATCCCACTCCCTCCGCCAGTCCTTCCGCGCGCAACCTTCTCTGCTGGCTTCCGAGCGCGCATAGAAGCCCAATAACCACAGCCGTGGCGCGCAAACCTCCGCGCTGCGACAGGCGGGCCCAGACTCAAACTCTGTCTCTCCGGCCGTTTGTCTCTAAACCTCATGACTTTGCGGATTTAGTACGGAACTCGTACTAGATTGATATTCCTGCAATTTTCTGGTTACGAACCTCTGCACTTTCGAAAGTTCATGCTGAGGAGGACAGCTACGACCAGTCGGATTTCTACCCATCGCAGTTGCCCCGTCGCTGTTAGACTAAGCCAGACCGCGCTTTTTCCCGCCCCCTCGTGGTCGAGATACCAGCGTTACAAGAGCCGTGGCTGCCTGCCAGATCGTTGTTATGGTGGGATTCTGCGGTCCCGCTTTCAATCAATACATAAGAAGTACGTATTCCTGCGTACTTCTGCATCGACGGTTGTGAGTAACTTGTTAAGGACTCCGTCGCATCGTCCGCCTGCCTGTTGCTCATAGTTTTTCGTAGCACGTGATGGGCGCGTAGTTACGAATTTCACTTGCGCAACGGGAATCCCATGAAGGAGATGGCGAAGTCCTCTCGCCTATGCCGAGCGCTCGTGCTTGGCATAGCTGTCGTCGCCGTCTATCCGTTTGCTGCGTTTTCCCAGACAGTGGCGCCGAGCCAGGTGACGCCGCAGAGTCTGCGGCCGGCGACACCGATCGCGCCGGGTGGCCTGGAACTTTCGGGCGGCGCGGAGTTGCAGGTCCCGACCGGCATCGCGCGTTTGAGCTTTATCGTTGGGCGTCTCGTGGTCGAGGGCGCGTTTCCCGATCTGGAGAGCGAGACGCGCTCTCTCGCCGAGGCCGTCGAGGGGCACCGTGTAACCGCCGCCCAGATCTACGAGTTCGCCAATGCGCTGGAACAGGCCTATGCGCGTGCTGGCTATGTCCTTGTGCGGGTCACGGTGCCGCCGCAGAAACTGAAAGATCGCGGCGCCGTGCGGATCGTTGTCGTCGACGGCTTCATCGAAAAAGTGCAAGTCGATAATGTGCCGGACCGGGTGCGGGCGCTGGTCACCAGCCGCATGGCTTCGCTCGTCGGCCGCCGGCACGCCAAGCTCGACGAGATCGAGCGGCGCCTGCTCACCGCCGGCGACGTGCCGGGGCTGCGGCTGAAGAGCACGCTGGCGCGCGGCAAGACCCTCGGCGGCGCGCTGCTGGTGCTCGAGGGCACGCATCGGCTGGTGAGCGCGGCGGCCAGCATCGACAACCATCTGCCGTCTTCGCTGGGGACCTGGAGCTACGGCGCCAACATCGCGCTCAATTCGGGCTTTGGCTTCGGCGAGCAGTTCTACGCCTCGACACAATCGGGCGGCGATCCGACCCGGCTTACCTCGCCCTTGCGGGTGCTCGGCTTCGGCGCTGTCTTGCCGCTCGGCCTCGATGGCTGGACGCTCAACCCGGAATACACCAGTTCGCGCAGCCAGCCGGAGCCGGTGGATGGCGGCCTCGCCAGCGTCGGCCAGTTCCAGCGCTTCGCGCTGCGGACTTCCTATCCACTGATCCGCACGCGGACGAACACTTTTATCCTCACCGGAGCTTTCGAATACATCAATCAGAACGTCGCCCTGCCGCTGTTTGAGACCGACCTCAACAGGGACCGCTACGGCGTGCTCCGCGCCGGCGCGGCTTACGAGACCGGGTTGCCCTGGCCGGGCGCGGCGCTGCAGTCCTCGGCGACTTTTTCGCATGGCACCGGCGGGCGCGATCGCGCCGATGCGGAAGCTTCCGGCATTCCCCTATCGCGGCTGGGCGCCGGGCCGCTCTTCACCAAGGCTAATGTCGATGCGCACTTCACCCAAGCGCTGCCTGCGGAGTTCCGCTTCGACCTGATCGGCCGCGCCCAAGCCTCTTTTGGCAAACCGCTGCTGGTATCGGAACAGTTCTCCCTCGACGGTCCGCAGGCCGTCTCCGCCTATCCGAGCGGAACGCTGAACGTCGACCAAGGCGGCACTTTGCGCGGCGAACTGAGCCGACCTTTCGCGCTGCCCGGCGCCGGCGCCACCCTGATCCTGACGCCCTATGGTTTCGGCGTCTTCGGGACCGGCCGTTTGGTCGAACCGACCGTTGTCGAGCTTGGTGTGGTTCATGGCGGCGCCGTCGGCGCCGGCCTGCGCAGCGGTATCGACGTGCCAGGCGGAGATCAGGGCGTGACCCTCGGCCTCGAAATGGCGCGGCAGTATTCCAACCTGCCAAATCTCCCGCAGGCTTGGCGCGCCAATGTCAGTATGAACATTCGTTTTTGAGAACGACAGCCTTTCCGGTAGCGGGGTAGTTTCGATCAAGCGCGCTGCCAGGCATAGGCCGCGAATGCCGACAATTGGTTTGGCTGACCGGCACTCTCGTTAAGAGCATCAGGCGCAAGCTTCGTCGGCTGAGGTTTGTTTTGGTTCATCGCGCTCCTCCATGTCGGCGTGATTCAAACAGACCCACGACCTTTTTTCGGAAATCACCGAAATGCTGGAAAGGACCGGTACGTTTTGCGTTATCTATTCGGCTCGGTCGCCTACGGCTCGCTTGCGCTCGCGCTCGCGCTGGGCGGCGCGGCGCCGACTCTGGCGCAGAGTGTACTGCCGCAGGGCGGCTCCGTCGTCGGCGGCAGCGCTACGATCGGAGCGCCCGCGAATAATGGCGTGACGATCAACCAAAGCTCGCCGAACGCCGTCATCAATTGGAACTCTTTTTCGATCGGCCGGCCGAACACGGTTACCTTTAATCAGCCGAGTTCGAGCTCGGCGACCCTCAACCGGGTGACGGGCAACATGCCTTCGACCATCGCGGGGGCGCTGCGGGCCAATGGACAGGTCTATCTCGTCAATCCGAACGGCATCGCGATCACCTCGAGCGGCACGGTAGATGTCGGCGGCGGTTTCGTCGCCTCGACGCTCGGGATCAGCGATGGCGACTTCATGGCCGGCAAGCGCACGTTTACCGGCAGCGGCAGTTCGGCGGCGGTCCGCAATGCCGGCAAGATCAAGGTCGGGAGCGGCGGTTTCGTAGGACTGCTTGGCGGCACGGTCTCGAACGTGGGCAGGATCAATGTTCCGCTCGGCAAGGTCGGGCTCGGCTCGGGCGAATCGATCGCTCTCGACATCAACGGCGACCGCTTCATGCAGGTCGCGGTGCCCACGGCCGCCACATCCGGCCATCGCAGGGCGCTCATCGACGTCTCTGGCCGGATCACGGCGGCTGGCGGAACAATTGAACTCAAGGCGGCGACGGTCAAAGGCGCGATCCGCGACGTCGTAAACGTTTCCGGCACTCTCTCGGCCCGCTCCGTCTCCGGCCGCTCCGGCGCGATCGTGCTTGGCGGTGGCGAAGGCGGTAACGTCACCGTCGTTGGTAAGCTCGACGCGTCGGCCGGCAGGAAAGCCACGGCGACCAACGGCGGCACCATCAGCCTCACGGGCCACCGCGTCGCCATCGCCGACAAGGCGATCGTCAAGGTGACCAGCAAGAGCGCTAAGGGCGGCGCGATCAGCGTCACTGGCGCGGCTGTGTCGGTCGGTGCCGCGGCGCTCGATGCCTCCGGCGCTACCGGCGGCGGCACCATTTTGATCGGGGGCGGACCGCAAGGTACGGGCGCGCTTGCCCACGCGGACGCGGTCAGCATCGCGTCGGGGGCGACGATCAGCGCCGATGCGACACGAGACGGTAACGGCGGCACGATCGTCGCCTGGTCGGATGGGGCAACCAGCGTCAGGGGCCTGCTCACCGCCGTGGCCGCCGGCCTCGGCAACGGCGGCATGATCGAGACCTCGGGTCATTACCTCGACATAGCCGGCATTGCCGTGAGTGCGGCCGCGCCGCTTGGCCGCGCAGGAACCTGGCTTCTCGATCCCTTCGACCTGACCGTCAGCACCGCCGCCACGACGGCCACTCAGTCCCCGGCCGGAACCTGGATACCGAACGCGGGCGGGAGCGTCGTCCTCAATACCGACATCAACGCCGTGTTGAATGCCGGCACCAGCGTGGTGCTGCAAACCAGCGGCACGCCCGGCGGCACCGGATTAGGCGACGTCAACGTGAATGCCGCGGTGTCGTGGAACACCAACACCACGCTCACGCTCATCGCCTCGAACAACGTCAATATCAACGCCAACATCACCGCGACTGGCAACACGGCCGGACTGGTCATCAATCCGAACACCACGATCGGCAGTGTGGCGGCGAGCGGAACGGGCGTATTCAATCTCCACAATGCAGCCGTCACCCTGTCGGGCGCGAATCCCAGTCTCTCCATCGCGGGCATTGCCTATACGGTGATCAATAGCCTGGGGGTGGCGACGGATGCGACGACACCGCCGCCGACACCGACGCTCCAGGGATTGGCCTCGGCCAACCTTGCCGGGCATTACGCCCTCGGCAGCAATATCGACGCCACCGCAACCTCCGCGTGGAACGCCAACACCGGCTTCACGTCGATCGGGACGGTAGGCGTTCCCTTCAATGGCACCTTCGACGGGCTCGGTCACACCATCAGTAATCTCACCCTCAATCAGCCCGCCACCGCCGATATCGGTTTGTTTGGATCCACGGGCACGGCCTCCATCATTCGGAACGTGGGGCTGGTCGGCGGAAGCGTGATCGGCCTCAGCAGCGCCGGCGGCTTGGTGGGGAGCAACACCGGTACGGTCAGCAATAGCTACAACACAGGCACCGTAGGCGGCGGCAGCAGCATGGGCGGGCTGTTGGGCAGCAACACAGGCACGGTGAGCAACAGCTACGCCACCGGCAACGTAAGCGGCACCAGCAGCCTCGGTGGGTTGATGGGCAGCAACACGGGGACGGTCAGCATCACCTTCGCGACGGGCAACGTGAACGGCACCAGCAGTCTCGGCGGACTGATGGGAAGCAGCACGACAGGCACGGTGAGCAACAGCTATGCGACGGGCAACGTAACCGGCACGACCAGTGTCGGTGGGTTGATGGGAAGCAGCACAGGCCCGGTCGTCAACACTTATGCCACCGGTGCCGTGAGCGGAACGACCAGCGTTGGCGGACTGATGGGAAGCAGTTCAGGTCCCGTCAGCGACAGTGACTGGAACACCGAAACATCGGGTCAGCCGACATCACCAGGTGGCACCGGCCTGACCACCGCCCAGATGCAACAATCCGGCAGTTTCCACTTATGGGACTTCGCCAACACGTGGACCATCACCAACGGGGTCACCAACCCGCTGCTACAATATTTCATGACGCCTCTCACGGTGACGGCCAACAACGACACCAAGATTTACGACGGGCTGGCGTATTCCGGCGGAAACGGCGTGACCTATTCCAGCACGCCAAACGGCAACCTGCTCGGTACGGTGAGCTACAGCGGCAGCTCGCAGGGCGCCATCAATGCAGGTGGTTATGTCATTACCCCAGGCGGACTCTCGTCCACCGGCCAACTGGGGTACGTCATCAACTACGTCAGCGGCACGCTGACAGTCGCCGGGCGTCCGGTCACGGCGACAGCCGACGCGCAAAGCCGGATTTATGGCAATGCCAACCCGTCTCTGACATACCTGATTGGCGGCCTCGGGCTGGTGAACGGCGACACGCTTTCCGGGCTGCTTTCAACGACGGCAACGGCCACTTCGAATGTCGGCAGCTATGGCATCAACCAGGGCACGCTCGCCGCATCCGCGAATTACGCGCTGACTTATGTCGGTGCGAACCTCGCCGTGACAGCAGCCCCGCTCACGGTCACCGCGAATGCGCAGTCGCGTCTCTACGGAGCCGCCAACCCAACCTTGACCTACGTGAGTTCCGGTCTCGTCAACGGCGATACGCTCTCGGGCCTGCTCGCCACCACGGCGACGACCACTTCGGATGTCGCCAGCTATGGGATCACCCAAGGCACGCTCGCCGCCACGTCGAATTACGCGCTGACCTATGTTGGTGCTAACCTGAGCGTAACGGCGGCGCCGCTCACGGTCACCGCCGATGCGCAGTCGCGTCTCTATGGCGCCGCCAATCCGGCGCTGACCTACGCGAGTTCCGGGCTCGTCAACGGCGACACGCTTTCCGGGCTGCTTTCAACCACGGCAGCGG
>JAXDOS010000082.1:0-4039 GCA_034668785.1 Alphaproteobacteria bacterium
ACCCCGTAACCATACCATGATGACCTCGGAACATCGCGTCCCACCGAAGGAATCGTATGCCCACCCTGGACAAAGTCTCGCTCGACATCGCGGTCGTTCTCGGCACCACCGCCATGCCCATCCATCAAGTGTTGCGGCTTGGTCGCGGCGCCATCATCGAGCTTGATACCTCCGAAAACGACGAGGTCTGCATCCTTGCCAATAATCTACCGGTGGCGAGGGGCATGGTCGTAGTCAACGGCAACCGCATCGCCGTCGAGCTTCGGGAACTGCTGCCGCGCATGCCGGACGTACGCTGACGGGCGGGCTTGTTCCCTTCCGGACGATTTGTTACATCCTGCGCCGTCGCTGCGACGCCAGCCTGAACGGCTAACGTCCATCCCAACATGCGGTCATGGCGGAATTGGTAGACGCGCTAGCTTGAGGTGCTAGTGGGGCAACCCGTGGAGGTTCGAGTCCTCTTGACCGCACCAGCCTTCGCGCTTACGCGCTTCGGCTGGGCAAGCCACGCAAGTGGCTGGACAGCCGAAGCCGTTAGCCCGAAGGCTGTCACGCTGTAGCTCACAAAGTGAGCGGAAGCGGACTAACTATTATAAATAATATGAAGCACGTCTATATCCTGCAAAGCATCAACGAGCCGGAGCGCTACTATACCGGAGTGGCTGATGATGTTGACGTCAGGCTAAAAGACCATAACGGCTCGAAATGTACTCATACTAAAAAACATGCGCCTTGGAACGTTATTGTCTCGATAGGTTTTGAAGACGATCACAAAGCTTTCAAGTTCGAGCAATATCTCAAATCCGGCTCCGGCAGAGCATTTGCCAAAAAGCATTTTTAAGCCGCGCGCATTGCGCCACGCCATCGCCAGCTCCATCAGGTGAATTGACTGCCCCTCGATGTCGGCGGAAACTGCGTCTTGGGCGACCTTCAGTAGCCGGCACGCGACGGTGCCTCAATTGGCAAAAAAAGGGTCGGAAACGACAGGACAGACATGCGCAAGACAAAAAACCTTTATTTCCTGGCGGTAATCGCGGTCGCGGCTGTGCTCGCGCTCTCGGGGTCACCCGCGAAGGCGCAGAGCGCGCCGGCTGCCGTCGGCGATACCGATATTGGCGGCGTCGTCACCGGACCGAAAGGACCTGAGGCCGGCGTCTGGGTGATAGCCGAGACCAAAGACCTGCCGACCCGCTTCATCAAAATCGTGGTCACCGACGATCAGGGCCGTTACCTGATCCCGGAGCTTCCGAAAGCGAATTACAGCGTCTGGGTGCGCGGCTATGGCTTGGTCGATTCGGCCAAGGTGCAAAGCGAGCCGGGCAAGACCATGAATCTGACTGCGGTGGTGGCGCCGGATGCGGCGGCTGCCGCGAAATATTACCCGGCGATCTACTGGTACGCGATGTTGAAAATTCCGGAGAAGAGCGAATTTTCCGGAGCCACGCGCAACCCGAATTTTCCGGCGGCGCTGAAGACGCAGGAGCAGTGGCTCAACCAGATGAAGAACAACGGCTGCATCGGCTGTCATCAATTGGGCAACCTGGCAACGCGCACCTTCCCGAAAGAATTGGGTGAGTTCAAATCATCCGAGGAAGCTTGGATGCGCCGCATCCAATCCGGCCAAGCCGGCGAGGACATGATCAACGCTTTGGCGGGGCAATTCGGCGGTGCGCCGTTTCCCTATTACGCCGATTGGACGGATCGCATCGCCGCTGGCGAACTTCCGGCATCACAGCCGCAGCGGCCGCAAGGCCTGGAGCGCAATGTTGTCGTCACCGTGCGGGATTGGTTGGACGAGAAACATTATTTCCATGACCTAACATCCACCGACAGGCGCAAGCCTACGGTGAATGCCAATGGGCCGCTGTATGGCGCCACCGAACTGAGCACCGACCTGATCCCGATCCTTGACCCGGTGAAAGGCGTCGCCACCACATTCAAGGCACCGGTCGCCGATCCGAAAACTCCGATTGCGGCGAAGCCCACGCCGCTCGAAGCCTCGCCCTATTGGGGAAAGGAAGCGATCTGGGACAGCCACGCCAACATGCACAACAACATGTTGGATGACAGAGGCCGGGTCTGGATCACGGCGGCAGTGCGCGGCCCCGACAACCCGGCTTATTGCAAGGCCGGCTCCGATCTTCCGTCAGCGAAACTATTCCCGACGACGCGGTCCAATCGCCAACTTGCCGTCCTCGATCCTAAAACTAAGGACTACAAATTCATCGACACCTGCTTCCAAACACATCATCTGCAATTTGCTTCGGACGCCAATAACACATTGTGGACCAGCGGCGGCGGCGATGTCGTCGGGTGGCTCAATACAAAGATGTTCGACGAGACCGGAGATGCCGCGAAGTCGCAAGGCTGGACGGCACTTGTTCTCGACACCAACGGCAACGGCAAGCGCGACGACTATGTCGAGCCAAACCAGCCGGTTGATCCGGCAAAGGATAAACGCATTATCGCCGGTCTTTACGCGGTGATGCCGAATCCCGCGGATGGATCTATTTGGGGATCATACAGAGCCACTCCCGGCGCTCTCGTGCGCCTCGATCCCGGTTCCAATCCGCCGGAAACGGCGCTCGCTGAGATCTACAACGTGCCGCTGCCGGGATTCGGCGTGCGCGGCGCGGACATAGACCGCAACGGCGTGGTGTGGTCGTCGCTCGCCAGCGGTCATCTCGGCAGCTTCGATCGGCGCAAATGCAAGGGTCCGCTCAATGGGCCAAAGGCGACCGGCGATCATTGCCCCGAAGGTTGGTCATTCTTCCAATTCCCGGGACCCGGTTTCAAAGGCATCGGAGAGAACAGCGCGGAGTCGAGCTATTACACCTGGGTCGACCAATGGAATACATCCGGCCTGGGCGAGAATGTGCCGATCGCCACCGGCAATCTGTTCGACGGGCTGCATGCCTTGGTGGACGGCAAGTTCGTCACGCTCCGCGTCGCCTATCCGATGGGCTTCTACGCCAAGGGCTTCGAAGGCCGCATCGACGATCCGAATGCCGGTTGGAAGGGCAGAGGATTGTGGGCGACCAGCGGTGATCGAACGCCGTGGCACATGGAAGGCGGCAAGGGAAACAAACCGTTGGCCGTGCACTTCCAGGTGCGTCCGGACCCGCTGGCCCGATAACGAGCCTTACAGCACCGTCGATGTTTCAAGGCGCGCGCGCACCGGTTTAGCCGGGGCTCGCCGGCGTAGCCCCACCGCGGATGTTCGCGGTTTCGCGGTACTCAGGGTCGAACGCAACGGCCAAGCCGGAGCGCTGACGGGGAAGGTATCGGCAGCGGCCGTCCGCGTGGTTTGCTGCCAGCCGAAATTCTGCAGGCTCAGGGCAGATGGCATGATCTCGGGATCGATGGCGCGGGCGCCTTGCGGCCACGACAACGCCGGAACTTGGCCCGGGCGGCCGTCGTTCGACGGAAGATCCCATCGCGAAGCCAGTGAATGCGCCGCTTTCGGTCCGAACAGGCGGTCAACGCCAAAACTTTGCAGGTTTGGAGCTGCCAGATATGCCTTCCCAGCGCCTGCCGCGGTTACGACGCGCGGCCAACCTTGCGTCACGCCGCGCAGCGCCCATTCCTGAGGTTCGGTTACAGTCTTCGGGCGTTCCGGTCCCGACGGCACCACATGGACGATGCGGTACCCGCGCGCCTTGAGCTCCCTCAGCAACGTGGGCAGCGCCAGCACGGTGGCCGGATGAATATCGTGCAGCAGCAAAATGCCTTTGCCTCTCGCCTCAAGCCGCCGCAGCGCGCGCTTGACGATGTCCTTCGCGGTGATGCGCCTGAACCAGTCGTCCGCGGGGAAATCGGCGCTCCAGGTGACCAGCGAGCGTGAGCCGAGATAGGCTTCGACCGGTTCCGCCCGCAGCAGGCCGGGGATGCGGAAAAATGGCGCAATCGCCTTCGGATCGCCAAGCGCAGCCGAGACCGACGCAATGCCGCCCTCGATCTCGTCCTGCGCTCTGGCAAGCGGCATCTTATTGAAGGTCAGAGGATGGCTTTGGCTATGGGTCCCGACTGTGTGGCCCTC
>JAXDOS010000083.1:0-11122 GCA_034668785.1 Alphaproteobacteria bacterium
GGGGCTTGATGATCCGCACAAGGCTTGCGCGGGAGGCGAACTGAGGCGCCTCGCGATCTTCATCGCCAACCGGCGGGATGGTGATCATGTCGCGCTCATCCGATCCACCGGTGAGCACACTGCCATACAACGTCTTGATTCGCTCAGCATCGACGACACGGGCGTTGAGGCCGCGGGCAATGTCGGTCGTGACGTGCTGCCCGCCAAGAGCAAAGCCGCTGGCATGAACGCAATGGCCGCCGGAGAACACCGCCATGGTCGTGGTGCCCGCGCCCATGTCGATTACGGCGGAGCCGAGATCGGCCTCATCGTCGGCGAGCACGGCAAGTCCAGCCACATAGGGGCTTGCAACCATCGCCTCGACGCTGAGATGGCAGCGCTCGACCGCCAACATCAAATTGCGCGCAGCCGCTATGTCCGCGGTCATCACATGCATATCGACGCCGAAGCGGCGCGCCAGCATATTGCGCGGATCGCGGATGCCCGTGGTGTTATCGAGCGTGTAGCTGATCGGCAGCGAATGCAGCACCGCACGTCCGTCGCGCACCGATTGATTGCTGCCGGCGGCGAGCACGCGCGCTATGTCGCTTTCGGAGACAGAAGAACCGGCGACATCGACCGACGCGGCAAAAAGCTCGCTTCCGATGCGGCCCGCGGAAACAGAAACGATGACCGATTCAAGCTGCACCGATGCCATCCGCTCGGCGAGATCGATGGCATGACTGATGGCTTCTTCCGCCTGTGCGAGATCGACGACGGCGCCGGCCTTCATGCCGCGCGCGTGGGTATGGGCGATGCCGAGGATTTCGACGCCATGGGTGCGGCGGCGGAGCACTTCCTGCGGCGCATGCGGCTTGAGGCGCGCGACGAGGCAGACGATCTTGCTGGTGCCGATGTCGAGCGCCGCGACGACTGCTGTGCGCTTCGGCGACACCGGCTTCATCTTCGGAGTGACGCCATATTGCAAGGAGTTCATGCGTCGGTGCCCTTGCGCTTTGCGGTTTTGGGCTTCAGCGCGTCTTCCCGCGCTTGCGCGGCGGCATCCGACAAGCGGACGGTGATGCGGTCCGGCAATCGCATGTCGATCGACGTGATATCGCGCGACAACAATTTCTTCTCGCGGTCCAGCGTCACGAGCGTGTCGAGCGCGCGCTCGATCTCAGTCTCCGGCAAGCGGATGTCGATACCGTTCTTCAGCCGCAAGTTCCAACGCCGTTCGGCGACCAGTACAGATGAACGAACCGCGTCGCGGATCTCCGGATAGCGGCCCACCAATGAGAGAAATTCCTTGGCCCTGACCTCGGCTCCGATCCCCACGACCAGCGGCAAGCTGGTGAAACGCCGCGCCACATAGGGCTCGAGCACGGTGCCATCATCGGCGACGACGGCGACACGTCCATCCTTCTGCCAAAGCGCGAAAGGTTGCCGCTCGGTGACTTCGACCTGCAACCGGTCCGGATAAAGTTTCAGGACCGTCGCATCGGCAATCCACGGATTGCTCTTGAGCCGCCGGCGTGCGATATCGGCATCGAGAAAGAGCAGCGACGTGCGGCCGGTGACGCCCGCGATCGCGAGAATTTCTTCGCGGCTGACCTGCTTTTGCCCTGCAAGTGCGATGGCGGCGATGCGAAAACCAAGCGCATTGGCCCCGGCATCACGCAAATCCGTGGCCCAGCCCATGATCTGCGGTACATGCCCGCCTCGCACCACGCCATAGGTAACGGTGGCGACGACGAGCAACACCGAGGCTGCGATCCCGGAGCCGCGCGGAAGCCGGACGTGGATGACAGGCAGCAGCAAACGCCGCACCAATCTCCCGACCGGCTCTGTGGTGAATCTTGCGGCGAATTCCGCGATTTGATGCAATTGATCGTGACGCCGTTTACCGGCGCGCGCGCGTCGGCCACCCGCCGCCGGGGCCGATTGCTTTCGGCCTGCTTGCCTCGCCCGCTTCAGCGGTTCAGCGAGGCGTCTTCGACCATCCATCGCACCAGCTCATCGAAGGTTATGCCTGCAAAGGCGGCGAGTTCCGGCACGAGGGACGTTTCGGTCATGCCCGGTTGTGTATTGACTTCGAGACAGACCAACCCTCCCGTCCCCTCGACACTATCGTCGTAGCGAAAATCCGCACGGCTCACCCCACGGCAGCCGAGCGCATGATGTGCCGCTAGGGTTAGTCTTCGGACCTCTTGGTAAACAATTGGTAAAAGTTGAGCCGGAAGCAGGTGTTTCGATCCGCCGGCTGCGTATTTCGCTTCGTAGTCGTAGAACCGGACTGTCGGCACGATCTCGATCACGTCCAGCGCCTTGTCGCCGATGACCGCGCAGGTCAGTTCCTTGCCGGGGATGTAGCGCTCGCACATCACCAGGTCGCCGAAGCTCCAGTCTTCCCGGTAAAGCTCCTGCGGCGGATGGTCATGCGCTTCGGTGACAAGGAAAACGCCGACGCTCGATCCTTCCGCCACCGGCTTGATGACATAGGGCGGCGGCAGCAGATGCCGCTTCCCTGCCTCGAAGCGGGACGCGACGATGCTTTCCGCGACCGGCACCCCGGCTGCGCGCAATTGAGTCTTGGCGGCGTCTTTATGCATCGCCAAGGCAGAGGCGAGGACGCCGGAATGGCTGTAGGGAATACCGACGATCTCAAGAAGCCCCTGCAAGACGCCGTCCTCTCCAGGGCGGCCATGCAGCATGTTGAGGGCGACATCGGGTTTAAGCCCGGTAAGCACGGCGGCGATGTCGCGGCCCACGTCAACACGGGTGACGCGGTAACCCTGCCGCTCTAGCGCATCGACGCTGGCTTTGCCCGAGCGCAGCGACACTTCGCGCTCAGCCGACCAACCCCCCATGAGAACGGCGACGTGCTTGGACATGCCCCGCGTCTCAGCCCCCGCGCTGATTCGAATCACCTCCAATAGAATCGAGATTTGATGAGCCGTCGAGAGTCCGAAAAGACACACAGAGCGTATTTTGTGGCCGTCATTCGGACACGCGCTAAGCCTCCACTCCAATCCGTTTGATCTCCCAGTCGAGATCAATGCCCGAGTGTTCTTTGACGCGCCGGCGAACCGTCTCGCCTAAACTTTCGATATCGACGGCGGTCGCGCCGCCGAGATTGATGAGGAAGTTGCAGTGCAGCTCCGACACCTGTGCGTTGCCGACCTTCAATCCGCGGCAGCCGGCGGTATCGATGACTTGCCACGCCTTCTTCCCCGGAGGATTCTTGAACGTTGAGCCGCCGGTGCGGCTCTTGATCGGCTGCGTCGCCTCGCGCGACTCCGTGATCTTCTCCATCTCCGCCGCGATCTGCTCGCGGTCGCCGGGCTTTCCCTCGAATAGCGCCGAGGTGAAGATGTGATCGTCGGAGACGCCGCAGTGCCGATAAGTGAATCCCATCTCGGCGTTGGTGAAGGTCACCATGTCGCCGCTGCGGGTGACCGCGTTGGCATAGACCAGAACATCCTTGGTCTCGCCACCGTATGCGCCCGCGTTCATGCGCAGCGCGCCGCCGATGGCACCCGGCACGCCGCGATAGAAGGCGAGCCCGGCTATTTCCGCGTCCTGCGCCGCGCGCGCCACTTTCACGTCGGGCACGGCAGCGCCGGCGTGGACGCGGTGGCCATCTACAGTAATTTCGCTAAAGCCGCGGCCGAGCCGGATCACCACGCCCGGCACGCCGCCATCGCGCACGATCAGGTTGGAACCTAACCCAACAACGGTGACCGGAATTTCGGCGCGCAGGTGGCTGAGGAAATAGGCGAGGTCATCTTCGCTTTCGGGAATGAACAGCGCCTGCGCCGGACCGCCAACGCGAAACCACGTCACTGGCGCGAGCGGCTCGTTCGGCAGCAGCCGCCCGCGCAGCTTCGGCATTTGCGCTTTCAGTTCAGGGACGATGTCGGGAAAGGCCATGACGACTTTCTATCCCAGCGCCTGCAATTCCCCCGGCAGCGCATAGGCCCATTGCGTGATGTTGCCGGCGCCGAGAAAGACCACCGTGTCGCCGGGCTTCGCCAGTCCTTTGACCAGCGACGCCAGTTGCTGCGGTCCATCAAGCGGGATGACTTGGCGATGGCCCCGCGCGCGCAAGCCTTGCACCAGCGCGTCCCGGTCGACGCCGGGGATCGGCGCTTCGCCGGCGGGATAGACATTGGCGACGATCACCGCGTTGGCGTCGTTGAAGCAGGTGGAAAAAGGCTCAAACAAAGACTGCAGCCGCGTGTAGCGATGCGGCTGCACCACGGCGATCACCCGGCCCTTGGTGGATTCCCGCGCCGCCCGCAGCACCGCGGCGATCTCCACGGGATGATGGCCGTAATCGTCGATCACGGTGACGCCGTTCCATTCGCCGGTGCGGGTGAAGCGCCGCTTCACCCCGGCGAAGGCGGCGAGCGCCTTGCGGATCAGTTCGTCTCCGATGCCAATCTCGCGCGCCACCGCGATAGCCGATGTGGCGTTGAGCGCGTTGTGGCGGCCCGGCATCGGCAGCGTAAGCTGAGTGATCTCGTGCACGACCTCGCCAGCGCGGTCGCGAAACACCACCGAGAAGCGGGATTTGCCGTCCGCATGATCGAGGTCCACCAGCCGCACGTCGGCTTGCGGATTTTCACCATAAGTGATGATGCGGCGATCCTCGATGCGGCCGACGAGCCGCTGCACGATCGGGTGGTCCGTGCACATGACGGCGAAGCCGTAGAACGGCACGTTTTCGATGAAAGCGCGAAAAGCCTCTTGCACGGCGACGAAAGTCTTGAAGTGATCGAGATGCTCGGCGTCGATATTGGTGACGATGGCGATATCGGCCGGAAGTTTCAGAAAGGTGCCGTCGGATTCATCCGCCTCGACAACCATCCAGTCGCCGGCGCCAAGCCGGGCGTTGGTGCCATAGGCGTTGATGATGCCGCCGTTGATGACGGTCGGATCGAAGCCGCCGGCGTCGAGCAGCGCGGCGACCATCGACGTCGTCGTAGTTTTGCCGTGGGTGCCGGCGATGGCAACGCAGCTTTTCAGCCGCATCAATTCGGCAAGCATTTCCGCCCGCCGCACCACGGGACGGCGTTCCGCGCGCGCCGCGATCAATTCCGGATTGTCGCGCTTGATTGCCGAAGAGACGACCACGACTTCGGCGCCGTCGAGATTCTTGGCGTCGTGGCCGATGGCGACCTTGATACCCCCATCGCGCAGCCGCTTGACGTTGGCGCTTTAGGCGACGTCGGAGCCCTGCACGACGTAACCGAGATTGGCCAGCACCTCGGCAATGCCGCTCATGCCGATGCCGCCAATGCCGACGAAATGGATCGGACCGATGTCCTGCGGCAGTTTCATTCAGATATTCCCCGAGAATTACCGCTGTGCCGGTATCACACCAGCCACCCGCAGCACCAGATCGGCGAGCCGGTCGGCGGCGTCAAGCGTACCGACGGTGCGCGCGGCGGCTGCCATGACGTCGAGCCGTGCCGGCTCGGCGGCAAGCGCGGAAATCTCGGCGGCTAAGCGGTCCGGCGTGAACTCAGCCTGCGGCAAGCGGATGGCACCGCCCGCCCTTTCCAGCATTCCGGCATTGGCCAACTGGTCCTGATCCAGCGCATGGGGAAGCGGCACCAGGATCGCCGGCCGGCCGATCGCGGCAAGTTCGGCCACGGTCGAAGCCCCCGACCGGGAGATAATAATGTGACTTGCGGCGATCCGCGCCGGCAGATCGGGGAAAAAAGGTGCCACTTCGGCGACAAGGCCCATCGCGGCGTAGGCGCTTCTTACTCGTCCGACATCCTCCTCGCGGGCCTGTTGCACGATGCGAAGGTGCGTCCACAGCGCGGGCTCCAGCCGCTCCATGGCGGCTGGTACGATGTCAGCCATGACCCGGGCACCCTGACTGCCGCCAAATACAAGTAGCCGCAGCGGACCCGGAGATTCCGGGGCGAGGTAGAGTGTCGCCGCCGCGGCCATGACGGCGGGCCGCACCGGATTGCCGGTATGGGTGGATTTAGCTGCGAGCTTCGGATCGGGCGCGACAACACCGGGAAAGCCTGTGGCAATCGCCGTCACGCGCGGCGCGAGCAAACGATTGGCGCGGCCCATCACCGCATTTTGCTCGTGAATTACGGTCGGAATCCCCCGCAGCACCGCGGCGAGCACGGGCGGGATGGACGGATAGCCGCCGAAGCCCACGATGGCGGCGGGGCGAAGCCGTCCTAGCAAGAACAATGCCTTTGCCAAGCCGGCGCCGAGAAATGCCCCTGCCGTCACGAAAGCAACGGGATCCCTCCCACGCACCGTGGCACTCGGGATCACATACGTTGCACGTGCCGGAAAGCTGTCGCCGTACTGGACGGCCCGCGTATCGGTCGCCAAGTCAACGGTGACACCCCGGCGCGCCAAGGCAATGCTCAGGGATTCCGCGGGAAAGAGATGTCCGCCGGTGCCGCCGGCGGCGACGAGCACCAGCGGCGCGCCGCCTTTCACCATCAGGCGGGGCTCGCCGCGGCGGCATAAGGGCCGCTCGTCAGCATTTCCGCGCGCGGACGCTCGCGCGTCAGCGCCAACAGCATCCCCATTCCATAAGCGAGCGAAATCATCGACGAGCCTCCATAGGAGATGAACGGCAGTGTCATCCCCTTGGCCGGCATGAGATGCAGATTTACCGACATATTGATGGCGGACTGCAGCCCGAACAGGATCGCAAGACCAGCCGCGGCGAAACGCGAGAACGGATCTTCATGGCGCATGGCGTGGCGCAAGGCGCGAATGACGATGAAGGCGAACAGCGCGACCAGCATCAGGCAAAGGACGATGCCGAACTCCTCCGCGGCGACCGCGAAAACGAAATCGGTATGGCTGTCCGGCAGGATGCGCTTGACCGTGCCCTCGCCCGGTCCGCGGCCGAACCAGCCGCCGCGCATGAACGATCCGACCGCAGTGGTGATCTGAAAGCTGTCGCCGGAACCGGGATCGAGGAAGCGCTGAATGCGCTGCGCCACGTGCGGCACCGTGTAGTAAGCGCCGACGAGGCCGACCAACGACACGCCGGCAAGGCCGACCATCCAGATCAGCCGCATACCGGCCATGAAGAACAACGCGCCCCAGACCAGCATCACCAGCATGGTCTGACCGAAGTCAGGCTGTAGGACCAGCAGCGTGACGACAACAAGAAGAACGGCGAGCGCCATGCTGTTCGCCGGCATTTCCGGCCGCTTGGCCGACTCGCCGAATAGCCAAGCGATCAAGACGACGAAGGCGGGCTTGAGAAATTCGGATGGCTGAATATTGATCCCGAGCAGCACAAGCCATCTGCGCGCACCCTTGATTTCCGTGCCGAAGATCAGCGTTGCGGCAACCAAGATCAGGCTGATGGCGAAAACAATCAGCGCCAGCCGGCGAATCTGTTGTGGCGACAGCAAGGAAGTCGTCAGCAGAACAATAATTGCCGGCAGCAGGAAGAGCACGTGCCGGTTGACGAAATAAAAGGCGTCGAGGCCGAGCCGCGCCGCGACCGGAGGGCTGGCCGCTAACGATAGTACGATGCCGGCGAGCATCAGCGTCGCCAGCGCGGCGAGCATCAGCTTGTCGACCGTCCACCACCATTCCCCGAAAGGCGTGCGTTCAGCGCGCGAAACCATGGAGGCTCCCCGATCCGGCTTTTCCCACTCAAGTCCTGACTCGTTATGGTTTAGGGGTTGTTAACGAAAATCGTTAGTTTGCGATTTTGCTCCGCGTCACCCTAAGGTCGAAGCGGCGAAGCCGCTGAGCCTCGAAGAACCATCCTGCGAGGCTTGCTGCGCTCGCACCTCAGGATGACGGCCGCAACAGCGCTCGTACCAATTCACGAAACCGGTCGCCGCGCACCTCGAAGTTTGGATATTGGTCGAACGACGCGCAAGCCGGTGACAGCAGAACCACCGGTTCCGCTGCCTGCGATTGGGCCGCGTCCTCGGCCGCGCGTGCCGTCGCTACGTCCAACGTGCCGCACCGGACATAAGCAACTTGGCCGTCGAGGGTGGCAGCGAAAGCTTCGGTCGCCTCGCCGATCAGGTAAGCTTTCGCGATCTTAGGAAAGAAACGCTTCAGCGGAGCGATGCCACCTTCCTTCTCTTTACCGCCGAGAATCCAGAAAATATCGCCGGCAAAGGAGGCCAGAGCCTTGTCCGTAGAGTCTGCGTTGGTTGCCTTGGAGTCATTGACGAACAGCACACGGCCCTTGCGGCCGACCTGCTCCAGCCGATGCGGCAGGCCCGGGAAAGCGGAGAGCGCGCGGCGAATGGCTTCCACAGGAACATCGAGCGCCAGTGCTGCCGCCACCGCAGCCGCGGCGTTCTGCGCATTGTGCTGCCCACGCAGCGTCGAGATACCCGCGAGATTGGCAACGCGCGACTCCTCGCGCGCGCCAAAGCGCGTGATCCAGCTGCCGTCCAAATAAAGCCCGCGGTTGAGAATAGTCTCAGCGGAAATAAGTACGGTCGGACGTCCTGTCGCTTCCCGCCGCACTGCGATGGCACGGGCATAGTCATCGTCCACAGCAATGATTGCCGTATCCGCCTGCGCGACCAGTCGTTCCTTAATGGCGGCGTAGTTCTCCATATTGCCGTGGCGATCGAGATGATCCGGCGTGACATTGAGGAGGATGCCGACGCTGGGCGCCAGCGAGGGCGCCAGATCGATCTGATAGGAGGAAACCTCGACGACATGGATGCGACCCGGGGCCGGAGGTTCGAGGGAGAGGATCGCCACGCCGATGTTACCGCCCATCTGCACGTCGCGACCGGTTATCCGCAGGATATGCGCGATCAACGCGGTCGTGGTGGACTTGCCGTTGGTGCCGGTGATCGCGACAAAGGGCGCGTTCGGAGCGCGGGCCGCGCGCTCGCGGCTGAACAGTTCGATGTCGCCGATGACCTCGACGCCGGCGGCGCGAGCAAGTGCGGCAGACCAATGCGGCACCGGATGCGTCAGCGGCACGCCCGGTGTGAGCACAAGCGCGGCAATCCGCGACCAATCAATGTGATGCAGATCGGCGGTGGGGATGCCAGCCGACCCCGCTTGTTTGACCTTGGATGCGTCGTCGTCAAAGGCGATGACATCGGCGCCGCCCGCAAGCAGCGCACTGGCGCTCACCAGCCCGGAGCTGCCGAGACCAAACACCGCCACTTTCTTGCCCGCAAAGGTCGTGATCGGGGTCATGGCGATATGCAGCCGGCGCTCACCGTAGCTTCAGTGTTGCCAGGCCGGCCAACGCGAGAACGACCGCGATGATCCAGAAGCGGATCACGATTTGCGGCTCGGTCCAGCCCTTCTGCTCGAAATGATGGTGGATCGGCGCCATCCTGAAGACGCGCTTGCCGGTCAACTTGAACGACACCACTTGCACGATCACCGACACTGCCTCGAGCACGAACAAACCGCCGACGATGGCAAGGACGACTTCGTGCTTGGCGGCAACCGCGACGGTGCCAAGCAGACCGCCGAGCGCAAGCGATCCGGTGTCGCCCATGAAAATCGAGGCCGGCGGCGCGTTGAACCATAGGAAGCCCAGGCCGGCGCCAATCACCGCCCCGCACAACACCGCGAGTTCGCCGGTGCCGGGCACGAAGTGGATTTGCAGGTAGTCGGCGAAGACGACATTGCCGGCGAGATAGGCGATCACGCCAAAGCTCGCTGCCGAGATCATGACCGGGCCTATGGCAAGGCCATCGAGGCCATCCGTGAGATTCACCGCATTGCCGGCGCCGACGATGATGAAAGTACCAAACACAATAAAGAACCAGCCAAGATCGATAATCGCTTCCTTGAAGAACGGGAAGGCAAGCGAGGTGGCGAAAGGCGGGCGGCCAAGGCTGACGATCGCCATGCAGGCTGCCGCCGCAATCACGGCCTCGACCGCGAGACGCGCGCGGCCGGACACTCCCCCGTGGGTCTGCTTCGTCACCTTGAGATAGTCGTCATAGAAACCGACCAATCCAAAGCTCAGCGTCACTACCAGCACGATCCAAACATAGGCGTTGGTGAGATTTGCCCAAAGCAGCGTCGATACCGCGAGCCCGGACAAGATCATCAACCCGCCCATGGTGGGCGTGCCCTTCTTGGTGATGAGATGCGACTGCGGCCCATCCAGCCGGATCGGCTGACCCTTGCCTTGGCGCAGGCGCAAATGATCGATGATCCAGGGGCCGAACAGGAAGACAAAAGCTCCGGCAGTGAACATCGCACCACCAGTACGGAAGGTGAGGTAACGGAAAACGTTAAGGATCGAGAGCTTGTCGGAAAATTCGATGAGCCAATAAAGCATGATCAGCCTTGGGCAGACGCTTCTGCGAGCGCCACGTGGGCGGGATAGCGGCGTTCGAGCGCCTTGACGAGAGGTCCCATTCGTGAACCCAGCGATCCCTTGACCATGATGGCGTCGCCGGGCTGCACGGTGGCCAGTATATCGGCTTCGAGCGCCGCCGAAGTGTTCGCATAGCCGCCCCGGCGCTCTGAGGGAAGGGCCTGCCACAAATCCTGCATCAGCGGGCCGGCGCAGAACACCAGGTCGACGGCATTAGCAAGAATCGATTCCAGCAGGCCGCGATGCAGTTGAGGCGCATTGGCGCCAAGCTCGAGCATATCGCCCAGGATCGCGATGCGCCGCCCGCGCGGCCCTACCGGCGCTTGGCCGAGCAGCGCGAGAGCCGCGCGCATGGAAGCAGGATTGGCATTGTAGCTCTCATCGATCAGGAGAGCGCTACCGCCTGGCAGGTCGAGCATGATGCGCGCGCCGCGCCCCATCGTGGGCTTCAGTTCCGCCAACGCGAGCGCCGCCAGCGCCAGATCGCCACTTACGAGCGCGACCGCCGCCAAAACCGCAAGTGAATTGACAACGATATGGCGTCCGGGCGCGCCAAGCTTGTAGGTCACTTCGGTGCCGAGAATACGAGCATGCACTGTGGAGCAATCCGGATGCAGCGAGAATTTCAGCAGCCGGGCATCCGCCTTGGACTTTTCGCCGAAAGAGACGATCCGCTCGACTCCGGCGTTTTTGGCGTTGCGGCTCAAGCGCGGGTAATGCGAACTGTCGCCGTTGAGAACGGCAACGCCGCCCGGCTCCAACCCGAGAAAGATTTCGCTCTTGGCGTCGGCGATGGCGGCGAGC
>JAXDOS010000084.1:0-11221 GCA_034668785.1 Alphaproteobacteria bacterium
ATGTCGACGCAGGCGTCGCATTCGATGCACAGCGAGGACGTGAACACGGTCTGCATGTCGCAATTCAGGCAGCGCCCCGCCTCCGCCAACGCAAGCTGCGGGTCGAAGCCAAGTTCGACCTCGGCACGGATGTCCTTCAGCGCGATTTCCTTGGCACGGTGCGGCACCTTGTAGCGCTTGTCGAGCGCGATCTCGTTGTCGTAGCTCCACTCGTGGATGCCCATCTTCTGGCTCATCACCTCGACCGCCGGCAGCGGCCGGTGGGTGATGTCCTCGCCGTTGAGCATCTTGTCGATGGAGACCGCGGCTTCGTGGCCATGCGCCACCGCCCAAATGATGTTCTTCGGGCCGAAGGCGCTGTCGCCGCCGAAGAAAATCTTCGGATTGGTCGAGGCGAAAGTCTTCGGATCGACCTTGGGCATGCCCCACTTGTCGAACTCGATGCCGACGTCGCGCTCGATCCAGGGGAAGGAGTTTTCCTGACCGACGGCGACCAGCACATCGTCGCAGGGAATATGCTCGTCCGGCTCGCCGGTCGGCACCAAGTCGCGCCGGCCGTTGGCGTCGCGCACGGCTTTCACCTTCTCGAAGATGACGCCGGTGAGCTTGCCGTTGTCGTGGGTGAATTCCTTCGGCACCATGAAATTGAGGATGGGGATGCCCTCGTGCATCGCGTCTTCTTTTTCCCAAGGCGAAGCCTTCATCTCCTCGAAGCCGGAGCGCACGATCACCTTGACGTCTTCGCCGCCGAGGCGGCGGGAGGAGCGGCAACAATCCATCGCTGTGTTGCCGCCGCCGAGCACGATGACGCGCTTGCCGATCTTGGTGATGTGGCCGAAGGAGACGCTGGAGAGCCAGTCGATGCCGATATGAATATTCTTCGCCGCTTCTTCGCGGCCGGGAATTTCCAGGTTGCGTCCGCGCGGCGCGCCGGAGCCGACAAAGATCGCGCCGAAGTCCTGCGCCAGCAGCGCCTTGAGGCTGTCGATGCGCGTGCCGCCGCGGAATTCGATGCCGAGGTTGAGCACGTAATCGCATTCCTCATCGATGACGGAATCCGGCAGCCTGAATTTCGGGATCTGCGTACGCATCATGCCGCCCGCCTTCGGATCGCTATCGAAGACCACGCAGTGATAGCCGAGCGGCGCGAGATCGCGCGCCACGGTCAGCGAAGCGGGACCGCCGCCCACGAGGGCGATGCGTTTGCCGTTCTTATTGATGGAAGGTTTTGGAAGGCGGTCGCGGATGTCTTCCTTGTAATCGGCCGCAACTCTTTTCAGGCGGCAGATCGCCACCGGCTCCTTTTCTACCCGCACGCGACGGCAGGCCGGCTCGCACGGCCGGTCGCAGGTGCGCCCGAGAATTCCCGGAAACACGTTGGACTTCCAGTTGACCATATAGGCGTCGCCGTAGCGGCCCGCCGCGATCAAACGGATATATTCGGGAACGGGCGTATGCGCCGGACAGGCCCATTGGCAATCGACCACTTTGTGGAAGTAGTCCGGCGCCGCAATATCAGTGTTTTTCATTCACTCCTCGTACACGCCCCATAAGCAAACAAAATTGGGAAACTGCGTGTCGAACAAGGCTGGCGTTTCCATCGGATCGGCTTGTTTATGTGCCGGATTCGGTGCGACTTTAGTAGAGCATCGTTACGAAAGCCACCCGCCGCGAACCTGGCGCGGGCCTCTGTTGAAAGCACGGTCGAGGACGAAGTTCGGCCCTCAAAACGGCGCGACAGTGGCATGCAAGCCATATGATTGTTACGATCTTGTCATTTGTTGCGGCGCACAATGGGCGCTACGCTGACCGGCCGCCGTGGGAGTTTGTGTAAGTTATGCGCGACGTTTTCGAGGAAATTTTCGCACAGCAACCAGCCGACCCGACCGAGGCGGCGCGGCGTAATATGCGGCCGCAATTGCGGCGGCGTTTCTACGACAAGGCTGAGGTAGCGGAAGTAGCAGACAGGTTCGCCGTGCTGCTGGACGAAAAGCCGGTACGGACCCCGGCGCGGCGCTCGCTGGCGGCTCCCACGCGAGCGCTGGCGGAAGCCATTGCCGCCGAATGGCAGGCGCAAAAGGATGTCGTTGACCCGGCAAAAATGCCGCTGACGCGGCTGGCCAATTCCATCATCGATGGCATTACGCAAACGCCGAAGGCGGTCGCCGAGGAGATCGCTCAATATCTTGCTTCCGATCTTGTCTTCTACCGCGCCGAAGGCCCGCAAGGGTTGGTCGAACGGCAGACGCGCCTGTGGGATCCCATCGTCGATTGGGCACGGGAGGCAATGGGCGCGCGCTTTGTGCTGGCGCAGGGCGTTATCTTTGTCCAACAGCCGGACGAGGCGGTTGCCGCCGCGCGTGAGGCCATCCCGCAAAACGATCCATGGCGCCTCGGCGCGCTCGCGTCCATCACCACGCTCACCGGCTCGGCGCTGCTGGCCCTTGCGCTGGCCGCCGGTCGCCTCTCCGTAGACGAGGCTTGGGCCGCCGCTCATGTAGACGAAGACTGGAACATGGAGTTTTGGGGACGTGACGAGCACGTGCTCCGACGCCGCGCCTACCGTTTCGCGGACATGCAAGCAGCGGCCACGGTGCTTGCATTGGTGCATTCGCCGCGCAACGATGCAGCGTCGTTGAGTTGACCTCCGGCTTTGGGATGAGGGAGCCGATGAAATCTTTCATGTCCCCATCGATCGCTTCACAGCGAGTGTTGCTCAGTGTCGCGGCAGCGGGCTTGATGGCGGGCGGCTTGCTGCTCGGCAAAGCCGCCCATTCGCAGTCCGCGCAAGGAAGCTGGGCGACGAAGTCGCCGATTCCGGCCGCGCGTAACGAAGTCGTGGCGGCTATGGTCAATGACAAGATTTATGTGCTCGGCGGCAATTTTCCGCGCCTCCAATACGATGTGGCGGCCAACGAAGAATACGATCCCGCGACCGATCGCTGGCGCTCGCGTATGCCGATACCGCGGGGCTTGAACCATATGGCTGCCGCCGTTCTCAACGGCAAGATTTATACCGTTGGTGGCTTCACCGGCGACGGCCACAAAGGCGCGAACGCCAGCGTGTTCGAATACGATCCAGCGGCCGACACGTGGCGCACGCTGGCGCCGCTTTCACGTCCCCGCGGGTCGGTCAGTGCCGCTGCCGTCGACGGCAAGATTCACGCGCTCGGCGGACGCGAGAACGAAACAGATGTTGTCGCGGCCCACGAAATCTACGACCCGGCCATCAACACGTGGAGCACCGGCGCACCGCTTCCCAAAGCGCGCGATCACATGGTGGCGGTCACGGTCGAGGGAAAAATTCACGCTATCGGCGGACGCTTCGGCGCCAACGAGGATATGACGAATCTCCACGAGGTCTACGATCCGAAAACAAATACATGGACTTCAGCCCCGCCGCTTCCCACCGCGCGCGGCGGCGGCTCGGGAACGCTCTACCGCGATTTCATTCTCGTCCTCGGCGGCGAGGACGACACACGCACCTACCGTGAGAACGAGGGTTTTGACGTGAAGAACAATCGTTGGGTGACGTTTGCGCCGCTGCCCGCTGGGCGCCATGGATTCGGTGCCTCAACGGTGGGCCGCGGCGCTTATTTCATCTCCGGCGCGCAAGGTAGAGGAGGCCGCGACGTCACCGACGAAGTGCTGGTCTTCACCTTGCCCTGATGCAACGACGCCGATGGCGCGCATTACGCCGAGACACGCCTCGCGAAGATGCAGGCAGCGGGACGGCGCTGACGTTACTCGATTAATCGATCGGCGCTTGCGCTTCCTCGATGACGGAATCGGGAAAGGTTGGATAAAGTCCCGCCACGCGCGCCATCTGTTGGGTGAGTGCCAGCACGGCATCAATATAGGGGGTATCCAGCTCCACCAATCGGCCCAGCTCCTGGACAGCGGTCAACAGCGCGTCGATTTCCAGCGCCCGGCCGCGCTCCAAATCCTGCAGCATGGAGGTGCGATGCGCGCCCACGCGCGCTGCGCCGTCGATGCGCCGCTCCACGTCGACGCGGAAATGCACGCCGATCCGCCGCCCAATGCGCTCCGCCTCCAGCATCATGTTCCGGGAGAGCGATCGGGTGCCGGGATCGGTCGCCACCACATCGAGCGTTGCCCGCGTCAGCGCCGAGATGGGATTGAAGCATAGATTGCCCCAAAGCTTGAGCCAGATGTCGTTGCGGATTTCCGGCAGGACGGGGGCCTTCAGTCCCGCCTTCTCGAACATCTCCGAGAGCCGTTGGACACGCTCGGTGATTTCCCGCTTCGGCTCGCCCAGGCCGAATTTGTTGCCCGAGATATGCTTGATGACGCCCGGCGCGGCGATTTCGGCGGCGGGATAGACGGTGCAGCCGATCACCCGCTCTGGGCCGATCGCGCGCCACTGCCGGTCGCCCGGATCGACGCTCTCGATGCGCCGGTTCGCATATTGGCCCTCGAAGCCGTAGAAATACCACCACGGCAATCCGTTCTGCGCGGTAACCACGGCGGTGTTGGGGCCAAGTAGCGGCGCCATCTGTTCCGCCACTTCCCAGGCCTGATGTGCCTTGAGACCAATAAGCACGTAGTCCTGCGGGCCGAGTTCCGCCGGGTTGTCGGTCGCCGGCATTTTGGCCGTCTTCTCCCCGCCGTCGATCAGAAGTTTAAGACCATCCTTGCGGATGGCTTGCAGATGTGGACCACGGGCGACCAGCGATACGTCGGCGCCTGCCAGTTTCAGCAGCACGCCGATATAGCCGCCGATGGCGCCAGCTCCATAAATGCAAATCTTCATAGAGTTCTCGTGGCTGAATGAGTGTTTTCCAACAGACATTGCTAGGACGAAAGGCAGCGCAAATCCACGCTACTTTAGGGGAGGAAGGACGCCGAGCCCGCGACAGTCCGCGGCAGTGCGAGTAAGGTGTTGGCGCTTTAGGCACTCCCGGAGGGCGACATGATCGATCTGATGACCGCTCCTTACGCAGCGCTGGTCCTGCGCATTTGTCTCGGCATCATGTTCCTGTCGCATGCCATGCTGAAATGGCGCGTGTTCACCATTCCCGGCACGGTGGCGTTTTTCCAATCGCTCGGGCTTCCGGGTTGGTTCGCCCATCTTACCATCGCGGCTGAATTGACCGGAGCCGCCGGGCTCATTCTCGGCATCTATCCGCGTTATGTCGCGCTTCTGCTCATGCCCCTCATCCTCGGCACCATCGTCATGGTGCACGGGAAGAAGGGCTGGCTGTTCAGCAACAAGGACGGCGGCTGGGAATTTCCCGCCTTTTGGGCGGCGGCGCTGTTTGTGCAATTCCTCATCGGCGACGGCGCCTGGACGCTATTGCGTTCGCCGGCGTTTCATTGACGGCCGTGGCCACTGGCTGATCGCTTCACACTTCCGTCGTTCCATCCATCAGCTCCTGAATTAGTCGTGCCATGAAACCGCGCTCGCTCGAAGATCTTGCCGTATTCGCGGCTCCGGCTGTGTTTGTTGTGCTTTGGTCATCCGGTTTTATCGGCACAAAATTCGGATTGCCGTATGCGGAGCCGATGACTTTCTTGTCGTTGCGCATGATCGCCGTGGCGGGCGTGCTGGCGCTGCTTGTATTGATCACGCATCCGAAGTGGCCGCAACGCGCCGGTATTCTGCATAACGTGGCGGCGGGCCTGTTGATGCAGGGGCTTTATCTCGGGGGTGTCTTTGTTGCGATTTATCATGGCTTGCCATCGGGCCTCGCCGCGCTGGTGGTGTCCTTGCAGCCGGTGCTCACTTCCACACTCGCCAATCGCTGGCTGGGGGAAAGAGTCGCGCCGCATCAATGGGCCGGATTGCTGCTCGGTCTGGCCGGCGTTTTTCTCGTGGTTCAGGGCAAGGCCGCTGGTGCGGACACGTCTGTTTTTAGCTGGATTGCTATTTTCGTCGCGCTGATTGGCATCACCATCGGCACCCTTTACCAGAAGCGCTTCGCCGGCGATGTGGACTGGCGTTGCGGATTGCTGGTTCAATATGGTGCTTCCGGCGTGCTGTTTGTGTTGGCCGCGTTTTTATTTGAAACACGAATCGTGCAGTGGACACCTGCCTTCATGCTGGCGCTTGGCTGGCTCGTATTCGTATTGTCGCTCGGCGCCATATGGCTGCTTTATTTCATGATCCGGCGCTCGGCCGCGACGCGGGTCGTTAGCCTTTTCTATCTGACGCCGCCGGTGACCGCGCTGATGGCATGGGCTTTGTTCGACGAGCGGCTAGGGCCGCTTTCGCTGTTAGGAATGGCGATCTGTGTCGCCGGCGTGTTTCTGGTGAACTGGCGTGTTAACGAGCTGCGACATTGATGCCGCTGCTCCCGGCATACGCATAATAAAAACTCATCCCGGTGTGTGTTCGCACCGGGATGAGTTCGGAACTTGCGCGAGAACTGTGCTGCAAGATTATTGCTGACCTTGACCGGTCGTCTCTGCCGGAGTTCGCGTCGGCGCCGTTGTAGGCGCGGCCGCGTTGTCCGCCGGCGCGGTAATCATCGGCGCAGCAGGGCTGCGGTTGATGTTGTCCGAGGTCCTCGTATTCTCGGTGCCGGAGCCGAAGAGGAATACCAGCATCAGCACAAGGAACGCGATGCCGGCGATCCAGCCCCACATTCCTGTGGATGCCCTGTCTGTTCGCAGGTCGCGGTTCAATGTCGGGTCGAGACTTGGATCGAGATCGCGGTCCCGGCGCGAATTAGGGTCTTGGTAGGTCATCTTCACCTCCATCACTGTCCTCTGACAACCCCCAAAAGAAATTCTTGTTCCGAGACTTACGCCTTGGAACTTAAGCTTTGCTAGGAAAACTGTCATATGACAGATTGTGCTTTGTCGTAGGCCGCCCGCGCGGCTTCGATGGCAGCCTGGTTGCTGCCCGCCCATTCCGTCAGAGCATTGATAGGAGTGCTGAGTGAGCGCCCAAGCTTGGTCAGTTCATATTCGACCTGCGGCGGTGTGGTCGGGCGCACAAGGCGGCTGACCAAGCCGTCGCGCTCCAGCTTGCGTAAAGTCAGGGTCAACATGCGCTGCGATATGCCGTCGATGCGCCGCTTCAAGGCGTTGAAGCGCTGCGGGCCGCCTCCGAGATGCAGCACCACGAGAAAGCTCCAGGCGTCGCCGAACCGGTCGAGCACGCCGCGCACCGGGCATTGTTCGTATCCGGCGAGCGCCGGCGGAAATTCCGGGGAGGCGAAGACGCCGTTTGGCTTTGGCGCTTGACGGGCGGTGGCCATGGTTCCCTCGGTGTTACCTGCATACATCCGGATGCGTACTTTACACCAACATGCGAAACAGTCATCTAGTTACTTATCGTAACTTATTCAAACCTATTCACAACCCTCTTCCACGGCGCGTCGCAACCACCAGTTAACAAGCGCCCGCAAGCTCACCCAATCGGAGACCAACCATGACCAAAGTTCTCGTGCTTTATTATTCATCTTACGGACACATCGAAAAAATGGCGCAGGCTGTTGCGGAAGGCGTGCGCGAAGCGGGCGCCGAAGCCGTCATCAAGCGTGTACCGGAACTCGTGCCGGACGAGGTGGCGAAAAAATCCGGCTACAAAATGGATCAAGCCGCGCCGGTCGCCAAACCGGAAGAGCTGGCGGAATATGACGGCATCATTTTCGGCTCCGGCACGCGCTTCGGCGTGGTCACGTCGCAGATGCGCAACTTCCTCGACCAGACCGGACCGCTTTGGATGTCCGGCGCCTTGGTGGGGAAAGTTGGTTCGGCCTTCACGTCCTCGGCCACGCAACACGGTGGACAGGAGTCCACGATCCTGACGCTCATCCCGACGTTGCTGCATCAGGGCATGGTGGTCGTCGGACTTCCTTATGCGTTCCAAGGGCAGATGGGTCTGGAGGAGATCAAGGGCGGATCGCCTTATGGCGCTTCCACCATCACCGGGGGCGACGGCAGCCGCATGCCATCAGAGATCGAGCTTGCGGGCGCGCGCTTCCAGGGCAAGCACGTCGCGCAGATCGCGGCGAAGCTGCGCGGCTAATCGGCCAACGCCAAACGAACGGGCCGGCGACAATATTCGTCATCTCCCATGCGGATGCTTGATATAAGCTCCCTCTCAAGTGGAGGGACGGCATGATCGGCGGCGTTGAGAGAATTCTTTTAGGTCTTGTGTTGGCTCTATCCAGCGCGTCGCCAGCAAAGGCTGCTGCCGATCTGGCGGCGGCGAAGGCCGAAGGGAAGGTCGTCTGGTACACATCGACACCGATCGAGGCCGCGCAAAAGCTAGTCAATATGTTTCGGTCGAAGACCGGCGTTGCCGTCGAGCTGTTCCGCTCCGGCGGCTCCGCCGTCATGCAGCGCTTCCAGCTGGAATTCGACGCCAAGAAAATATTCGCCGACGTGCTCACCACATCGGACCCGGCGGAATCCACCGCGCTTGCCGCCAAGGGAGTTTTCGTCGCGTTCAAGCCGGAGAATTTCGACAAACTTCCGGAAAGCGCCAAGGATCCGAACGGCATGTTTGTCGGCCAGCGCCTGAACATGATCACCATCTATTATCGCAACGACAAGATTGCCGAGGCTGATGCGCCCAAAATGATGAAGGATCTCCTCGATCCAAAATATAAGGGCAAGCTAGTGATGGCCGATCCCTCCTTCACGTCGCTGCAGCTTGCGGTGGTCGGGATGACGGCAAAAAATCTCGGGTGGGATTATTACGAGGGCCTGCGCAAGAATGACATCATCATTATGCAAGGGGGCCAGCAGACCGTCGACATGGTGAAGCGGGGAGAGCGATTGATTGCGGCGGGCGCGAGCGATTCCTACGCCGCCGATGCGAAACTCGAAGGGCGGCCCTTCACCACCGTCTACCCGCCGGACGGTACGTTTCTTATTCCGTCGCCGAGCGCGGTCGTCGCCAACGCGCCGCATCCGAATGCCGCGAAAGTCTTCGCGGAATTTCTCATCAGCGCCGACGCGCAAAAAATATTTCCCGAAGTCGGGGGCTATTCGTCGCGGCTTGATATTCCGGCTCCGGCTGGAAGCCCGCCGCTTGCGGACATCAAGCTGCTGCCAGTGGATTACGATTACATTCAGAAGAATGCTCCTGCGATCAAGAAGAAGTTCAACGAGATTTTCCAATAAGCCAGAGAGCCATGCTCAGGCCGCGCAATGCATTAAGCCACCGCGTCACCCAACTTGGCATGCTCGACATCGCCGGTGGCGGCCAGATTGTAGTTCAAGGCGACTATGCCTTTATCGGACATATGAAACCGCCGCACGGCACTTCGATTATCGACGTGTCGGACCGAAAGAATCCGCGCCTTGTCGCCGCGATCAAACTCGACGGAGACGCTTCCCATACGCACAAGGTCCGCGTCGTCGGCGATCTGATGTATGTCAATGTCGAACAGAACGATCGGCATTTCCGTCGCAAGAGCGCGCTCATTACCGACGCGGAAGCGGCGCTTGCGAAAACGCTCGGCCGCCCGCCCGCGGATAAAGAGATTGCCGAGCAGATCGGCGTCACCGCCGAGGATATTCCGGTTCTGCGCCGCGTGCTGCGGGAGGGATATTCCGACGGCGGTTTTCGCGTCTATGACGTGTCCAATAAATCGAAGCCGCGGCTGATCACCCATCACAAGACCTACGGCATCGGGGTTCACCGTTTCCATGCGGATGAGCGCTACGCCTACATCTCGACCGAGATGGATGGCTTCGTCGGCAACATCCTCGTTATCTATGACATGCGAGACCCGGCGCGGCCGGAGGAGATTTCGCGCTGGTGGATTCCCGGCCAGCATGTCGCGGGCGGCGAAAAGCCGACCTGGCGCGGCACCAGCCAGCGCCTGCATCACGCCATGCGCTGCGGAAGCGAATTGTGGGCGTCGGTCTGGGATGCCGGTTTCCGCGTCATCGACGCCAGCGATATCCGCAATCCCCGCACGGTGGGCGCTTACAATTATCATCCGGCCATTCCCGAACCGACGCATACCGTGATGCCGTTTGAGAATCTCATTGGCGGCCGTCGCATCGCCGCCGCGATCGACGAGGAACACACCCATATCCACGGGCGGCTCCATGCCTTCCTGTGGCTATTCGACGTAACCGATCTGTCCGACATTAAGCCGCTGTCGATCTTCAACGTGAGCGAGCTGGATTCCCCCTTCGCTACAGAGGGCCGTTTTGGCGCGCATCAATACCGGGAGAAGCTCGACAGCACCTTAATCTATGCAACGTGGTTTTCAGGCGGTCTGCGCATCGTCGACGCCAAGAATCCGATGCTGCCGGAGGAAGTCGGCTTTTTCATTCCCGAGCCGCTTGGTGGGCAGCGCAGCCCGCAGTCGAACGACGTCACGCTCGGCGATGATGGCACGATCTATCTGCTCGACCGCAACCGGGGCCTGCATATCCTGGAATTCGCCAGGCCGTGAGGCATGCTAGCGGCGCGCTGCGAACCAGCGCGAAGCCGCGGTTAGATCTTCGGGCGAAAGGCCGTGTCCCGCCGGCACTACTTTGTGCGTCACGCTGGCGCCGGCGGTTTTGAGTAGCGCCGCCAAATGGTCGCGGTTTTCAGGCGGTACAATCGGATCGCTGGCGCCGGACAGCATCAGCACCGGCATGCCGGCGAGATCAGGTGGGATCTGCGGCTCGAATGGCGTCATAGCGCGCATCAGCACGGCAGCGGCCAGCACGTCGGGGCGCGTCAACAACAGCGACGCGGCGATGTTGGCACCGTTGGAAAATCCGACGGCGATTGGCTTCTCCAAACCATAAGCCTCGCGTGCCTTGGCTATAAAATCCGCAAGCTCTACCGTGCGCGCCTTCAGATCGTCGATGTCGAAAACACCTTCGGCCAGGCGGCGGAAAAAGCGCGGCATGCCGTTTTCCAACACCTTCCCGCGCGGCGACAACAACGCCGCGCCAGGCGACAGCCGCGCGCCAAGTGGCAGCAGATCGTTCTCGTCGCCGCCGGTCCCGTGCAGCAGCAGGAGCGGAGGGCGGGCTTTATCCGTCGCGGGAATAAAGCGATGGGTGAATTCGAGATCGGGCTGGCTCGTTGTCACGCATGAACTCCCACGTGATCGCCTCTAAATAAAAAACCCCGGGCGAACCCCGGGGTTTAATTAATTCACGCTGTACGGCCGAAAGGCAATTACCCCTTCGGCTGCGGCACAATGCGGATATAGGGCTTCGGCGACTTCCAGCCTTGCGGGTAGGTCTTCTTGGCGTCGTCGTCGGAAACCGAACCGGCGATGATGAC
>JAXDOS010000085.1:0-5790 GCA_034668785.1 Alphaproteobacteria bacterium
CGAAAAGGCTGCCGAAAAGACCGCTGAACGGACGGCCGCCGGTCGTCATCTCTTCTGTTTCGCCGATGGCAAATGACGCCGTTGTGGTTGCCAGCAGGGTTGCTGCTGCCGCAAAATTGACGAGCACACGTGAAGCCATTCGCCATCCTCGTGGTGTTTCGATCGAGTCGTGAAGAAGTGCGCCGAGATCGATCCTGCCATAAGCCAAAACGGCTCGAGTCGGCAACATTAATGGTCATGCGGTTTTCGCGTCTCGGTTGCCCGGTCGCGCTTGTTGCTTTCAGGTGTCCAAGGGGGCAAAGTCGCTGCTGTCCCCAATTTTCGCCCGGCTTGGCCACGATCAGATGCCAATTGGGCAGCGGAGTATCGAGAGGATGGCCGAGCAACTTGTCGGTAAGGCTTCGGAATTCAACGAGGGCGACCGCCGGATTGTGTATCTCGGTGATCGCGAAATCGGTCTCTTCAGGCACGACGGCCGGTTTTACGCCTACAGCAACTACTGTCTGCATCAGGGCGGCCCCGCCTGCGAGGGGCTGACCATTGCCAAGGTCGAGGAACGCATTAGGCCGGACCAGACCTCCGCCGGGCTCTACTTCTCCGACACCGAGATGCACTTCGTCTGTCCGTGGCATGGCTACGAATACGACATGAAGACCGGCGAATGCGTCAGCAACCGCAAGCTCAAGCTCCGGGAATATCCCGTGATTCAAAAAGGGGATGACATTTATGTCGTCGCCTAAAGCCGCCACGCGGCCGAAGACGGGCCCGCTGGAGGGTGCCTCGCTTTCGGCCCAGGCGCTGACGCTCGCCGCCGAGTTGGAGCAGCGACTCGCTGATGACCGACTCGATGACGTTTCACGTGAAGCAATTCAGAATCTGATGGCGGCGATCTGCAAAATCTATTCGCGGCAGGCGCAAGACGGCGATCCGGGGCCGCTGTTGCAGTCAGGAAGCGGCGTCAGCCCGACAGATGTCATGATCACGGCGAGCGAACTGCTGCGGTCCGCCGACCTGCAAGTCTTTGATCTTGGCATGTGGCAAAGCTTTACGGGCCGCTAACGGCGAGTTCCGCCACAATTAAAGCGAGGGAGATACGCATATGGACCTGATTGCCGATCGTGGCCGCCGCGTGTCTGTCGAAGAACTGAACACCTCGCAGCTTCTGGCTCATGCCCGCAAGCAGGCACATCAGCGCAAGTTCGATGACATCCTCATCGTCGACGTCGATGCCCATCATTATGAGAATGAGAACTTCGGGGAAATCCTCCCTTACATGGAGAACGATGTCCTCCGGCAGCTGACAATTTCCGGTCGCGCCAAGGCCCGCCACAGCATCGTGCCCGGCCAGATGGGCTATCAGGACATGGGCGGCCGGGTGACGCGTTACCCGATGCGCTCTTCGGAAAAGGTGGAACCAGGCAAACAGCGTGATATCGAGCTTGGCCGCCGCTGGATGGATGCCATGAGCGTGGACTATTCGTGCCTGTTTCCCACCGGCATGCTCAACGTCGGTTTGCATCCGCAAAAGGAAATGGAGGTCGAGCTATGCTGGGCCTACAATCGCTGGCTCACCGAAAAGGTGCTGACCGAATGCGATGACCGCATGTATTCCATGCTGTCGCTGCCGTTTTCCGATCCGGATGCGTCGCTGCGTCATGTCGAGACCTTCGGGCACCGCCACGGCGTCACCGGCTTCATGGTGACCACGGTGCGCACGCTTCCGGTGCACGACAATGCCTATATGAAAGTCTACCGCGCCATCGAGGAGCGCGGCTTGGCGCTGGCTTTCCATTCCGGTCCCAACTGGGGTGAGCCGGTTTTCAAAAGCTGCAACCGCTTTCTCTCGGTGCATGCGTTGGGATTCACCTTTTACAACATCCTGCATCTGACCAACTGGGTCATCAATGGCCTCGGCGAACGCTTCCCCAAGCTGCCGGTGATGTGGGTGGAGTCGGGATTGGCGTGGATACCATTCCTGATGCAGCGCCTCGATCACGAATACATGCTGCGGTCATCGGAATGCCCGACGCTGAAGAAGAAGCCGAGCGATTACATGCGCGACATGTATTATTCCTCCCAGCCGATGGAGGTGCAGGACATGGGCGCGCTGGAATGCACCTTCCGCATGATCAATGCGGAAACGCAATTGCTCTACTCCTCGGACTATCCGCACTGGGATTTCGATCTGCCCAGCACGATCTACGACCTGCCGTTCCTGTCGGAGAAGGCGAAGCACAATATCCTCGGCGGCAACGCCGCCCGGCTGTTCAAGCTGTCGCCGCGCAACGAAAAGCAGAAAGAGAATTTGATAAAATTCGGCAACCTCGCCGCCTGAGGCAGGAGGCAGGACGCAGGGCGAAGGCAAAAACAAACAAGCCTGCCAATAGGGAGGAAACGCATGGCGGTGAAGTACAGTTTCACGCGCGCGATTGTTGCTGGAGCAATTGCGTTGGCAGCCGCTACCCCCGCATTCGGCCAGGACGCCGTCGAGCAGTTCTACAAGGGCAAGCAGATCAATATCGTCATCGGCTCCGACGTCGGCGGGGGCTACGACAGCTATGCACGTCTGATCGCGCGCTATCTTGGCAACTACATTCCTGGCAAGCCAAACATCGTGCCGCAGAACATGCCGGGCGCGGGCAGCAACAAGGCTGCTTCCTACGTTTACGGGCTGGCGGCGAAGGACGGCACCGTCATCGGCGCCCCTCAACCCGGCGCGATTTTGCAACCGCTCCTAGGCGAGGCGCCGGTGCAGCACGATCCGAGCAAGTCGATCTATCTCGGCAGCGCTAATAGCGACGTCTATTTATGCCTGGCGCGCTCCGACGCCCCGGCCAAAAGTTTCCAGGAAACCTTCACCAAGGAAATAACGCTTGGTGCCAGCGGGCAGGGCGCGACCACGCGCGACCTTCCGATGATGCTGAACAATGTGCTCGGCACCAAGCTGCGTCTGGTGAGCGGCTATGCCGGCACACGGGAGATCACGCTCGCGATCGAGCGCGGCGAGGTTCACGGCATCTGCGGTCTGGGTTGGACCAGCCTCGCCGCCACGCACCCTGATTGGCTGACCAACGGAACGATTAGAATTCTCGCGCAGGAAACCACGCGTGGCCAGCCGGACATGAACAAGATGGGCGTGCCCCTGGCACTCAGCTTCGCCAAGACAGATGAGGACCGGCAGGTCATGGAACTGGTTTATAGCCAAGGCCTATTCGGCCGGCCTTATCTGCTGCCGCCCGGGGTTCCGCCGGAGCGGGTGGCCGCGTTGCGCAAAGCATTCATGGCCGTGCTGCAGGACAAGGATTTGCTCGCCGACGCGCAGAAGGCCAAGCTCGACATCGAGGCGTTGTCCGGCGAAGAGGTGCAGGCGATGGTCGCCAAGGCCTATGCCCTGTCGTCCAATGTCGTGGCGCGGGCGAAGCAAGCGCTGCAGCAGCAATAAGACAGAGTACCGATGGCCAAAGACGCAGCCGTTTCAGAAGAGCTGGCGAAGAAATTCGAGACTGAAAAAGATACGCCGTATGGACGCTGGGTGGGCGACCAGGGCTTGGACATCATCAGCGCGCATTACGTTCGCAACCTCCGCACCGTCGAGTTGAAGCCGTGGCCGCGCCGTGGCGGCCGCGGCATTTTCATCAATCATGAGGCGTCGCGTACCTCGAACGACTGCTATGTCTGCGAGATACCGGCGGGCGGAAAGCTCGCGCCGCAGCGGCAACTCTATGAAGAAATGATTCTGGTTCTTGGCGGGCGCGGCTCCACGACGGTGTGGAACGATGCCGGCCAGCGCATCACCTTCGAATGGAAGGCGGGCGCGATCTTCGCCATCCCCCTCAATACTTGGCACCAGCACTTCAATGGTTCTGGACAAGAACCGGCGCGCTATGTCGCGGTCACCAATTTCCCGTCCGTGCTCAATCTCTACGGCGATGCCGATTTCGTCTTCAACACCAAATACGATTTCAAAAGCAGGTTTTCCGGCGAGCCCGACTATTTCGCGGCTAAGGGCGAGCAGAAGGGCTTTCTGCTGACGACGAATTTCGTTGCCGACGCGGTCAATCTGCCGCTGATCAGCGCCAAGGAACGCGGTGCCGGCGGCGGCCATATCCGTTTCAACATGGCGCGCGGCTCGCTCGCGAGCCACATTTCCCAGTTCGGCGTCGGCACCTACAAGAAAGGCCACGCCCATGGGCCGGGCGCCCACGTCATCCTGCTCAATGGCGAGGGCTATTCGCTGATGTGGCCCGAGGGGGAAAAACCGCGCCGCTATGAATGGGAGATCGGCACCTTGATCGTGCCGCCGAACAAGTGGTTCCACCAGCATTTCAACACCGGGCCCACACCGGCGCGTTATCTGGCCTTCAAGCACTGGTCGCCGCGCAATTCACAGGGCGTGCCGATGTCATGGATCAGCCGGCGGGTCGGCGGCTTCCAGATCGATTATGCCGACGAAAGCGCGGAGGTCCGGCAGATGTATGCCGATGCGTTGGGCAAGCATGGCCTCAAGCCACGCATGGACGAGGCCTACCAGAACGAGCTGAAGGATTTGCCGCCCAAGGTGGCGTGAAACCAGCAGTGAGAACTATAATTCCTGTTTCGCCTAAGGAACCTCAAGCGTCCCGCGGCGCTTGATTCCATGCCATGGTTTGAGCGAAAAGACGTTACGTGCCACAAGGCTACGAAATTCGGCTTATCCAGGCGCTTACCTGGACAATAATGGAGAAATACATTGGCTGACAGCAAAACGGATACCGCCGTCCGAAAGAAGGCGGCCGAGCCCGGCCCCGGCCATAACATCGAGGCCAACACCCCGCGGGAGGAGCCGGTCTGGGAGCGCTGGACGAAGAAGCGCGTTTTCGTCCGCGCGCTCGAAGGCACCTACGGAGAACTCGTCCGCGAACTCTTCACCCAGCCGCGCGTCTATCACTCCAAGGACTGGAAGTGGAAGGGCGGCCCGCACAATTACGGCAAGAAGATCGTCAACCCGCAGTCGGTGAAGATCGCGCAATCGATCGAATGCCATATCGACTGCTTCGCGCCCGGCGGCTACGGCCAGAAGCACGGCCACATGAACAGCGCGGTGTTCTTCGTCCTCAAGGGCAAGGGCCACGACGTCCATGATACCAAGCGGCACGACTGGGAAGCCGGGGATGCCCTGATCGTGGAGAACGGCTGCGTCCACCAGCATTTCAATGACGATCAGGATGACGAGTCGATTGTCGTCGTCATGAAGGCCAAGCCCCTGTTCCTATTCATGCACATGCTGTTTCAGCGCGTGGTCGATTATCCGCCGACGGACGGAACGCCCAAGCAAATGAACTATGTGCCGCCCACGGATCTTTAAGGAGTAAGAATAATGAGCAGTGTTGTTGACCCCCGCGAGCGGGAACGCGCCCACGCGCAAACCACGAATGTTGATTTTTACACCGAGGCCCTGAAGGCGTCGGAGCAGTTTCGCAAGGAATATGACGGGCGGCTGAATGTCGTCAAAGCCAACCAGATGCCGTTGGAGCGTTCGCCCGACGGATTGATCAAGTGGATCATCAACGAGAAGATGGACACCAAGGAATGCTGCTTGGACATCTACATGCAGTTCCTTGCGCCCGGTAAGGCATCGGGCAAGCACCGCCACCTATCGGAAGAAGTGTTCTACGTCGTCGAGGGCAGCGGCTACGACCTGCATTGGGACGTGAAGTTCGATTGCCACGACAAGATGGAATTCGAATGGGAGGAAGAGCCGCAGAAGTTCGAATGGAGCCAGGGCGATTTCGTCTATATCCCGCCCTATTG
>JAXDOS010000086.1:0-8376 GCA_034668785.1 Alphaproteobacteria bacterium
TGATTGATCGTCCACGGCTTTTCCACCAACGAAAGTGAAAACGTGATGCGCGCGCTCACCATCTTGCCAGGCGTGAAGAATTCCGCCCGGCTCGATGACATTCCGGAACCTCCGTTGTCCGAAGGCAGCATCCTGGTGCGAACCCTTGCGCTGGGCGTGTGCGGAACCGACCGTGAAATCATCGCCGGCGACTATGGCGCGGCGCCGCCAGGTCAGGAGCGGCTGGTCCTGGGTCATGAGTCGCTCGGGCGGGTGGAAACGGCGCCGGCGGATTGCGGCTTTGCTCCGGGAGATCTGGTGGTTGGCATCGTGCGCCGTCCGGACCCGGTTCCATGCTCGGCGTGCGCCGCCGGAGAGTGGGACATGTGCCGCAACGACCGTTACACCGAGCGCGGCATCAAAGAGCGGAACGGCTATTGCGCAGAATACTTTCGCATCGAGCCGGAGTTTGCGGTCAAGGTGGAGCCGTCGCTCGACACTCTGGGCGTGCTGATGGAGCCTACGAGCATCGTCGCCAAGGGCTGGGATCATCTCGAGCGGATCGGTCAGCGGTCGCATTCCTGGCAGCCGCATATCCTAGCGGTGACAGGCGCGGGGCCCATTGGGCTACTTGCGGCCATGATGGGCCGGCAGCGCGGGTTGGAAGTTCATGTACTCGACCGTAATGAGAACGAGCCGAAGCCTGCCCTGGTGCGGGGTTTGGGCGCGACCTACCACGGCAACGGTCTGGCGGATCTCGAGAAGCTGGGCGCCGATATATTGATCGAATGCACCGGCGCGACGGAAGTTATTACCGGCGCGTTAGGACATACCGCGCCTAGCGGCATCATCTGCCTTGCCGGGGTCACCCCGCCCGGCCGCATGGCGGAGGTGGATATAGGCTTGTTCAACCGCAACATGGTGCTTCACAACGAAGTTGTTTTCGGAACGGTCAACGCCAATCGCAAGCATTATGAAATGGCCGCGCAAGCGCTCGCGCAAGCTGATAAGGAATGGCTTGGGCGGCTGATTACCCGGCGCGTGCCGCTCAATCAGTGGTCCGAAGCGCTTGAGCGCCGGCGCGGGGATATTAAAGTCGTCATCGATTTCACTTTATAAATTTAGGAATATGTCCAGCCGCATCGAGGACTATGCCCTTATCGGCGATTGCGAGACCGCTGCCCTGGTGTCGCGCGCCGGATCGATCGACTGGCTGTGCTGGCCGCGCTTTGATTCCGATGCCTGCTTCGCCGCCTTGCTTGGCGCGCCTGAACACGGCCGCTGGCTTATTGGCCCGCGAGCTTCGTTCTCCGTGACGCGGCGCTATCGCAAGGACACGCTGATCCTGGAGACACGGTTTGAAACGGCCGAGGGCGCGGCAACGCTGATCGATTTCATGCCGCTACGCGGCCGCAACTCCAACATCATACGCATCGTCGCCGGCGAGCGCGGCGAGATCGCAATGCACACGGAAGTGATTTTGCGATTTGGTTACGGAGCAGTCATTCCCTGGGTGACCAAGCTTGAAGACGGCGGCATTCGCGCCGTGGCCGGGCCTGACATGGTCGTATTGCACAGTCCGGTGAATTTGCGCGGCGAGAATCTCACCACGGTCGGCGAATTTACTGTCCGCGCCGGCGAGGAAGTGCCCTTCACGCTGACCTATGGCGCGTCGCATTTGCCGTCGCCGAAGCCGCTGGAACCCAATGCTGCGCTGGCCGCCACGGAAAAGTTCTGGGTCGACTGGTCGAGCAAGTGCCAGACCGCGAAGTCATGTCCGGAAACGGTTGTGCGCTCCTTGATCACGCTGAAAGCGCTGACCTATGCGCCGACCGGCGGCATTGTCGCGGCTCCGACAACCTCGCTTCCCGAACACCTGGGCGGAGAACGGAACTGGGATTACCGCTTTTGCTGGCTGCGGGACGCAACACTGGCGCTGCTCGCCCTGATGAATGCCGGCTACTATGAAGAGGCTCATGCGTGGCGAGAATGGTTGCTCCGCGCCGTCGCTGGCAGTCCCGATCAAATCCAAATCATGTACGGCATTGCCGGCGAGCGCCGCCTGACGGAATGGGAGGTGCCTTGGCTGCCGGGATACGAGAATTCCGCGCCGGTCCGCATCGGCAACAAGGCGCATAATCAGCTACAGCTCGATGTCTATGGCGAGATCATGGACGCGTTGCATCACGCCAGGCTCGGCGGCATCGCCGCCACGGATTCGGGTTGGGCCATCCAGCTTGCGCTGCTGAAGCATCTCGAGGAGGTGTGGACGCAACCGGACGAAAGCATATGGGAAGTGCGCGGCCCCCGGCGTCATTTCACTTTTTCCAAAATCATGGCTTGGGTCGCCTTCGATCGCGCCATCAAAAGCGCGGAGAAGTTCAATCTTGAAGGTCCGGTCGAACATTGGCGGCAGTTGCGGACGACGATTCATGATGAGGTTTGCCATCGAGGCTTCGACGAGGACCTCGGTAGCTTTGTTCAGGCCTATGACTGCAAAGAGCTTGATGCCAGCCTTCTGCTTTTGCCCGCTGTAGGGTTCTTGCCGCCCGACGACCCGCGTGCGCGGGGGACTGTCGAGGCGATCGAGCGCAAGCTGATGGTGGACGGGTTTGTCCGGCGCTACGACACCGGGCCGGAAGTCGACGGATTGCCGCCAGGGGAGGGCGCTTTTCTCGCCTGCAGTTTTTGGATGGTCGACGCATACATTCTTCTTGGCCGCCATGATGATGCGCGCGAGCTGTTCGACCGCCTTGTCGGCTTGTGCAACGACGTCGGACTGCTCAGCGAGGAATACGATTCGCGCGCAGGCAGGCTCGTCGGCAATTTCCCGCAAGCATTCTCCCACGTGGCGCTGGTGAACAGCGCGTCAAACTTGAACAATGCCGTCAAACCGGCCAAGCAGCGCGCCAACCAGCATGTGGCCGCCGAGCCCATATAGTCCTCAGTCGTCGAGGGAGACGCCGGACTGCCCGATCACGGTCGGCAGCGCATGTGGGCGCGTCAGCGTTGTCAGAAATCGTTCGCCCCAGAATTTGACGTCGTTGGCGCATAGCACCTGAAACATCTTGTCGTGGCGGGCTTTGCGTTCTGGCAGCGGCATCGACAAGGCCCGGGCGATGGTGGCGCCGACAGATTCCGGATCGTAGGGATTGACCAGCAGGGCGGAGTCGAACTCGACCGCCGCGCCGGCGAAACGCGAGAGAATGAGAACGCCTGGATTTTCCTCATCCTGGGCGGCGACATATTCCTTAGCCACGAGATTCATGCCGTCGCGTAATGGAGTGACGAGCGCCGCGCGCGCCGAGCGATACAGACCGGCAAGCGCGGTGCGGGTATGGGCGCGGTTGACGTAGCGGATCGGCGTCCATGCCGCCTCGCCATAGGTACCGTTGATGCGGCCGGCGGTTTCGCTGATGAGCCGCTCCATCTCTTCATATTCGCGGATTTCCGAACGACTCTTAGGCGTGATCTGCAGGTAGGTCACCTTGCCGCGCCATTCGGGATTGGCGGCGAGGAAATATTCAAAAGCATCCATCCGCAGCGCCAAGCCCTTCGAATAATCAAGCCGATCGACGCCGATGATCATGTCGCGCCCAGCCAGGCTCGTGACCATTTCGATGACGAAGGGCGAGCAGACTGAGCGCCGTGCCAGGCGGTTGAATTCGGCGGTCTCGATGCCAATCGGAAACACGCCGATCCGCATCGTGCGATTGCCCACCTGAAATGTGTAGCGATCGCGGCGCGGCATCCGGCATTCCTTCGCCAAATAGCGCGCGAAATTGGCCGCGTCATTCTCGGTCTGGAATCCGACCAGGTCGTAATGACTCAGATCGGGGATCAGCCGTTCATGGTTCGGAAGCGCGGTCAGGACTTCCGGTGGGGGGAACGGAACGTGGAGAAAAAATCCGATCTTGTTTTGGTGACCGCGTTCCCGCAGCAGTTTGGCGAAGGGAATGAGATGATAGTCGTGCACCCAGATAACGTCGTCCGGCCGCAACACCTTGTGTAGCTCGGCGGCGAAATGCGCGTTGACCCGCATATAGCCGCTGAGATCCCGGCGCGAGAATTCGGCGAGATCCAGCCGATAGTGCAGGATCGGCCACAGCATCCGGTTGGCGAAGCCGTTGTAATATTCCTGGTAATCGTCATCCGTGAGATCGGTCACCAGATAAGACAATCCGCCATGCTCGACGGTGCGTGTCTGGACATTTTCTCCGGCTGCGGCGATGCCGCCGCTCCAGCCGAACCAGATGCCGGATTGCCGTTTGAGTACGGAACGGACCGCGACGGCGAGACCGCCGGCTTGGTTGCGGCCATCCCGGGTGGGGAGGGCGACGCGGTTGGATACGACTATGAGCCGCGCCAATAACGGTCCTCCCAGCTGCGGGACAGGCGCATCGCGGTCAAGATCAATCCGGCCATCGAGTAGGTTTGGGGAAAATTCCCCCACAGCGCGCCGGTTTGCGGATCGACGTCCTCGGAGAGAAGACCGTAGCGGTTTCTGTGTTTGAGCGCATCAATGAAAAGCTCGCGCGCCTCTTCCCGCCGGTCAAGCGACCACAAGGCATCGACAAGCCAAAAGCGGCAAATGAGGAAAGCCGTCACCGGCAAGCCGAAGTCGTCGGCGCTGGCATAACGCATCACGTGCTTCTCGCGCACCAGTTCGCGTTCCATCGCCGCCACGGTGCTGACGAAACGCGGATCGGTGGGCTCGATCAGCCCTAGCTCTGGAAGCAACAGAACGCTGGCGTCCAACTCGTCGGCGCCAAAAGCCGCGGTGAAGGCGCCGCGCTTTTCGTTCCACGCGCCCTTGAGGATTTCATCGTGAATGCCGTCCGCGACCGCGTTCCAGTGCTGCGCGCGATCGGTAAATCCAAGACGGGAGGCGATGGCGGCCAGCCGGCTGCAGCCGGCCCAGCACATGGTCGCGGAATGGGTATGCACCCGCTGGCGGCCGCGGTATTCCCAAATGCCGGCGTCGGGCTCAAGCGCGAAGCGTTGCGCCTTCGTGCCAAGCGTCTCCAGAAGCTTGAACAAACTCTCATCGCCGGGACGCGGCAGCCTCCGGTCGAAGAACATCGGCATCGCCGCGAGGATGATGCTGCCATAGGTATCATGTTGAGTTTGCTCCATGGCGGCGTTGCCGATCCGCACCGGCCCGTCGCCGCGATAACCCTGAAGCCGGTCCGCGATCTTTTCATCCATCGGATCGGTTGGAACGATGCTGTAAACCGGCCGTAATACGTCATTCGGATTGAAGGCAACGCCGAGGATGAAAGAGATGAAATCCTCCATCGTCTGCGTGGCGCCGATGCGGTTGAGCGCTTTCACCACGAAGTAGGCGTCGCGCAACCAGCAATAGCGGTAATCCCAGGTGCGGCCCGAACCCGGCGCCTCGGGAATCGAGGTGGTATGCGCGGCGACGATGCCGCCGGTTTCCTCGAAATTGCTGAGCTTCAGGGTGATAGCGGCGCGAATGATGGCTTCCTGCCAATCGTATGAAATCGACAAGCGGCGTACCCAGTCCATCCAGTAATCGCGGGTGCGATCGCAGAACTCGCGCACGGTGGTTTGCAGATCGCCGGGGAATTGTTCGTCCGGGCCGAATATCAGATGCACCGGCTTGGTCAAAACAAAGGGTGCTTCGCGCTCGATATAGGAAAGCGGCGCGTCGGTGGTGAGGCGGATAGCGGTGTCGTCGGTCACGTAGCGTATGTGGTTGCTGCCGAGTGAGCGCCGCGTGATCGGCGTGCCGTAGCTGTGCGTCGGCCGGAAGCGGATGGTGATGCGCGGCAGTCCGGACACCGGCTCGATGATGCGATGGAGTTGGGGAGGTCTGTAGATGCGGCCGAATTGGCGGAAGCGCGGCGCATAATCCGTGACCCGAACGGCGCCACCGGACTGATCGGTCAGCACAGTCGAGACAATCGGCGTGTTGCGAAGATATTCCGAGGTGAAATCGGCAATGCCGTCGAGGACGACATCGGAGAACCCCTTTTCCTCGTCGCCGGAGAGCAGCCGGCAAAACACCGGATCGCCGTCGAAACGGGGAAAGCACCACCACAACAGGCGCGCATTCGGATCGACCAGCGCCGCCGTCCGTCCGTTGCCGATGACGGCCAGGTCCAGTCCGTGATCGATCATGTTGTCGCCATTCTGCCGTTTTCCGCTATGCGCTCAAGCCACCGGCGCACGTCACGCGGGGCCTCAAAACGTGTGTTGACGCCGGGAACCATGCGGCCGACGGATATGCCGATACCGCCGAATTCCGGCACCACGGCGAAGGCCGCGTCGTCGGTGGTGTCGTCGCCGACAAAGATCGGGCGGCGGCCCGCGAAAGGCGGATGCGCCATCAAATACCGGATGGCGGTTCCTTTGTTGAATCCGATCTTTTTGATTTCGAGGACGGACTTGCCGGGCAGCACCTCGACAAAGGCAGCCGGCAGATCGGCGCAGATCGCGGCTACCGCGTCCTCGACGGCGCGCTTTTTCTCCGGCGCCAAGCGATAGTGCAGCGCCAGCGAATATTCCTTGTCCTCGACGATGATGCCGTTCCCCGGTTGGGCGATGTCGGCAAAGCGCCGTCTGAGTTTCTCGTCCAGCGGCGTGGTCCGCTGCGGATCGGTGTGGCCGTCAGGCAGAAGCCGGATTTCAGCGCCATGGCCGCCGACGGCTGAGAGATGCAACGGCGAAAAAATGCGGTCAATGTCGTGCAACGATCGGCCGCTCACCAGCGCCATCGCGCCGCCGGTACGGTCGTGAAGCGTCGCCAGCGTTTTCCGCAGCGTCGGGGAGACCCGCACCTCCTGTGGGGTAGGGGCGATGTCGAGCAGCGTTCCATCGATATCGAGAAGGATGGCTACTTGGCGGATATCGATTGACTCAAGTTGCACGATGCCTATTCCAGCTGGAAAAAATTGATGGGCGCTAGGAGATTACAACACCCGGCGGAAGTGACGTCCTTTGTACAGGTTACGATAGGAGGGGCGGAGAATCGGGGGAGGCATCCAAAAATGGAAGCTCGGCATGTCGAGGCTCCTGCAGGATGGAAGTCGGGAATCGCTGGGCAGAATACCGGAGCCCGCATTACTATATTTAGAACAACGTTTCAGCCGCTTAATGGTTCGCTGGTAAGCAAGGCCCGGCTCTTAGGGCGGTAAGGACAATCACCGCGCGGTTGTGGCTGGGGAACTAGGATTCGAACCTAGATTAACGGAGTCAGAGTCCGTTGTCCTACCATTGGACGATTCCCCATAAGCCTTTGATTTAATCACATATTCTGAATAAATTGCAATTGCGCGAAGTGATATCCGCAGGCCGCGCTTTTATATAGAGTGATCGCTGTTTGCGGTCCATGACTTCGTGCTCGGATATTGTGATGGCGGCTGTGCCGCCAGGGGGAAATATGCGGTTCCCGGTCTTGAGGTTCTCGGCCGTCCTGTTCGGGTTGGCGCAGGTCCTTAAATTTACCGCGCGCCGGCATCCCGCCTTCAGGGCGCGGCTGAAGCAGCGCAATCTCGTTGCCCAGATCAAGGCGCGCGACGAGGAGACCGGGCGCTGGTTCGCCTTTCAGAACGGCAACATCACGTCCGGCCGCGGCTTTCATGCCAAGCCCGACGTGACGTTGTTCTTTAAGAATGCCGCGACCGGCGCCGACCTGTTGATGCCGCCGATTAACTGGCTCGACCAGATCAATGCGCAGAAGGATTTCACGCTCAGCGTTGAAGGGCCGGAAGACCTGACCAACTGGTTCGCGCAAACCCTGATGATCTCGCAGACCGCCGGCTGGAAATTCGGCACCAAGATGGCCGACGGCACCACGCGTTATTGCAACATGACCAACGGCGGGCCGGTCTTCGTCCATGTAAAGGACGGCAAGATCGTGCGGATGACGCCGATCGAGTTTGACGACAGCGATCCGCAGCCCTGGACCATCGAAGCGCGCGGCCTGAAGCTGACGCCGCCGCGCAAGACGACGCTGGCGCCGCATGGGGCCAATGCCAAGTCCATCGTCTATTCGCCGGACCGGCTGCTCTACCCGATGAAGCGCGTCGATTTCGATCCCAACGGCGAGCGCAATCCGCAGAACCGTGGCAAGTCTGGTTATGTACGGATCTCCTGGGACGAGGCGATCAAGCTCGTTACGGACGAGATCAAGCGGCAGAAGCGCGAGCATGGGCCGGGCGCGATCGCGGTGTCGCATGGGTCGCACCACACCTGGGGAAACATCGGTTACTACCTTTCGGCGCTATTTCGCTTCGCCAATGCGGTGGGCATGACGCGCGTGCACCACAATCCCGATAGCTGGGAGGGCTGGTATTGGGGCGCGGTGCATCACTGGGGTCACACGCTGCGCGTTGGCCAGTCGGAAACCTACGGCACTGTCGAGGACTG
>JAXDOS010000087.1:0-37329 GCA_034668785.1 Alphaproteobacteria bacterium
CTTGGCGTCGAGCTTCCAACGCCTTGCCGCGTCGCCGTCCCGCCGCAGCGCCAGGCCGAGCGCCGCATCGCCGATGCTGCCGGTGACGAAGACGCGATCGCCGGCGCGCGCGCCGCTGCGGCGGACCATGCTTCCATGCGGCAAGCTCCCGAGCGCCGTGATCGACATTATCAGCGGACCCGGCGTCTTCACCGTATCGCCGCCGAGCAGCGGGCAAGCATAAGTGTCGGCGTCAGCGCCGAGGCCATCGGCGAAAGCTTGAAGCCACGGCTCAGTGACGCTGTCGGGCAATGCCAGCGCCAGCAGGAATCCGGCCGGAGTCGCGCCCTTAGCGGCGAGATCGGAGAGGTTGACGCGCAACGCCTTGCGCGCGATGGCGCCCGGCGGATCGTCGGCGAAGAAATGCACGCCGGCGACGAGCGCATCCTTGGTCAGCACCAAGTCGCAACCCGCAGGCGGCGTCAGCACCGCAGCGTCGTCTTGCAGTCCGAGCGCGCCCGGATGCTTCGCCAGCGGACCAAAATATTTTGCAATCAGACGGTCCTCGCCGGATTGCGTTTTCCGGTCGCCCGCCATGGGTCAGCCCCTTACGCTGCCGAATTCCGCGGCGCGCATCTGCCGCGCCAACTGGTCGAGCACGGCATTGACCATGCCGGTCTCGTCGCCCTCAACGAAGGCATGCGCGACATCGACATATTCCGACACGATCACGCGCGCGGGCACGTCGCGGCGATGGTCGAGCTCGTAAGCACCGGCGCGCATCACCGCGCGCAACACCGTCTCGATGCGCTTGAGCGGCCAGCCCTTGGAGAGCGCGTCATCGATCAGCGGATCAAGCCGAAGCTGCTCGCGCAAAACGCCGCCGACGATGTCGCGGAAGAAAGCCGCCTCGGCGGGCAGATATTGCGCGCCTTCCACCTCGCGCCCGATCCAATGGCTTTCGAACTGCGCCAGGATTTCGTTGAGCCCGGTGCCGGCGAGGTCCATCTGATAGAGCGCCTGCACGGCGGCGAGCCGCGCCGCGCCGCGGCGGTTGGCCTTTTTGTCCTGGGGCGAACCTATGCTCACGCCTTGGCGACGCGGCGCTTGAGCTGCACCAAAGCGAGCGCCGCCCGCGCCGCCTCGCCGCCCTTGTTGCCTTCGCCGAAGGTGGCACGCGCCCAAGCCTGGGCTTCGTTATCGACCGTGAGGATGCCGTTGCCGATGGGAAAGTGCTGCGCCACCGAAAGGTCAATCAGAGCGCGCGCCGATTGCATGGCAACGATATCAAAATGAAAGGTGTCGCCTTGGATAACGCAGCCGAGCGCAACGGCGGCGTCATAAGGCTTTTTTTTGCGCTGCGCGGCGTCAACCGCGAAAGCGATGGTCGTCGGGATTTCCAGCGCGCCTCGACCCGTCAGCACATCGAAACTGGCGCCGGCTTCGTTCAAGACCGCACTCGCGCCCTTGAGCAGGGCTTCGGAAATGTCGTCGTAGAAACGCGCCTCAACGATGAGGACGCGCGTCTTGCCGAGTTTCTCGGCTTTGTTGGCTTTATCGGCTTTTACCGCCGGTTTCGCCGTCTTGCCGCGTCGCGCCACTGCCATGTTACCCCACTTCCATGAGTCGCGCGGCGTAGCGCGCCAAGGTGTCGACTTCAAGATTGACCGCATCTCCCACGCCGATGGCCCCGAGCGTGGTCACATGCAAGGTATGCGGAATGATGAGAACGGAGAAAGTATCGCCATCGACCGCATTGACGGTCAGCGAAATGCCATCGAGCGCGACAGAGCCCTTTGTGGCGATGAAGCGCGCCAGCGCTTTGGGTGCACGTAGCACTAGGCGCGCCGAGTCGGTGCCCTCTTCGCGCGCGATCACCTCGGCGATGCCATCCACATGCCCGCTGACGATATGGCCGCCGAGTTCGTCGCCATGTTTGAGCGCCCGTTCCAGGTTGACCTTGGTGCCGTGGCGCCACCGCGCCACGGTGGTGACATTGAGGGTTTCCGCCGCCGCGTCGACGGCGAACCAGGTGCGGCCGTCCTCCTCGCCGGTGCCAACCACGGTGAGGCAGACGCCCGAACAGGCAATCGAGGCACCATCGGCAATCGAGGCGCGGTCATAGTTACAGGCGATTTTCAGCCGATGCAGGCCTTCGCCGCGCGGGCGCACGGCGAGCACGTCGCCAACATCGGTGATGATCCCGGTGAACATGACGGCTTGTTATCAGACCCGCTCGAAAAACTCGACCTTATCGGCGCCGATGGCTTCGGCGTCTCGCAGGGTCAGCCGCTTCGATTGGGTCAGCGCTTGCAGGGGCAGGCCTTCCAACGCATCGATCCCGTCCGGGCCGATGGTTTTCTCCGAACGAAACAACACCGCTTCATCGACCAAATCCGCCGTTACAAAGGAGGCGGCGACGGTCGGCCCTCCTTCCACCAAAAGCCGCGTAATGCCGCGCTCGGCGAGTACTTTAAGCACCTGCGCTAAATCGAGCCGCCCGTCTTTCGCCCCCACGCGAAAGACCTCCACGCCCTTCGCGCGCAGAACTTCTTCCGCCATGGGCGAAGCCCGCGAACCGCCGAAAATCCAGGTCGGCGTCTCCCGCGCGGTCGCCACCACGCCGAGCGAAAGCGGAATCCGCAATCCGGCGTCGAGCACCACGCGCACCGGCGAGCGCTCAAGCATGCCCGGAAGCCGGCAGGTGAGCGCCGGGTTGTCGGCCAACGCGGTGCCGAGCCCGATCAGGATGGCATCGCTCATGGCGCGCAGCAAAAACACGCGCTCACGCGCCGGCTCGCCAGTAATGGCCACTGGACGGCGTCCGGCGGCGCCCGCCTTGCCGTCAGCCGACATCGCGAGCTTGAACGTCACGTGCGGGCGATTTTCGGTTTGTCGCCGGATGTGTCCCGCGTGAGCCCGCTGCGCTTCCTCCGCGCCAATGCCGACATCGACCGCTATGCCGCGCGCGCGCAACCGCTCATGCCCCTGCCCCGCCACTTCCGGATTGGGATCTTCCAGCGCCGAGACCACGCGCGAAATACCGGCACGAATGACGGCGTCGGCGCAAGGCGGTGTTTTGCCCTGATGCGAGCAAGGCTCGAGCGTGACGTAAAGCGTGGCTCCCCGCGCCGCCTTTCCCGCGAGCTTGAGCGCTTGCGTTTCCGCATGCGGCCGCCCGCCCGGCTCGGTCCAGCCACGACCGAGGATGACGCCATCCCTGACCACCACCGCGCCCACGGCCGGATTAGGCCAGGTATTGCCCAGTCCGCGCCGGCCAAGCGACAGCGCAAGCCGCATGAAACGGGCATCCTCGTTGAAGTCTGCCAACATCTATCTCCACGTTCGAGATTCCGCGCGCATTAACGAGGATTGTGATGCCACCGCTTGCAAAGGATAGGAACTTCGCGCCGCTGGATTGAATCTAGCTTGGCCGGCTAGAAGGGCATATTAAAGCGGCTCAATGAGTTCGATCCCCTCCAAACTTTTTAGACGATTGCGGACAACCTTACTCGGCCCGCGCCGTGTAGTTTATACCTGCCTTTTTGGCAGCTCCGAGTATTTCAATGATTTCACCTATGACCGAGACGGCAATATCGATTTCGTATGCTTTACGGACGATCCCGAACTCACCTCTGAATTCTGGACCATCAAGCTTATTGAACCAGGGCTTTTGGATCCCGCGCGGGCCGCCAAACGGATTAAGGCGCAGCCTCATCTCTATCTTCCTGACTACGACTGGAGCCTTTACCTCGATAATACCATTCGATTGAAGACCGCGCCGAGGCAACTTTTTGATCTATTTCTTGCGAAAGCGCCCTCGCCACTTGTTTGCTTCCCTCACCCCGAACGGGACTGTGTTTATGACGAGGCTGAGAAGGTGATCGAGCTAGATTTTGACCATCCCGACCGCGTTCGCGCCCAGATGGATGTGTACCGGCAACTCGGCTATCCAGCACGGAACGGGCTTGCCAGCAGCGGATTTCTTCTGCGCCGCCACCACGATCCTAAGTTAACGGCAGTCATGGACCGGTGGCACCAAGAGGTTTTGCGCCACTCAAAGCGGGATCAGCTTTCGATGAATGCCGTCATGTGGTTTCACCACTTCAGTCCAACCTATTTGAATCTGAACTTTTACGATTTCGATCTTCTGGATTGGCCGGTTGTCAAAAATGGCGTCAGGGTCCCGCGTGATTTTGAGGATGCGCGCTATTTAAAACTACATCCGGATGTTACCACGAACGCGCGGCGCCACTATTTGCGCGAGGGAGCCAAAGAGGGCCGCCGTTACAAATAATGGCTACGCAGTACGACGGCGTAGCGGCTTAGATGCTCGCCGGACAAAAAGCTTGGCTATTTGCGCGCGACGGCGGGAGGCCGTGGCTCCTCGTCGCCGGATAATTCGCCGAGCACGGCCTCGAAATCCTTCGCCTCGCGGAAATTGCGATAGACCGAGGCAAAGCGCACATAGGCGACATCGTCGAGGCCGCGCAGATGCTCCATCACCATCTCGCCGATGGCTTCCGAGGACACCTCGCTTTCGCCCAGGCTTTCCAATTCGCGCACGATCTTGGAAACTGTTTGCTCGATGCGCTCGGGGTCGACGGGACGCTTACGCAGCGAAATCTGCACCGAGCGCATCAATTTGTCCCGGTCGAAGGGCACGCGGCGGCCATTACGCTTGATGACCACCAACTCGCGTAGTTGCACACGCTCAAAAGTAGTGAAGCGGAAATTACAGGCCAGGCACACGCGGCGGCGGCGGATTACCGCCGAATCTTCGGTTGGCCGCGAATCCTTCACCTGGGTGTCGAGGCTCGCACAGCTAGGACAGCGCATGACCCCTCCCCTTTTTTCCCCCTTACATCATGGCCGGGCTTGTCCCGGCCATCCACGTCTTACCTTGTTGTCAAACACGGCGTGGATGCCCGGCATAAAGCCGGGCATGACGACAGAATGTCGTGCTGCTCTTCATGGATAAATCGGAAAGCGGCCGACGAGCCGTTTCACCTTCTCGCGCACTGCCGTCTCTACCAGAGAATCCTCCTCGGTGCCCTTCTGCGACAGCACGTCGAGCACCTCAGCGATGAGCTCGCCTACCTGTCGGAACTCGGCGATACCAAAGCCGCGCGTGGTGCCCGCCGGCGTTCCCAAGCGGATACCGGAGGTGACGGCCGGTTTTTCCGGGTCGTAAGGAATGCCGTTCTTGTTGCAGGTGATATGGGCGCGGCCCAGCGCCGCCTCGGCCACTTTGCCGGTTAGATGCTTGGGACGTAGATCGACCAACATGAGATGCGTATCGGTACCGCCGGAGACGATGTCGAAGCCGCGCGATTTCAGCGTCTCTGCGAGCGCCTTGGCATTCTCCACAACACTCCTGGCGTAGGTCTTGAACGCGGGTCGCAGCGCCTCGCCGAAGGCCACCGCCTTGGCGGCGACGACGTGCATCAACGGTCCGCCCTGAAGCCCTGGGAATACGGCTGAATTGATCTTCTTCGCCAGCGCCTCATCGTTGGTGAGGATGATGCCGCCGCGCGGCCCCCGCAACGTCTTATGGGTCGTCGTCGTTACAATATGGGCATGAGGGAACGGGCTCGGATGCGCGCCGCCGGCGACGAGCCCAGCGAAATGCGCCATGTCGACCATGAGCTTGGCGCCGACCTCGTCGGCAATGGCACGGAAGGCAGCGAAGTCAATGATCCGAGGATAGGCCGAACCACCGGTGATGATCACCTTGGGCTTATGCTCGCGCGCGAGCTTTACCACCTCCTCCATGTCAATGCGCTGGTCATCCCGGCGGACGCTATAAGGCACCGGCTTGAACCATTTGCCTGACATATTGACCGGCGAGCCGTGAGTCAGGTGCCCGCCGGCAGCCAGGTTCAATCCCATGAAGGTATCGCCCGGCTGCATCAGCGCCATGAAGGCCGCGGCGTTGGCGGAAGCACCGGAATGCGGCTGCACATTTGCGAAACCACATCCAAAGAGCTTGGTAACCCGCTCAATAGCCAATGTTTCCGCCACATCGACGAATTGGCAGCCGCCGTAATAGCGCTTTCCCGGAAGCCCCTCCGCATATTTGTTGGTGAGTACCGAGCCCTGAGCCTCAAGGACCGCTCGGCTGACGATATTTTCCGATGCGATCAGCTCAATCTCGTCGCGTTGGCGACCGAGTTCCAGCTGGATCGCCTCCGCGATCTCAGGATCGGTTTCCGCCAGCGAGGCCGTAAACAAACGATCGGCCCCCGCCGGCGACACTGCGGATTGGTCGGTTACAGACATCAAAGTCTCCTGGCGCCACATAGAACGGCGCCGCAATCAGGCTAGTCCCGGGATGAGCGGAGATAGCATACTGGCGTTATAGCGCCAAGCAGTGGCGTAGCGTTAGGTCACATATGCAATATCTAGGAGGCCCGCAGTGAAACGCCGGTAAACACATCAACCGCGCGTCGTGGCCAAACCGCCGCCGACGCCGTCGCGCCCATAGATATCTTCGCGGAACTGCGCCACGCCATCTTGAGTGGCCCAGGCCGTGACATAGACCCAGTAGAGTGGCACCGCGCGGACAAGCTTGGCGTCCTTGCGCTCCCCCGATTTGATTACCTGGTCGATATCCTGCCGCGACCAGCCCGGCACACCGGCCAAAAGCCAATTTACTAATTCGCGTACATTCTGGATGCGCACGCAGCCCGACGAGTGGAAGCGGAAGTCCTCTCCGAACAGGTTTTTCAACGGCGTGTCGTGCATATAGACGCCGTCCTTGCTCGGAAAATTGATGCGGATCGCACCGAGCGAGTTGAAGTCGCCGGGATCCTGCTTGAACTGGTAATTGACCGCCTCCTCCGAGTACCAGTTGATCTGCGAAGGCTGCAACTCGCTACCGCGGGGATCGAGGATACGGATGCGGTTCTTGGTGAGGTAATCGGGTTCGGCCTGCATCTTCGGGATCAGATCGCGGCGAACGATGGAGACCGGCACCGTCCAATAGGGATTGAAGTTGATCTCGACAATGCGGCTCTGGATGTCGGGCGACGGACGGTCCGGCTTGCCCACCACCGCAGTGTGGCGCGACACGGCAACGCCACTTTCAATCGCCTCGATCTGCGCTGCCGGGATGTTGCACATGACGAAACGCTCGCCGAGATTTCCGCTCAGGCTGCGCAGCCGCACGAGATTGGTCTTAAGCTGTGCAAGCCGCGCCGGCGCGGGAATATTCAGGGCCTTGAAAGTCGCTTCGCGCACGACGCCGTCAACGCTGAGTCCATGACGGGCCTGGAAACGCCGGACCGCGGCTTCGACATAGGAATCGAACACGTCGGTGACGCCGGCATTGGCTTCGAGGTCGCCCGCCACCGACAGGCGTTGCCGCAAGGGAGTGACGCTCGCATGGCGGCTTCCAAGCCGTAGCCGATCACTCACGGGCACGTTCGGCCAGCCGCCGCGTGCCACAACGCCTTCGTACTGCTGAATGGCCTGCTCGGTCGCCTGGGCCGTCGAGGGCGCGAGGGTCGGCAGCGACGCTTTCGGCATATGAATGGTGCGAGAAGCGGAATCGAAACCCTGCCCGAAGCCACTGCCCTGATTCTGTTCGATCAACGCCTGCAGTGCCACGTCGTCCGCCGCACGCGCGGGACGCCATGGGGCTATGGCCGCGCCGCCGGCAACGGCTGCCGCGCCCTGGCCCAAGCGGCGCAGAAAGGTCCGCCGGTTCAACGCAACGGTCCTGCCGTCTCGCAGTTCGGTCATGTCGTTCTCAATCCCCAACGTGCGCTGGCGCTACGCTTAAGCGCGAGCTTACCATGCCACGGGCGGCACTTCGCCCCGGTAAGGACCGCGCTGGGCGTTTTTGTGGCCGATGCAAAAGAAACCCCGGCACAAAGGCCGGGGTTTTGGAAGCGCACCAGTATGTCAGCGGTTACAGGCGGTAAAGGATCTGGTCGGTCCAGAACCGCTCGAGCCGGTGGAGCGATTTGTTCAGCGTCGCGAATTCATCCGAGCTGATACCGCCGACCTGCTCGACTGTGAGAACATGCTTCTGATAGAGCGCCTCGACGACATTGCGCACATCATGGCCCTTGTCGGTGAGCTTGATGCGCACCGAGCGGCGATCAACGCGAGACCGCTGGTGATCGAGGAAGCCCATCTCGACGAGCTTCTTCAGGTTGTAAGAAACATTGGAGCCAAGGTAATAGCCGCGCGTACGCAATTCTCCGGCCGTCAGTTCTTTATCGCCGACGTTGTACAGCAAGAGCGCCTGCACGGAATTGATGTCGGCGCGGCCACGCCGGTCGAACTCGTCCTTGATGACGTCGAGCAGCCGGCGATGCAGCCGCTCGACCAAAGTCAAGGCTTCGAGATAAAGCGGCTGGATATGATCGACCCGCGCCTCGTGCTCAGCGGGTTCAACCGTCTTGGCAACGGCTTTCATGGTGACGCCTTCCTGTGTTCTTTATGCTTTTTACGATGACGAGGCCCTGTTTCCCCGTACTGGCGCCAAACTATCGGCGGCGGTCTAAGATCAGCTTAAATAACACAATAAAGAGATAGTTTATTTGCAACAATGACTCGTTTGCTGAATGATCAATTACAACATCTTTCGTTACTCTCTGTTCACCTTGCAAGCCCGCGCAAAACGCGGCGAAAAACCTGGAACGACTTCGGGTTGAATGAGAGTCTCTGTCATCCCCCTTATGCTCTCCACTCTATCCTCCGACGACGCCGCGGTGCGCGGGAGCAGCTTTATGATTGCTAATTGGTGAAAACCGTCCGCAACGAACCCGTATCGCGGGAACCTTCCCTGCCAGCTTGCGTTTATTTTTACAGTTCGCGCTGCAGGCGATCGCGAGCCTCACAGCGATTTAAGGAGGACGTCATGCGGAAAATTTATGTGGTAGCGACCCTGGTAGCGTTGGCAGGCTTTTCAACGGCAGCAAATGCTCAAGAGAGGACCTTTACAGGCGCGGCTATTGGAGCAGGGACCGGCGCCGTCGTCGCGGGGCCTCCCGGCGCCGTGGTTGGCGGCGTAGTCGGCGCCGTCGTCGGCGGTCCACGTGTCTCTGGTGCGCGAGCCTCTGCTCGGCGCGTCTGCTCGAGAGACCGTCACGGCTTCCGCCATTGCAGCTGGCGCTAGTATACGAACGAGTTCACGTTAAAGCCCCTCTTTCCATATGGAAGGAGGGGTTTTTGCATTTGTGCGTTATCGTGTGCTTAGAAAAGCGAGACAAAGATCACGGTGGCTGCTCTCGTGCCGCCAGCAACGCCAGCCATAGATAGATCACCAGCAGTCCGGCCTCGAACAGCACAATCACCATGCCTGCGCCGTAAACCTGCGGAAACAGCAGTTCCACGGCGATCATGGAAATAACGGCGGTAAGCCACACCACCGCCCCCCAGGCGGCGGTGAGCCATAAGCCGACGGCGGCAACGAGATCGATCACCGCAAAGAAAACAGTCGCCGTCTGCCAGGACATCGAATGAGCTTCAAAGCCGGCATCCCGCGGGATTCCGATGCCGCATACGACAGCCCAGTGATAAAGTCCCTTAAGCAGCGATAATCCGGCCATCACGCGCAAGAATAGCACCAGCCGCTCGGTCCAACGTCCGTCCGAAACCTGGTCTTCGTCGGTATGGACCGGTTCGAGCATGCGAGGTTGGTCGTTGATGATTGGATCGGTCATGACGAAGATATAGGCCGAATCGGGCCCCTGCGCAGCTATGTCTCCCTCCTCTGGCCGACGCGGCCCGGAACGGATAAAAGAAGGCTTCCAGGGAGGATGCTGCATGGCCATCAAGTTCGGCCGCCCCATCGAAAGCCGCGCCCGGATCACGCCGGTCGAAGCCACGCCTTTCCAGAGTGCCGTGCGCCTCGATCTTGCGAGCCGTCCGCGCCGTAATCGCCGCGCCGAATGGAGCCGGCGGCTGGTGCGCGAAACCGTGTTGACCACCGACGACCTGATCTGGCCGTTATTCCTGACCGCGGAGAACGAAAAGCGCATCCCGATTGCTTCCATGCCGGGGATTGATCGCCTGTCCGTCGACGAAGCGGTGCGCGAGGCCGAGCGGGCGGCCAAGCTCGAAATCCCCTGCATCGCCCTCTTCCCCTATACGGACCCCGCTCTGCGCGACGCCGAGGGCAGAGAGGCGCTCAATCCCGACAATCTTGTTTGCCGCGCCATCCGCGCGATCAAGAAGGAAGTGCCTGAAGTCGGGGTGCTCTGCGACGTCGCCCTTGATCCTTTCACCAGCCACGGTCATGACGGGATTCTCCGCGACGGCGTCGTCGTCAACGACGAGACCGTCGCGATGCTGGTGAAACAGGCGCTCGTTCAGGCCGAGGCAGGATGCGACATCATTGCGCCCTCGGACATGATGGACGGGCGCGTTGGAGCGATCCGCAACGCGCTCGATAGCGCCGGATTCCTGGACGTGCAGATCATGGCCTATTCGGCGAAATACGCCTCCGCCTTTTACGGCCCTTTCCGCGAAGCCATCGGCTCGAACGCCACGCTGATCGGCGACAAGCGCACCTATCAGATGGACCCGGCCAATTCGGACGAGGCGTTGCGCGAGGCTGAGCTCGACATTGCCGAGGGCGCCGACATGATCATGGTCAAGCCCGCCCTGCCCTATCTGGATATTCTCTCGCGTATCAAGGATGCGTTTGGAATGCCGACCTTCGCCTACCAAGTCTCGGGAGAGTATTCGATGATCGTCGCCGCCGCGCGAAATGGCTGGATCGATGGCGACAAGGCGATGATGGAGAGCCTGATCGCCTGCAAGCGTGCTGGCGCCGACGGCGTGCTTACCTATTTCGCCCCGCAAGTGGCGGAGAAGCTGAAGTAATAACGCGGACAAAGGAACGCCCGTGATCTGTGAAGCCCTTCCCGCAACCGATGCGGTGATTGCAGAGCGAACGCATGGCTGCGAACCCGCTGCCTGCGGCTGTTTTACCCGGCGCGCATTTCTGCGAACGACAAGTGCCGCGGCAGCAGGCTCTGTCTTCCCTGCTCCGCTCGCGATGGCCCAAGGCACGTCCTCGGTGGCGGCTAGAAAGCCGCATCGCATCGACGTGCATCATCACTTCTTCCCACCGTTTCTTCAGGAGGCTTGGCAACAAGCGTCGGTGCGCAGCAGCCCAACCATACGGGGATGGAGGCTGGCGAAAACGTTGGAGGCGATGGACCAGGGCGGCGTGGCGACCGCGATCATTTCCATCTCCTCGGGCCTCAACCTTCCCGGCCTCAATACTGAACAGACGCGCAGTATGACGCGCATGTGCAACGACTATGCCGTGCAAGCAACCAAGGATCATCCCGGCCGGCTGGGATTTTTCGCTTTCATGCCGCTGCCGGACATCGACGCCACTTTGAAGGAAATCGAATACGCGCTCGACGTGCTCAAGGCCGACGGCATCGGCCTAAATACGAGTTACGGCGACAAGTGGCTGGGCGATGCCACTTTCAAGCCGGTGATGGAAGAACTGAACCGCCGCAAGGCTGTCGTTTTCGTCCATCCGAACTTACCGCAATGTTGCGGCAGCCTCATGTCCTATGTTCCAGCGTCAGTCACCGAATATCCGCAAGATACCAACCGCACGGTGATGAGCCTGCTCTTCAGCGGCACGCTCTCGCGCACGCAGGACGTCCGCTGGATTTTTTGTCATGCGGGTGCCGCGATTCCGACTTTGGCGGGACGTGCGGCGTCCTTGATAAAAAACCTTTATCCCGACACGGCGAAGATATTGCCCAACGGGATCGATTATGAATTGCGGCGGCTGTATTACGAGACCGCCAACGCTGCCTATGGGCCCAACATGGCGGCCTTGCTCAAATACGTGCCGCTGTCGCAGGTCATGTTCGGCACCGACTATCCTTACGTGACTGTGACCGAGAACGTCGGCGACCTGCTCAATGCGGGACTATCGGTGGCCGAGCTGATGGCGGTCGAGGTCGACAACGCGGCAAAGCTGATGCCGCGATGGAAGACTTGAGATTGCATTCCCGAGCCAGAACTTCAGCCACAAAGCTTGACGCCGGACTAGCTGCGAACCTATGGGTCGCGGGAGAAGAGATAATCTCGGGTCCCGACGTTTAGATTGGATATCAGGTGTTAGATGGGTGAATTCGCGATCGGTCAGGCGGTCCCGCGGTTTGAGGACCCAAGGCTCGTGCGCGGCGGCGGCCGCTACGTGGCCGATTTGGTCCTGCCGCGCATGGCTCATGCCTATGTGCTGCGTTCACCCCACGCGCATGCGAAAATCCGCTCGATCGACACCGCGACTGCGAAGGCCGCGCCGGGAGTGATCGCTATTTTGACCGGCGAGGATTGGGAAGCCTCGGGCTTTGGCGACTTGCCGGTGCCATCGGGACGCAAGCGGCGCGATGGTTCGCCGATGTATCGGCCGCGCTACCGCGCGCTGGTGAAGGACCGCGTGCGCTGGGTTGGCGACTATGTCGCCTTCGTCGTCGCCGAAACTTACCATCAGGCGGCGGATGCGGCTGAGCTCATCCAGGTTGATTACGAGCCGCTCCCCGCGATCGTCTCCACCGCCGACGCGCCGCTGCCGGGCGCTCCCCTCGTCTGGGACGACTGCGCCAACAACGTCTGCTTTGTGCATATGGAAGGCGACAAGGCGGCTACCGACGCGGCTTTCGCCCGCGCGGGCCACATCGTTAAACAACATTTTGTCATCAACCGTGTCACCGCCGCGCCCATGGAGCCGCGCGGAAGCATCGGCGACTACAATCCAAACGACGGCCGCTACACCTGTTACACCACGCTGCAACGCGCACATGTCTATCGCGCCGATCTCGCCCAACAGGTCTTGAAGGTTCCCGAAAGCAAAGTTCGAGTCGTCGCCGGAGATATCGGCGGCAGCTTCGGGATGAAGTCGGCGATCTTCAATGAAGTGGCGCTGGTATTGCTCGCATCCAAATTGACCGGCCGCCCGGTCAAGTGGGTGAGTACGCGTTCCGAAGCCTTTGTCAGCGATGCCCAAGGCCGCGACAATGTCACTGACGCCGAACTTGCTCTCGACAAGAAAGGCAACTTTCTCGGTCTGCGGGTCAAGACGATTGCCAATCTCGGCGCTTATATTCAGGCGAATGGCGACGCCTTCACCGGCAATCTCGGCACACTCGCGGGCGTCTACCGGACCCCTGCCATCCACGCCGATGTCACGGCGGTATTCACCAACACCAACCCCACCCGGCCCTATCGCGGCAACGGACGCCCGGAGGCGGCCTACGTGATCGAACGGCTGGTGGACCTTGCCGCCGATGAAATGGGCATCGATCCCGTGGAAATCAGGCGGCGCAACACCATTCCGCCGGAGGCGATGCCGTTCAAGACCGGGCTGACGTTCACTTATGACAGCGGCGAGTTCGAAAAAAACATGGATATCGCCCTGAAGCTCGGCGACGTAGCCGGATTCGAGGCGCGCCGCGCCGAAGCGCGCAAGCGCGGCAAGCTACGCGGCCTCGGGCTTTCCAATACCATCGAACGCGCGGCGGGAGCCGGCTTTGAGGGTGCCGAGATTCGTTTCGATCGCGCCGGCACCGTCACCCTGTTCGCGGGGTCGGTGACCCAGGGACAAGGCCACGAAACCATTTTCAAGCAGCTGGTCTGCGATCGCCTCGGTCTTGCTCCAGACGATGTTCATTATATTCAGGGTGATACCGATCAAGTCTTCTACGGGCAAGGCACCGGCGGCTCTCGGTCGGCAACGATCGGTGGTTCGGCCTTCGACATGGCCGCGGACAAGATCTTGGTGAAGGCGAAGCAGATCGCCGCCCACATTCTTAAAGTCGAGGCCGACGATCTTAAATTCGCTGACGGCATTTTCTCCACCACCAAAACCAATCAAACGCTGACTATCAAAGAAGTCGCGCAAGAAGCGGCGGAACCCAGCAGTCTGCCGAAAGGCATGGAGGCCGGGCTTACCGCCAGCGCCGTCTATCGCGCTTTTGTCCCGAATTTCCCTAACGGCTGCCATGTCTGCGAGGTCGAGATCGATCAGGACACTGGCGCCATCGACATCTTGCGCTACAGCGTCGTCGACGACGTCGGTACGGTCATGAATCCGCTGTTGCTGCATGGGCAGATCGCCGGCGGTGTCGCCCAGGGCGTGGGCCAGATGCTGATGGAGGACATCCATTTCGACGCCGAAGGCCAGTTAGTGAGCGGCACTTTTATGGACTACGCCATGCCGCGCGCTGGTGATCTGAGCACCATTCAGGTCAAGAGCAATCCAGTGCCGACCAAGACCAATCCGTTGGGCGTCAAGGGCGCCGGCGAAGCCGGTTGCGTCGGCGCGCTTCCGGCGGTGGGAAATGCCGTGGTCGACGCCCTTTCGGTTTTGGGCATCCGGCATATCGAGATGCCGGCGACGTCCGAGCGCATCTGGCGCGCGATGCAGCGGCAGCCGGTAAGCTAATGCTCTGCGCTCACGCGCCACGTCGCGGCACCTTTAAGCAATTCTAATACCTCTTGCACCGAGCTACGTTCCTCACCATGTTTCCGCCCTGTCGAGGAAAAGGCAAAGGTGATGTCAAATACTGGCTCCGGCACTTCGTTCGACGTGCGGCCGCATGCCTATGATCCGGTCACCATGCCCGAATATTTCGACGGCGTGCTGGCGCGGCGCGTCATCGCTTTTCTCATCGACCTCGTCATCATCTCCGTCCCGATCTTATTCGCGTCGCTGTTCATCCTCATATTTGGATTCATCACGCTGGGACTCGGCTGGATATTGTTCTGGTTGTTGTCGCCGGCGACCGTAATCTGGGCGATCGCCTATTACGGCCTCACCCTCGGCAGCCCGCAGTCGGCAACCATCGGGATGCGGGTAATGAACCTCGAGATGCGCACTTGGTATGGCGCGCCGTGTTACTTCGTGCTCGGCGCCGCCCATGCCATCGTGTTCTGGGTCACCGTCTCTCTTTTGACGCCCTTCGTTCTTCTCGTCGGCTTTTTCAACGAGCGCCGCCGCCTGCTCCACGACATTCTTCTCGGCACCGTCGTCATCAACCAACGGGCTCGCGCCCAGGCCATGAGCAGCGATCCGGGAGGTGGATGGCGCGGAAACCTTTGACGAGCAAATATTTGTGAGCGATGTTCAGGGGAATGATTTGACGTTTCCTTGGCGACAAGGTTTGGCCCGGTGACAAGGCATTCGCGCGATACGCCGCAATTCTATCTGACGGCCCCCTCCCCGTGCCCCTACCTGACGGGCAAGGAAGAGAGGAAGGTATTCACGCATCTTGTGGGTGAGCGCGCGGGTGAGCTTAACGACCTCCTGACCCACGGCGGATTCCGCCGCAGTCAATCGATTGCCTACCGTCCCGCCTGCGACGCCTGCCGGGCCTGTATATCGGTGCGAGTCATCACCGGAGAATTCCAGCCGTCGCGCAGTATGCGCCGGGTCATGGACCGCAATTCCGACATCGTCGGCGACATGCGCATACCGGTGCCGGCCGCCGAGCAATATTCACTTTTCCGCGCCTATCTCGACTCCCGCCATCGCGACGGCGGCATGGCCGACATGACGGTGCTCGACTACGCGATGATGGTTGAGGACAGCCATGTGCAGACCCGCCTCGTCGAATACCGCCGGCGCGGCCCGGACAGCGGCATCACCGGCCGTGGGTCGGGTCCACTTTTGGCGGTGGCGCTGGTCGACGTGCTGAGCGATGGCCTGTCCATGGTCTACTCCTTCTTCGATCCGGACGAGAACGAGCGCTCGCTCGGCACCTTCATGATCCTCGATCACATCGCCCGGGCCCGGCGCATGGGTCTCGATTATGTCTATCTCGGCTATTGGGTGCGGGGATCGCGCAAGATGGACTACAAGGGCCGGTTCTTGCCGCAGGAGCGGTTGATGTCCGCGGGGTGGACACGCGTGACCGCCTGAACGGGCTGATTATCCGGTCACCACATCCAGCAACAGTTTGATGTTGAGGGCGATGACTGTCAGTGCTGTGGCAACGGCCAGAACGGTCACCCAACGCGGCGCCACCAACTCGGCCATCTTGCGCCGATCCGCCGTGAACATCACCAGCGGCACAATGGCGAACGGCAGTTGCAGACTGAGAATGACTTGACTGAGGATCAGAAGCTTCGCTGTTCCCGCTTCGCCATACCAGATCGTCACGCCTGCTGCCGGCACGATGGCGATCGCACGTGTGATTAGCCGTCTCGCCCAGGGCGGCAGACGGATGTCGAGAAATCCTTCCATCACGATCTGTCCGGCAAGCGTAGCTGTCACCGTCGAATTAAGTCCGCAGCAGAGCAACGCGATGGCGAAAAGGGTCGGAGCCATGGCCGAGCCAAGCAGCGGCGCGATTAGCGCATGGACCTCGCCGAGCTCGGAGACATCGACCTTGCCCGTCTTATTAAAAGTCGCCGCGGCAAGAATGAGAATCGAGGCGTTGATGAGAAGAGCGAACATCAACGCGATGGTGGAATCTAGCGTCGCCAGCTTGATAGCCTCGCGCTTGGCTCCAACCGTGTCGCCGAATTGCCGCGTCTGCACCACGCCGGAATGCAGATAAAGATTGTGCGGCATCACTGTCGCACCCAGGATGCCGAGCGCAAGATAGAGCATCTCGGGATTGGTAACGATCTCCGTGGTAGGCGCGAAGCCGCGGATCACTCCGCCCCAATCCGGATCGGCAAGCGCGATCTGAACGGAGAAGCAGGCGGCAATCACCGCCAGCATCGTGACGATAAAAGCTTCAATCCAGCGGAAGCCCAGATTCTGCATCCACAGGATGAGAAAGACATCCAGTGCGGTGAGAATGACGCCGATCTCCAGCGGAACCCCAAAGAGTAGATTGAGGCCGATCGCGGTGCCGATCACTTCCGCGAGGTCGGTTGCGCAGATGGCGATCTCCGCCAGCAGCCACAGAGGCCAGGACACCGCGCGCGGAAAGGCGTCGCGGCACGCCTGAGCAAGATCGCGGCCCGAGGCGATCCCCAGCCGCGCGCACAGCGCCTGCAGCAAGATCGCCATCATGTTGGAGAGCAGCGCGATTGTGAGCAGCGCGTAGCCAAATTTGGACCCACCGGCGAGCGAGGTCGCCCAATTTCCCGGGTCCATATAGCCGACGGCGACGAGGTAGCCCGGTCCGAGGAAAGCAAGAAGCTTGCGCCAGAGCGGACCGGTCGGCCGCGTAGCGATTGAACCGAAAACTTCAGCCAGCGGTGGCCTCCCACGCGCCTTGCGCCAGCCGGGAGTGGCGCTCAGAGGCAACGAGTCGGGCCTGGTTGGGCAATCCATGTCGATCTTATCATTACTTTAAACAACCAGCTTTCAGGCTAACTTTGTTGCGAATAATTTGCAATTGCATTCTTGACGGCTGAGGAACGAACTTATTCCCATTGGGTTGTCGGTAGCTGGAGGGCTATCTTCCACGAAACAAGGACGTGCTGCCTCGCGTTCCAGCCAGGCGGTAAACAACGATGCGTGCCTGATCGGGGGGCTTACTCGGCAATGAAAATGTCCTCGATTCTGCGTGGCAGCTGCGTCACCGCGGCTTTGTTAGCGCTGACGATGGCCCCGGTATTTGCCGAGGACGCGCCGAAAAGCGGACCTTCCGAAACGGTCTTCATTGTTCAGCTCATCGTGCTCATGGTGACTGGCCGCTTGCTGGGCGAACTCATGCTTCGCATCGGCCAGCCGGCGGTGATGGGACAACTAATCGCAGGCGTCATTCTCGGCCCCTCGCTGCTCGGGGCGGTGTGGCCGGATATCCAGCACCTGATCTTTCCCCGCACCCCTGAACAGAAGGCGATGATCGATGCCGTGTCGCAACTCGGCATTTTGATGCTTCTGCTGCTCGCCGGAATGGAAACCGATCTTCAGCTCGTGAAAAAAACCGGCCGGGCATCTTTTTGCGTATCGCTGACTGGCATTCTCATTCCCTTCGCCTGCGGCTTTGCCCTTGGGGAATTCCTGCCGGATTCGATGTTGCCGCATCCGGATCAACGCCTCGTAACCTCGCTATTCCTCGGCACGGCTTTGTCGATTTCCTCGGTAAAGATCGTAGCCATGGTGGTGCGTGAGATGAACTTCATGCGCCGAACCGTGGGGCAGGTAATCCTTGCCTCGGCAATCATTGACGACAGCATTGGATGGATCATCACCGCGATGATCTTCAGTCTCGCCATGCAGGGCGAAGTCGATCCCGCGAGCATTGCCAAAAGTGTCATCGGCACGCTTGCCTTCCTTGCAGTGAGCTTGACCATAGGGCGCCGCATCGTCTCCACCCTCATCCGCTGGGCCAACGACAACTTCGTCAGCGAATTTCCAGTGATCACGATGATTCTCGTGATCATGGGGGCGATGGCGCTTATTACTCATGAAATCGGCGTTCACACTGTGCTTGGTGCATTCGTCGCCGGCATCCTGATCGGCGAGTCTCCGATCTTAACCAAACATATCGAAGAACAGCTCCGCGGCTTGATCACGGCACTGTTCATGCCGGTCTTTTTCGGTACTGCTGGTCTGACAGCCGATCTCACCGTCCTCAAGGACCCATCCTTGCTGCTGTTAACGCTTGGATTCGTTGCCATCGCGAGCGTCGGAAAATTTGGCGGGGCGTTTCTTGGTGGACGTCTGGGCGGCCTGACAATGCGGGAATCCTTCGCAATTGGATGCGGGATGAATGCTCGGGGTTCGACCGAGGTGATCGTCGCTACAATCGGGCTGTCGATGGGCGCGCTAAGCCAGAACCTTTTCACCATCATCGTCACCATGGCGATCCTCACCACCATGGCGATGCCGCCAATGTTGCGCTGGACGCTGAGCCGGCTGCCTTTGCACAAGGCGGAGCGGGAGCGCCTTGAACGCGAGGAGTTGGAAGAGAAAGGCTTCGTCTCTAACCTGGAGCGCTTGCTGCTTGCGGTCGATGACAGCGCCAACGGAAAATTTACATCGCGTCTTGCCGGGCTGGTAGCCGGCGCCAAAGGAATGCCGACAACTGTGCTGCAATTGCCGTCGGGAAAACGCCCGCAGAAGGAATCGGCCGCGACTCAGGAAGAGACGCCCGACGCCGCGCTGAAAGCCGCTGCCGACGCCAATCTGGCGCGCAAGCCCAAGGCGGAAGAGGTCAAACCCGAACCGGTCGACATCATCACCAAGGTCTCCGAAAAACCGGTTGATGAGGTGATCGCTACCGAAGCCAGGAAGGGTTACGACCTATTGTTGGTGGGCCTGGAAAAAACGGTCGCCCGAAAAAAAGAGTTTCATCCGGATGTGAATCTCATCGCTTCGGAGTTTGAGGGACCGCTGGCTATTGTCGACGCCCGGGGAGCGCATCTTGAAGATCCAGTCGAGAGCAAATTGAGTATTCTGGCGCCGATCAGCGGAACCGAGATTTCGCGCAACGCTGCCGAAGTCGCCTTCGCCATTGCGCGGGCCAAAAAAACCCCGGTGACGGCCCTCTATGTCGCTGCGCGACCCGGTAACGGAGCTAACAAACGTCTGCGGCGCTCGATCAAGACCCGCCGGCATGAGGAGGCGATTCTTAAAGATATCGTCGAGTTGGCCGATACCTACAACGTCAAGGTGAAGACCGCGGTAATCGGCGACATGGAAGCCGAGGAGGCTATCCTCAAGGAAGCTAAAAATGGCGAGCACAATCTGATTGTCATGGGTGTCAGCCGCCGTCCTGGTGAAAAGTTGTTTTTCGGGAACACCGCGACGGCCATTCTGGAAAAGGCCGAGGTATCGCTGATATTTGTCGCGAGTTGATCTAGCCCCCCTCGGCCGCAGGACCGAACTTATTGCTCTTCGGAAATCCTTTCGGCGCCAGCCGTCCGGCATCGGCGCGGTTGCCGCGCCAGTCCGCCAATTCCTTGAGTGACAAGCTGAAGCTGCGTCCCGCGGAATCCGTCCAGGTGAGGCCGTCCGCACCCTTGAACGTCTTTACATCGGAGAGGCCGCCGTCCTTGAAGCGTTGGAGGCGAACACCACGGCCGCGGGTCATTTCTGGAACTTGTTCAAGTGGGAAAATCAGCAACTTGCGGTTTTCGCCCAACGTCGCGACAAGTTCCCCGTCGATTGGCGCCATCGTGCGTGCTTCGTCCGGTGCTGTGACGTTGAGAATCTGCTTCCCCTTGCGTGTATTGGCCAGGCACTCGTCTTCCGGCACGACGAAGCCGCGGCCCTCGTGGCTCGCTACCAGGAATCTGCGGCCGCCCTGGAACGGAAATACCGAGATGACATCGGCCTCCTGCTCGAGGTCGATAAACAAACGGATCGGCTCACCGTGGCCGCGGCCGCCGGGAAGCTTGGCGGCGTCGATGGTGTAGAAGCGTCCATTGGTCGCGAAGATGAGACACTTCGAAGTCGTCTCCGCGGGAAACGCGACTTTCAACGCGTCGTCGGCCTTGAATGCCACCGCCGAAAGATCGGCGACATGGCCCTTCAACGCGCGGATCCAGCCCTTCTCCGAGACTACGACTGTAATCGGCTCGCGTTCGACCAGCGCTTCTTCTATGGCGGCTAAGTCATGCTCCGGTGCCTCGGCGAAATGCGTACGGCGCTTGCCGAGCTCAGTCTTCGGCCCGAAGGCGGCGCGCACCTCCTTGATTTGCCCAGCGACTGTTTTCCATTGTTCGCTTTCGGAGCCGATCAGCGCCTGCAATGATTTCTTCTCGGTACGTAGCGCCTTGTCCTCACCGCGGATCTCCATTTCTTCAAGCTTGCGCAAATTACGCAGACGCATATTGAGGATGGCTTCCGCCTGCACCTCGGAAAGCTTGAAGCGCTTGATCAACACCGGCTTCGGCTCGTCTTCCTGCCGGATGATTTTGATCACCTGATCAAGGTTGAGATAAGCAACGAGGTAGCCTCCGAGCACTTCCAGCCGATGTTCGATGGCCGCCATGCGGTAACGCGAACGCCGCAGCAACACGTCGCGGCGATGATCAAGCCATTCGCGCAAGACTTCGGCCAGCCCCATGACCTTCGGGACACGGCCTTTCGACAACACATTCATGTTGAGCGGGACGCGGCTTTCCAGCTCGGTGAGCTTGAACAGGCTCTCCATCAGCAGTTCGGGATCGACCGTGCGGGCGCGCCGCTCGATGACAAGGCGCACGTCCTCCGTCGACTCATCGCGCACATCGGCGACAAGCGGCAGCTTTTTCCCGTTCAGCAGCTCGGCGATCTTCTCCACGAGCCGCGATTTCTGCACCAGCCAGGGAATCTCGGTGATGACGACGACATAGGTCCCCCGCCCGCCATCTTCCTTGTGCCAGCGCGCCCGCACCCGGAACGAGCCTCGACCGGTCGCATAGGCCTCTGCAATGACCTCACGGGGATCGACGATGATTCCGCCGGTCGGGAAGTCCGGGCCGGAAACGTATTTCAGCAATGTGCGGCTGCGGGCGTTCGGATTATCGATCAAATGCAGCGCGGCGTCGCAAAGCTCAGCGGCATTATGCGGCGGGATCGCGGTCGCCATGCCGACGGCGATGCCTTGCGAGCCGTTGGCGAGCAAATTGGGAAAGGCGCCCGGCAGCACCACCGGCTCGGCGTCGCCGCCGTCATAGGTGGGGCGAAAATCAACCGCGTCTTCGTCGATGCCGTCGATCAACAGGCGCGCGACTTCGGTGAGCCGCGCTTCAGTATAACGCATGGCGGCAGCGTTATCGCCGTCGATGTTTCCGAAATTACCCTGCCCGTCCACCAGTGGATAACGCTGCGCGAAATCTTGCGCGAGCCGCACCAGCGCGTCATAGACCGCTTGATCGCCATGCGGATGAAACTTGCCGATGACGTCGCCGACGACACGCGCGCACTTTTTGAATGCCGCGCCCGGATCGAGGCGCAATTGCCGCATGGCGAAAAGCAGCCGGCGGTGTACCGGCTTAAGGCCGTCGCGAGCGTCCGGCAGAGCGCGATGCATGATGGTGGAAAGCGCGTAGGCCAGATAGCGTTCTTCCAGAGCCGCGCGCAGCGCGATCTCCTGAACGTCGCCATGCTCGGGGGGAATCAATTGCTTGCCCATGGCGAAGCGGTAACGCGCGCGAGCGATATGAACAAGAGATGAACGCGGGCTTCCTCCCCTGTTCAACTATCGGGCCATAACATATTGGAACAACGCAGGACTTTCTGTGTTGGGCCCGTTGTTACTATGGGTGGGCCCTCTACCAACCAGGAGAGCACGATGAAAAATCTTCTCGCAGGTGCCGTAGCTGCCGCAATCACGGCCGGCGGATCCTTGATGGCTACAACGGTGCAGGCCGCGCCGCTGGCGGCGCCATCCGCGCTTCAGGGCGCGATTGCCGACCTCAATCCGACGACCGAAGTCCGCACCGTGTGTCGCATGGTGCGCGCTCGGTTCGGTTGGCGTCGGTCATGCTACTGGGTACCCGATCGCGGATACGCCCCGCGTTACCGGAGGCCCGCCGTCCGCTTCCGCTACTAAGGTCAGTACGGTTCACTAAATTTGATTTGCGCCGGACCGCGAAAGCGGTTCGGCGTCTATTTTAGGCCGCGCTTGGCAAGGCCCGTGTCACCGCTGCGATGAAGTAGCGCCGCGCATCCGGGAGCGCGAGGCCACGTGGCTCGAAAACGTGACGGGCGAGGAAGAAACCGGTGACTTCAAAGCCGTTGGCGACATCCGCCGCGGAGGGTTCATCCCCCTTATCGTCAGCGGCAAGGAAGGCCGGCAGCCGCAGCAATTTGTCGCGCCACGGCTCGCCCGCCTCGCGCGAAACCGCGCAGCCCGATTTTGGCGACACATAGGCAAGATCGGACTTTTCGCCGGTGGCGGCGCATTGCGCCAAGTCGAGGCCGAAGCCAAGCTCGGCGAGAAGCGCGAGCTCGAAACGCGCCACCAATTGCCCCGCCTGCGGCGCGTCCTCCAGCCGGTCCATGATGTCCTCCAGCGTCGAGTAGACCTCCCGATGCGGGTCACGCTCGGGCAGAAGCCGCGCCAGCGCCGCCAGATGAGTCACGCCATAAACCGCATGCGAGGCGCCGAGCGAAATGGAAGCGCGTAGCCGCAAGCCTTCGACTACGTAAGTGCCGAGATGCTCGTCGAGGCGCGCCCGCCAAACCGCGCTGACCGTATTGCCTGGTTGCAGCACCGGCCGCATCCGCGATCCGGCGCCGCCGCGCACCAGCCCCAGATGGCGGCCATGTTCGCGCGTCATCAGCTCGAGGATGGCATTGGCCTCCCCGTGCCGTTTGACGCCGAGCACGATGCCTTCATCGGTCCATTGCAATGTTTTCGCTCCGCGCGAGTCAGAAGCGGCAGTGTACAGACACAACTGAACTTCGTCACGGCGGGCTTGTTCCGGCCATCCACGTCTGCTGATTACAGCACCGAAAGAGGTGGATGCCCACGACAAGCGCGGGCATGACGGCTTTATTCCTTGGGAAATTCCAATCCCATGCCGCGATAGCGCTCGGGATCGTCGCCCCAGCCCTCGCGCACCTTCACGAACAGAAACAGATGGACCGGATTCTCGACGATTTCGGAGATTTCCTTGCGGGCTTCCGCACCGATCGCCTTTATGGTTTCGCCACCTTTGCCCAGAACGATCTTTCTTTGACTTTCGCGTTCCACATAGATGGTCTGCTCGATGCGCAGCGAGCCGTCCTTCAGTTCCTTCCAAAGTTCAGTCTCGACTGTCGATTGATACGGTAGCTCCTGGTGCAATCTGCGATAAATTTTTTCCCGCGTGATCTCGGCGGCCAGTTGGCGCAGCGGCGCATCCGACATCTGGTCTTCGGGATAGAGCCAAGGCCCCGGCGGCATCCGCAGCGCCAGCCAAGTCCTTACGTCACCGACGCCATCGCCGGTCAATGCTGAGATCATGAACGTCGATTCGAAGGCGACACGCTCATTCGCGGTTTGCGTCAGCGCCAGCAGGCTTTTCCTGTCGACGACATCGATCTTGTTGAGCAGCAGGATTTTCGGCTGCCGCACGTCAGAAAGCCGCGCAAGGATCGCGTCGGCTTCATCGTCGATGCCTTTGCGGGCGTCGATTAATACCCCGACGACATCGGCATCATGCGCTCCGACCCAAGCACTCGTCACCATGGCACGGTCGAGCCGGCGCTTGGGCGCAAAGATGCCCGGCGTGTCGACGAAAATAAGTTGAGATGTCGCCTCGGTGGTGATGCCGCGGACCAGCGCCCGCGTCGTTTGCACCTTATGCGAGACAATCGTGACCTTAGAGCCGACCAGCGTATTGAGCAGCGTAGACTTGCCCACGTTCGGAGCGCCGATCAAGGCGACGAATCCGCACCGATTCTCCACCTCCGCGCCGGTCGGGGATTCAACCACCGGCGCGATCCATTTGCACGCCTTCGCGCGTCAACAAAGCATCGGCGGCAGCCTGCTCAGCTGCTTGTTTGGAACGGCCCATCCCTTCCGCGGGCGCCAGATTCGGAAGCTGCACGGCAACCCGGAATTCGGGATCGTGATGCGGTCCTGTACGTGCCACCTCGCGATAGTTCGGAGTGGGAAGACCGCGCGCTTGCGCCCATTCCTGCAAGACGGTCTTGGGATCGCGCGGCGGGCGCGATGTCGCGCGCATACGCTCGTCCCAAAGCCGCTCTATCAAGGTAGCAGCAGGCGCATAACCACCGTCCAGAAAGACGGCGCCGACAAGCGCCTCACAGACATCGGCAAGGACCGCAGTACGCCGCCGCCCGCCCGCGTTTACCTCTGACGGGCCAAGCCTGATCGCCGCGCCGAGATCGATGGCGCGCGCTATTTCGGTGCAAGTCTCCTGGCGCACGAGGTCGGCAAGCCGTCGCGACAACTCGCCTTCATTCGCCTTCGGAAAGGTGCGAAACAACATAGCCGAGACGGCAAGACCGAGGACGTGATCGCCGAGGAATTCGAGCCGCTGATAGCTGCCGGCCCGGTTGCGACCGCCGGTCAGCGCCGAAATATGGGTAAGCGCGCAATCGAGCAGTGCAGGATCCCGAAAGTGATATCCGATCCGAGATTCCAACGCGGCTGCCGTCTGGCGGCGACGCTTGGATTGCGGGTTGCGTTGCGCGGGAGCAGCATCCGGACTGGGTGCCTTCAGGAGAACGGCGTCGCCCGCGGACGCGGGCGGTATCGAGCCTGCCGCTGCCTTGCGTCTCATCTGACGAGCGTGAGCAACCGGCTCCAACGGAGAGCCCACGGCCAGCGCCAGATCTGCCAGACGTGCTCGCCCTCGGCGATTGAGAACCAGATAATTTGGGCGCGTCCAATCAGGTTTTGAAAGGGCACATAACCGACTTGCGGGAAGCGGCTATCTTGGGAGTTGTCGCGGTTGTCCCCCATCATGAAATAATGTCCAGGCGGGACCACATAGACCGAGGTGTTATCGGCAGTGCTATTCTCGACCAGATCGAGCGTGGTGTAGCTGACTCCATTCGGCAGCGTCTCGCGCCAGCGTTTGGTGGGTGTCGTCGTTCCGTTCTCGTCCGTATCGACGAAATCCTCAATTCGCTCGCGCTTCACGGGCTCATTGTTGATATAGAGCAAGCCGTCTTTCACCTGTATCCGGTCACCCGGAAGACCGATCAAGCGCTTGATGTAATCGACCGATTCATCGGTGGGCACCCGGAATACGACCACGTCGCCGCGGTTGGGTTCGGAGCCGAGGATGCGGCCGGAGAACAGCCTGGGCAACGGCGGCGTCCATGGTGCCGAATAAGCGGTATAGCCGTAGGAGTATTTGGAGACGAAAACAAAATCGCCGACCAGAAGCGTTGCCTTCATGGAGCCGGAGGGAATGTTGAACGGCTGAAACAGGAAGGTACGAATTACACCCGCGATGATCGCCGCGGCAAAGAGCACGCGCATCGTTTCGGCAAAGCCGCCTTCTTTCTTTTTTGCGGTCGTCACGCTCATCGCCTTTCGTCCTCTACTCACGCCCCGCGACCTTGTAGCGGGGTAAACCCAAGGGCGCAATCAACCGCGCCGCATGCCGGGGCAGCGGGTGATTTGCGTTGCAAGTCAATCAAATAGCAGTCCCGCCAGGCCCAATAGGCTCGACAGCGCTATTGGCTTGCACCCGCACCACGCGCTGTGCCGCCGTCGGCCGGAATGGCGGAAATGATAACCAAAGCCTGAGCCATCGGCCCTTCGTCTGTGAGCGTCACATCGATGCGCGCTTCAAAGCCCTCCGGCGTGATTGCTTCGAGACGTCTAAGCGCGCCGCCAGTGAGCCGTATCGTGGGGCGGCCCGACGGCAAATTGACGACTCCCATGTCCCGCCAAAACACGCCAAGCCGCAATCCAGTACCGAGCGCCTTGGCGCAGGCTTCCTTGGCGGCGAAGCGCTTCGCATAAGTATCGATCCGATTAGCGCGGCGTTCGGCCTTCGCGCGTTCGATCTGCGTGAAGATGCGCGCGATAAAGCGCTCGCCGTGACGTTCGATCGTCTTCTCGATGCGTCGGATATCGATCAGGTCGGAACCGATGCCGAGGATCATGACTGATTGATCCTGGCGCGCCCGCGGTTCATGGCCGCGCGCATCAGCTTCACGGCTTCTGCCAATCCATCGGAGACCGCCTCCCCGATGAGGTAATGGCCAATATTGAGCTCCACGATCTGCGGCAATGCGGCAATCGTCTCCGCGCTTGCGTAATCGAGTCCGTGTCCAGCGTGGACCTCAAGGCCTAGGCTCTTTGCCTGCTGCGCGCCCTCGCAGATGCGCCGCCACTCCAACTCGGCCACCTCATTTTGGCCTTGCATCAGCGCTTCGCACCAAGCCCCGGTATGGATTTCAATGACGGGCGCGTGGACCCGGCTTGCGGCGTCAATCTGGCGCGGCTCCGCCGCGATGAAGAGCGAGACGCGGATGCCTTCGTCGCCAAGTTTCGCTACCGCTGGCGCCAGCAGGTTGTGCTGTCCAGCAACGTCAAGACCGCCTTCGGTGGTGCGCTCGGTACGCTTCTCCGGCACCAAACAAACCGCGTGGGGCTGCGTCTTGACGGCGATAGCGACCATCTCGTCTGTCGCCGCCATCTCGAAATTAAGCGGTTTGGAAATTTCCGCCTTTAGCCGCGCAATGTCTTCGTCACCGATGTGACGGCGATCCTCGCGCAGATGCGCGGTGATGCTGTCGGCACCCGCGGCAATTGCAAGTTTCGCCGCACGTACAGGATCGGGATGCCGGCCCCCGCGGGCGTTGCGGATGGTGGCGACATGATCGACATTGACGCCAAGACGCAGGTGAGGAACTACCAACGACGTTACTTCCCTCATATCGGATTGCTGGGCGTTCGCCGCTTCAGCCGTTCTCCCGCACGACCCTTGCCACCACGGCTTTCGCGCGCAACTGTGCGATGATGGCGGTGAGATGCTTGAGGTCGTAGACCTCGAGATCGATGGTGAGCTCGGTGAAATCGGGCGACCGGCGAGTCATACGAATATTGTCGATATTGCCGTCATGATCGGCGATGATTTGCGTGATCTGGGCGAGCGTGCCTGGCTCGTTCACCGATTGCACGGCGAGACGCGCGGGGAAGCGTTGCGGCGTGGATTCCTCCATGTCCCAGCGCACGTCGAGCCAGCGTTCCGGCGTTTCCTCAAACTCAGTGAGGGCCGGCGAGTGGATCGGAAAGATCGTGATCCCCTCCCCCGGCGTCAGGATACCAACGATCCGATCCCCCGGCACTGCGCCGCCGTTTGGCGCAAAGCGAACCGGCAGTTCGCTGTTGATCCCGCGGATGGGAATCGGTGAATCGGCGCTGCGATCGTCCGGCATCTTAAACTTCAGCCATTTCGCCCGCTTCAAGCCGAACCATCCGCTTTCGGCCTTGGGCGCCGACGGTCGCGCAGCGCGGTCTTCTTTGTAGTCGGGATACATGGCCCTGGCCACGTCGGACGCTTTCATTTCCCCGCGGCCTACGGCTGCCATCACCTCTTCAACCGAGCCGCGGGCCAGCCGTGGCAACGCGCCCTGAAGCTTTTCGTCCGCGTATTCGATCTTGGCACGCTGGAACAAGCGCTCGACGATGCGCCGTCCGAGTCCGGCATATTGCGTGCGTACCGCGACTCGGGTCGCGCGGCGGATGGCGGCGCGCGCCTTGCCGGTACGGACAATCGATTCCCAAGCCGCCGGAGGTGCAGCCTGCGCCTTCGAGGTGATGATCTCGACTTCGTCGCCATTATGCAGTTCCGAGGCAAGCGGCGCGATCTTGCCGTTGATCTTGCACCCGATCGCCATGTTGCCGACGTCGGTGTGCACCGCATAAGCGAAGTCGATCGGCGTTGCGGCGCGCGGCAGCGCAATCAACTTGCCTTTCGGCGAGAAGCAGAAGACTTGGTCGTGAAATAATTCGAGCTTGGTGTGCTCAAGAAATTCTTCCGGATTTGATCCTTCGGCGAGCAGCTCGATGGTCCGCCGCAGCCAGGCATAGGCGCTGGACTCGCGCGCGAGCATCTCGGTCGGGGTGCCGAAACCATCCTTGTAAAGTGCATGCGCGGCGATGCCGTATTCGGCAATGTCGTCCATCTCCCTGGTGCGGATTTGCAGCTCCACGCGCTGCTTACCAGGGCCGATTACCGTCGTGTGAATCGAGCGGTAGTCGTTCTGCTTCGGCGTCGAGATATAATCCTTGAAGCGTCCGGGAACCACCGGCCAGGTGGTATGGACGATGCCGAGCGCCTGATAACCCTCGATCACTGTCTTCACGATGACCCGGAAGCCGTAAATATCGGAGAGCTGCTCGAAACCGACCGACTTGCGCTCCATCTTCCGCCAGATCGAATAGGCGCGCTTACGCCGCCCCAGGACCTTGGCCTTGATGCCCCGGTCGGCGAGCTTCTTGGTGAGCTGCTGCTCGATCTCGGCGATAAGATCGCTATTGCGGTCGGCAAGTGCGACGAGGCGCTCGGTAACGACGTCGTAAGCTTCCGGATTAAGTTCGCGGAACGCCAAATCTTCGAGCTCCTCGCGCATCTCATGCATACCCATGCGGGCGGCAAGGGGCGCATAGATGTCGAGCGTTTCCTCGGCGGTGCGGCGGCGCGCTTCCGGCGCCATGTGCTCCAGGGTGCGCATGTTGTGCAGCCGGTCCGCCCGCTTCACCAGCAGCACGCGCACGTCGTCCGCGATAGCGAGCAGCAGCTTGCGCAGGTTTTCCGCCTGCTTCGCCTCTTTGGTGACGAGATCGAGCTTTTTGAGCTTGGTCAGGCCCTCGACCAAGGTGCCAATGTCATGCCCGAACTTGGCATCGATTTCCGAGCGGGTCGTCTCGGTATCCTCGATGGTGTCGTGCAGGAGGGCCGCGGCGATGGTGGCGTCGTCGAGCTTCAGATCGGTCAGGATTGCCGCTACTTCGAGCGGATGAGAAAAATAGGGATCGCCGGAAGCGCGGCGCTGTTCTCCATGCGCCTTCATCGCATAGACGTAGGCGCGGTCGAGGAGGGCCTCGTTGGTGTTCGGGTTATAACGACGGACCCGGTCGATGAGGTCGTATTGCCTCATCATCTGAGGTTTTCTAGATTTCCTTTTATTAACAGCAGCTTCTGGTGACTTATTCAAGCTCGTGTCGAGCGTCCCCAAAGGCGGAAGCCCTGTTTTCGTCAGCGGTAGATCGGTGCTCGACCGTGCCATACGACATCCTGAGCCGGCGAGACCGTCCTGGCCGCGCGCCTGCTTGGACGTAGGATATCATGGCGAGCCGCTAATATCGCAAGCAAGCCGAACATGGCTGCGGAAAAACGAAATGGCCCGAAGGGGTGCTTCGGGCCATGGGAAACGTTCGGGGAGGAAGTGGCCTATTCTTCTTCTTCCGGCTGTTCCTCGGGGGGAGCGAGGCCTTCCAGCCCCTTGAGCAACTCCTCTTCGGTCATCCGCTCGCCGGTGACCTCGGTATCGTCGGATTCGGCGCTAGCGCCGGGGGCGGCGCCAATCAGGGGCACTGCGTCGGGCTCAGGCTCGTCCACCTCGACATATTTCTGCAGCGAGTGGATCAGGTCTTCCCGCAGGTCCTCGGGCGAGATTGTCGTGTCGGCGATCTCGCGGAGCGCAACCACCGGATTCTTGTCGTTGTCGCGCTCTACGGTGATCTGCGCCCCGGACGAGATCATTCGTCCGCGGTGGCTCGCCAGCAGGACCAGGTCGAAGCGGTTGTCGACCTTGTCGATGCAATCTTCAACGGTGACACGGGCCATAAGCTCGCGCTCCTTTTATAGGTGGAACATTGCGTGAAACTTGGCGTTAGGTATCCACGTCGAGCCCAAAGCGCAAGCACGAATTTTTGTCTTGGCGTGTCGTGGGGGCTCTGTTAGGGCACCATTGGAAACTTCAGTACGGCCTCAGTCCGCCCTTATTTCACGGACCGGCCGCTACGACAGCACCACTTTTGCATGGGTGCGCCGTGGTTTCCGATAGACGATCCGACGCTTGGTCCGCCGTCGCATATGTCGGGCGGCGGTGGATTTCATCGGTTTTGATTACGAGAAAGAGAGCTCATGCCCGTCCCCACCGAGAAAATCGCTCTATTTATTGATGGCGCCAACCTCTACGCCACTGCCAAGGCCCTCGGCTTCGATATCGATTACAAAAGGCTGCTGCGGGAATTCCAGTCCCGCGGTTATCTGATGCGGGCGTTCTATTATACGGCGGTCATCGAGGATCAGGAATATTCCTCGATCCGGCCGCTGATCGATTGGCTCGACTATAACGGCTACAGCGTCGTCACCAAGGCCACCAAGGAATTCGTCGATCAGACCGGCCGCCGCAAGGTCAAGGGCAACATGGATATCGAACTCGCCGTCGATGCCATGGAATTGGCCGGACATATTGACCAGATGGTACTATTTTCCGGCGATGGCGACTTCCGCTCGCTGGTCGAAGCCATGCAGCGCAAGGGTGTGCGCGTGGTCGTGGTCTCCACGATTTCGACACAGCCGCCCATGGTGGCCGACGAGTTGCGCCGACAGGCGGACCAGTTTGTCGACATTGTCGAGTTGCAGGGCAAGATCGGCCGCGACCCCGGCGAGCGCGTTGACCGCCCGCCCCGCGAGCCACGCGAGCCTCGGCAGCATACCCCGCAATTCCTGCAACGTAGCGCCGTTCCCCAGCGAGTTGGGGCCGAAGGCGACGACGAGGAATTTGAGGACTGACCTCATTGCCGTCAAAACTAGTGGCACCTGCCGCCGCTGCAGCCGAGGTGGGTGCGCCTCGCACGCCGAAAGCGAATGCGCCTGTCCCCGACACCGCTCCACGAGTCGGCGCGGGAGCAAAACATCAGCCCTCGCGAGACTGTCCGCGCTGCCCGCGCCTGGTCGCCTTCCGGGAGGTTTGGCGTATACGCGAGCCGGAATGGTTCAACGCGCCGGTTCCGTCCTTCGGTCCTATCGATGCCGAGTTGCTGATCGTCGGTCTCGCCCCCGGCCTGCAAGGCGCCAACCGGACCGGCCGGCCTTTCACCGGCGACTATGCCGGCGACCTGCTCTACGCCACCTTGCTTCAATTCGGTTTTGCCCGCGGCAATTACGCCGCCCGGCCGGATGACGGTCTTGTGCTGGTTAACTGCCGCATCACCAATGCTGTGCGCTGCGTGCCGCCGGAAAACAAGCCCATCGGGGCAGAGATCGCCACTTGTGGCGATTTCTTGAAGGCCGAGATCGCGGCCATGCCGAAACTTCGCGCGATCGTGGCGCTTGGGCGCATCGCCCACGACAGCGTCGTCGTGGCGCTCGAGAACAAACGCTCAGCCTTTCCCTTCGGCCACAACCGCGCCCATGCATTCGGAAACGTCGCGCTTTTCGACAGTTATCATTGCTCGCGCTACAACACCAATACCGGCGTTTTGACGCCCGAAATGTTCCGCTCCGTGTTCCAGTCGGTGCGCGCTCATTTCACCGGCGCGGGAATCTGAATCATCTCTTTGACCTGTTCCGGCGTCAGCGGCTGAGCGATGAACTTGTTCTTCAGCGCATCCGCAAGGATCAGATCGAGGCCCTTGATCTCATCCGGCCACACCTTGTCCTTGGGAAAATACTCATCGCGCGCCGTCTTCATGACGTCTGCCGAGATTTCGGAAAAATCCTGATAGGCCTTTAGCGCCGCCGGATCGGAATACATCCAGTCGAGCGTATCGCGATAGCCTTGCATGAAGCGGGCGACGACATCCTTGCGGTTCTGCAAAGTCTGCAGATTGGCGAGACAAATCCGCACCGTCTGATTTCCCCGCGCCACGATCTCCGACCCTCGGGCGATGACGCGGATTTTTCCCTGTTGCACCAGTTCAAGGCCAAACGGCGCCGCGCCGCGGCCGATGTCGATCTGTTTGGTCATGGCCATGGTCAGCGTGGCGGGGTGGCCTCCCGTCGACACCGGCTTGGCGTCGACGTTGTATTGTTCCAAAAGCGACAACAGAGCCGCATGGCTCGACGAGCCGTTTTGCGAATAGCTGATGGTCTTCCCCGCCGCTTCCTTAAGCGACTTGATCGGGGAATCCGCCAGAACATACCAATAAGTATCCGGCGAGCCGATCATTTCGCTGCCGATGATGCGCAGCGGTGCTCCCTTGGCGAAGGCGCCGATGGCGCTTTCGATACCACCACCGCAAGCAATCTCCATGCTGCCGGAGATGACGGCTTGATGCGCTTCCGGCCCGCCCTGGGTGTAAAGGATCTCGGTGGTAATTCCGCGTTTCTTGAAGATGCCCGAGCGCTGGCCCATTTCGGTGACTGAAGTGTCCCACAGACCGCGCTGCGTCACCGCTACCTTCAACACATCGTCCGCGAACGCTGGCGTCGCCGCGGCCGCAAACAAAATCCAAGCACCGAATTGAGCAATACGCGTAGCCTTCATGGCAGTCCTCCCGTTGCGCCCGGTTGACCGGGACGAATTCTGAGGAATCACACTCGATCTGGGCGGCCTCGTCCAGACATTTCTCCGGCTGACGGTGGAATTAACCTCGATCTCGCAACAGCCTGCCCTTCTCGCGTTCCCAAGATCGTTTCTTCTCGGTCTCGCGCTTGTCGTGCAGCTTCTTGCCGCGGGCGAGTGCAATCTCGATTTTGGCGCGTCCCTTGTCGTTAAAATAAAGCTTGAGCGGGACGACCGTCATTCCCTCACGATCGACTGCGGCGGCAAGTTTTTGCACCTGCCGCTTGTGCAGCAGCAGCTTGCGCCGCCGTTTGGGTGAATGATTGAAACGATTGGCCTGCAGATATTCCGGAATATTCGCATTGACGAGCCAGAGCTCGTCCCCACGTGGGTCCGCATAGGATTCCGCGATCGTCGCCTTGCCGAGCCGCAGCGACTTTACCTCGGTGCCGGTGAGCACGATCCCGGCTTCGAATACCTCGCCGATTTCGTAATTGAAACGCGCTTTGCGGTTGTCCGCGACGACCTTGAGCTTGCGTTCAGTTTTGGCCGCCATTGTCTTCAGTCCCCGCAACAGTCGCCGCCATCATAGCAGGCCGGCGCGCCACGCGTGTCACCACCGGTTACAGGAGAATCGTGGATATTCAGACAACAGCCGGCAGATTAGTTAGGTCGCTGCGAGGACTCTATCCCGCCGGCCTTCAACAGGTCGCGAATTTCGACAAGCAAAGCCTCCTGCCGCGTCGGCGCGGGGGCCTTGGAAGGCTCGCTCGCCTCCATCATCCGGATTCGGTTGATTGCCTTGGCAATCCAAAACATCACCCACGCCACAATGAGAAAGTTGAGCACGACGGTTAGGAAATTCCCCCAGGCGAGCACGGCGCCTTCCTTTCGCGCATCCGCCAAGGTAGCCGCCGTAACTTTCGGCGAAAGCGGGATGAAATAGTTTGAAAAATCCAGCCCGCCGGTGACCGAGCTGATCAGCGGCATGAAGATGTCGCCGACCATCGACTGCACGATATTGTTGAAAGCGGCGCCGATAATAACGCCGACGGCGAGGTCGGCAACGTTGCCGCGCAGGGCGAATTCCCGAAATTCTTTGAACATCAGACGCTCCGCCAGCAGCTCTCAATGGCTGGCTTTTCGCTCGCGCCAATGGGTCGGCTGCATTTCGATCCGGCCTTGAGAATTGGCGTTGATCCAACCCTGGTCGGTAAGTCGGCAAGGAAACATAAGGGTATAAGGACCAAATTGATCTGCGACCTGCAACTCAACCTCCCGATCATCGGGTGCCGAATCGATCGGTTTCCAAATCCTGTTGTTTTGTTTCGGTCGGTAAAGAGTCACCACGCCACCAAACGTTTATCACGCCCCAACACCAACGTTTGGAAGGAATACAGGTTCCCCTAAACCGCAGATTCAACACGTCTATCTTCAATTGGCGAGCCCGGCATGGACCATCGCTTCGCATACCGCGGCCTTGGTGCGCTCCGCCAGCGGCACCATCGGCAGCCGCACCGTCTCGGCGCATCTGCCCAATACGGAGAGCGCGTATTTTGCAGGCGCAGGATTGGTCTCGATGAAGAGCGCGTTGTGTAGCGGCATCAGCTTGTCCTGTAACTTCAACGCCAGCGCAAAATCGCCTTTGCTGCAGGCAGTCTGAAACTCGGCGCAGAGCCGCGGCGCCACGTTCGACGTCACTGAAATGCAGCCATGCCCGCCATGGGCCATGAAACCAAGGGCTGAGGCGTCCTCGCCGGAGAGCTGGTTGAAATCCGCGCCCATAGCGGCGCGCTGCTGCGAGACTCGGATCACATTCGCCGTGGCATCCTTAACGCCGGCGATGTTCTCAAGCTCGAACAGCCGCTGCATGGTTTCCACCGACATGTCGACCACCGAACGTCCGGGAATGTTGTAGATAATGATCGGAATGCCGATGGCGTCGTTGATCGCCTTGTAATGCTGGTACAGGCCGTCCTGGGTTGGCTTGTTGTAATAGGGCGTCACGATCAGCACCGCGTCCGCGCCCGCGGCCTCCGCGTGCTGTGACAGTTCAATCGCCTCCGCGGTGGAGTTGGAACCCGCGCCCGCGATCACGGGCACCCGCCCCTTCGCTTGTTGCACGCACCATTCCACCACCAGCCTATGCTCCTCGTGCGAAAGCGTTGGGCTCTCGCCCGTGGTTCCGACCGGCACCAGGCCGCTGGTTCCCTCGCCGATTTGCCAATCGACGAGACCGCGAAACGCCTTCTCGTCAAGCGAGCCGTTGTTGAACGGCGTGACGAGCGCGGTGAACGAGCCTCTGAAGCTCGTCTTGGCAGTCATGATGCTATCCTCGGCTTTGGCCGCATGCTCGGCGGCGGCGGTTCATCCGCATAGTGATATCGAGTCGGTGGCGCCGAAGAAAGGGGTCGGAAAGGATGAAAGGCCGTCCTGTCTCAATGTGGAGAGGTCGAGAAATGGGCCGAATTGTGGGGTTTTCACGTGGTTATCCCAAATTCTGCCGAAAAATCCCTGTAGCTCACCGTCCAGGAGGGCTATACGAAACTAGATGAAAAGCAGCCGCATTATTTCCCTGTCGCGATTGGCGCTGTTCATTGGGCTGGCGATGCCGATGCTGCACCTGGCGGGACAGGCTGGGGCTGCGACTGCGCCGAAAGCCGGTGCCCGAGCTCCTGCGAAAGCATCGCACTCCGCCCGAAAAGCTGCTCCGCATGTTGGCGTTCGCGTCCCCCTGCCCCGGCCGCGGCCTATAGAAAGCGCCGGTAAGAACCCTGCTGCCGAAGAGCCACCTCCTAATCCGACCGCACCGAATACTCTGCCCATCGTCCCGCCGGTTTCGCCGAGCGACGCGGCTACGCTGTCGATCTCTCCCAATGATTTGAACGCAGTGAAACAGGGGATCGATCTTGTCCGCCGTGGCAATGCCGCCCTGGCGACAGTGCTGCAGCGGAGCATTCGCGATCCGGTAGCGCAGAAAGTCGTGGAATGGTTCATTCTGCGTTCCGACAGCAACAGCGGCATGAGCTTCGATCGCTTCGCCGCCTTCCTGCGCGCCAATCCGGGCTGGCCCAGCACTGTCATGCTGAGCCGCCGCGCCGAAGCTTCCTTGTGGGACGATCAGCGCGAGCCGAGTACCGTGCGCGCCTTTTTTGCCCGTCAGAAGCCGGCCAGCGCCAAAGGCCGCTTCGCGCTCGCGCGCGCGCTGCTGGCACAGGGTGACCGCAAAGGAGCGGAATCGCTCGTCCGCGACGCGTGGCGGAATGATGGCTTCCCCCGCGATGTTGAAACGACTGTGCTCAACACCTTCGGCGACATGCTGACGCGCGCGGATTACAAGGCGCGCATGGATGCGCGGCTGTATGCCGCCGACATTGATGCCGCCATGCGGGCGGCGCAGCGCCTTGATGACGCCGAGATGGCGATCGCCAAAGCACGCGTTGCGGTGATCAGGAAGGCCGCCGAGACAAAGGCGCTGCTCGACGCGGTCCCGGCGGAATCCCGCCGCGATCCCGGATACCTGTTCCACCGCATCCAATGGCTGCGGCGCAACAACAATATCGCCGAAGCCGGTCAGCTCATGCTCACCGTCCCGCGCGACGCGGCCGCTCTCCAGGATCTCGACCAGTGGTGGCTGGAGCGCCGTACCCTCGTCCGCAGTCTGCTCGATGCCGGTGACGCAAAAACCGCCTACTTAATCGCGCGCGATGCGGTACCGGCAACGCGGGAAAATTATCGGGTCGACGGCCATTTCACCGCCGGCTGGATTGCTCTGCGTTTCCTCCAGGACCCGGCCACGGCACTCACCCACTTCGAGCGGATTCCCGAAGGCATCACCAATCCGCACGCCTTGGCGCGAGCGGACTATTGGCAGGGCCGCGCTCTCGAAGCGCTAGGCCGCAAGGACGAAGCGCGGACGCATTACTCGGCCGCCGCTCGCCATTCGACCGTCTATTACGGCCAGATCGCGCGCGCGCGGCTCGGACTGCCGGACCTGCCCTTGCATGGCGCTCCCCAGCTTCCGCCGGACCGGCCAAGCGCACGGTTCGAAGTCGCCCGCGCGGCGGAGATTCTCTACGCCATTAAAGAGCGTGACCTGGTCGCGACCATCATGGCCGACCTCGGCGAAAGGACAACGGACGTCGCCACCCTGGCGGCGCTTGGCGAAGTGACGGCCCGGCACACCGATCCCCGCGGGATGTTGCTCCTCGGTAAGGGCGCGCTGGGGCGCGGTCTTGCCTTCGATTACTACGCCTATCCAACCGTCGGCTTGCCGGGCTATAGCCCGATCGGCCCGCCGATCGAACCAAGCGTGGTTTATTCCATCGTCCGCCAGGAAAGCTCCTTTAATCAAAAGGACGTTTCCGCCGCCATGGCAATGGGCTTGATGCAGGTGACGCCCGCGGCCGGGCGCGACACGGCCAAGAAGTTTCACGTCGTCTACGACCAGAAGCGGCTCCTCACCGACGAGGTCTACAACGTTCAGATGGGCGCGGCGGAGCTGGGCAATTTGATCCGTGACTACCGCGGCT
>JAXDOS010000088.1:0-12084 GCA_034668785.1 Alphaproteobacteria bacterium
CGCTGGCGTCGAAAGCCACCGGCTTTCCCATCGCCAAGGTCGCCGCCAAGCTCGCGGTCGGCTACACGCTCGACGAGATTGCCAACGACATCACCGGCGGCGCGACGCCGGCCTCCATCGACCCCACCCTCGACTACGTGGTGACGAAAATCCCGCGTTTTGCCTTCGAGAAATTTCCCGGCGCCGAGCCGGTGCTGACGACCTCGATGAAATCGGTGGGCGAGGCCATGGCGATTGGCCGCACCTTCCAGGAATCCCTGCAGAAGGCGTTGCGCTCCATGGAGACCGGTCTCACCGGCCTCGATGAGATCGCCATCGAAGGCGTCAGCGACGGCAGCCAACTGCGCCGCGCCGAGGACAAGAATGCGATCCGCGCCGCGCTCGGTACGCCGACCGCCGAGGGCATCCTCAAGATCGCGCAAGCCATGCGGCTCGGCATGACCGACGAATTGATTCACGGCGCCTGCAAGGTCGATCCGTGGTTCCTCGCCGAGATCCGCGGCATCGTCGAGATGGAAGCGCAGATCAAAGAGAAGGGTCTGCCGATAACGGCCACTGCGTTCCGCCGGTTGAAGGCCATGGGCTTCTCCGATGCGCGTCTCGGCAAGCTCGTCGGGCTCGCGGCGGAAGACGTGACACAACGGCGCCACGCATTGGGTGTGAGGCCGGTGTTCAAGCGCATCGACACCTGCGCCGCGGAATTCGCTTCGCCGACGGCTTATATGTATTCGGCCTATGAGACGCCCTTCGCCGGCCGCGCCGCCGACGAGGCCGCGCCCTCGGACAAAAAGAAGGTCGTGATCCTCGGCGGCGGCCCCAACCGCATCGGCCAGGGTATCGAGTTCGACTATTGCTGCTGCCACGCCGCCTTCGCACTGAAGGAGGCGGGCTACGAAACCATTATGATCAACTGCAATCCGGAAACCGTCTCCACCGACTATGATACCTCCGACCGGCTCTATTTCGAGCCGCTTACCGCCGAGGATGTTCTCGAGATTCTCGACGTCGAGCGCAGCAAAGGCACGCTGCACGGCGTCATCGTGCAGTTCGGCGGTCAGACGCCGCTCAAGCTCGCCGAGGCATTGGAACGGGCGAAAATCCCCATTCTCGGAACCTCACCCAACGCCATCGACCTCGCCGAGGATCGCGACCGCTTCAAGCATCTGCTTGATAAGCTGAAGCTGCGGCAGCCGCAGAACGGTATCGCCGCGAGCCCGGGCGAAGCGCGAAAAATAGCCGATACCATGGGCTATCCCGTCGTCATCCGCCCTTCTTACGTGCTCGGCGGACGCGGCATGGAAATCGTGCATGATGCGCCGCAGCTTGACCGCTATATCGCCCGCCTCGCCACCACGCTCGACGGTCCGTCGGAGCTTGTCGTCTCCGCCAAGCGTCCGCTGCTGATCGACCGCTATCTCTCCGACGCCATCGAGGTCGACGTCGATTGCCTATGCGACGGCAAAGACACCTATGTCGCCGGCATCATGGAGCATATCGAGGAAGCCGGCATTCATTCCGGCGACAGCGCCTGCTCGCTGCCGCCGCATTCGCTGACGCCGCAAGTCATTGCGGAGCTGGAACGGCAAACCCGCGAGCTGGCGCTGGCGCTCAATGTCGGCGGGCTGATGAATGTGCAATATGCCATCAAGGACGGCGATATCTACGTGCTCGAAGTCAATCCGCGCGCGTCCCGCACTGTGCCCTTCGTCGCCAAGGTGACGGGCCTGCCGATTGCCAAGATCGCGGCGCGGATCATGGCCGGCGAAACCCTCGCAAGCTTTAATCTAAAGCACACGCATTTCGACCACATCGGCGTCAAGGAAGCGGTATTCCCCTTCGCGCGCTTCCCCGGCGTCGATACCGTGCTTGGGCCGGAGATGAAATCGACCGGCGAGGTCATGGGGCTAGACCGTTCCTTCGAGATCGCCTTTGTCAAAAGTCAGATCGGCGGCGGCTCGCGATTGCCGAAGACGGGGACCGTCTTCATTTCGGTTCGCGACAGCGACAAGCCGCGCATCCTCGATACCGCGCGGCTGCTCCGCAGCCTCGGCTTTAACGTGATCGCCACGTCGGGCACTCAGCGTTTCCTGACGGACAACGGCATTGAGGCGGAAAAAATCAACAAAGTCGCGGAGGGCCGGCCGCACATTGTCGACGCCATCAAGAACGGCGGGGTCCAGCTTGTCTACAACACCACCGAGGGCGCCACGTCGCTGGCCGACTCCCGCTCCTTGAGGCGGGCAGCCCTCTTGCATAAAGTGCCGTACTACACCACTCTTTCCGGAGCCGTGGCGGCGGCGCAGGGCATTAAGGCCTATCTCGGGGGCGACCTCGAGGTCCGCACGCTGCAAAGCTATTTCACCGAGCGGGCCTGAAGGATACCGGGCCGGTTCCGAGGGGACGGCACGAGTTAGCAGAGAGTTCCGCCTCGCCGTGCCGAAGGATTTCGGCCGGTGATTGGAACTTTTTGTTTTGCCGGTTGTAATACGAATTCCAGCGGATGTTCCGAGGAGTCGTATTATGATCGGGTTGGAAGCTAGGTGGCCGGCTGCCTCATCGCCAATCAGGCCGGGCATGGCCAATCGATCGAAGGACGGTAAGTTGATGGACAAGATTCCGATGACCGACGCGGGCTACTCCGCGCTGGAAAAGGAGTTGAAGCACCGCCAGCAGGTGGAGCGGCCCCGCATCATTCAGCAGATCACCGACGCGCGCACGCACGGCGATCTCTCGGAGAATGCCGAGTATCACGCCGCCAAGGAACAGCAGTCGCACAACGAAGGCCGCATCGCCGAGCTTGAGGACAAGCTCGCGCGCGCCGATGTCATTGATGTCTCCAAGCTGTCCGGGACCACCGTGAAGTTCGGCGCCACCGTTACCTTGGTCGACGAGGATACCGACAAGAAGCAGGTCTGGCAGATCGTCGGCGAACCGGAGGCTGACGCCAAGTCCGGCAAGATCTCGATCACCTCGCCGCTGGCGCGTGCGCTCATCGGCAAAGCCAAGGGCGCGCAGGTCGAGGTCGTCACCCCCGGCGGCGCCCGGGCCTATGAGGTGAAGAAGGTCGAGTGGCGGTGAGCCGGAGCTAGTCCACGGTCGGCTGTTCGATTTCACCGGCCTTCGCTGAGGGCGCTACTCGCCTCGGCGCCACGCCGCCTTCCGCGCTGGGAGCGTCACTGGGCTTGTTCTTCGACCCTTCCTTCGGGAAATTCATCCGGAACGAAAGGCTCATGGCAACCTCTTTCAGCGGACCGGCAACGGCGTTCTCCACTTCCGGCGCACAGACCTGGCCCGGAACGCGGGAGACGAATTCACGGCTGATCTTCAGCGTCCGGCCCTCGAGCCGGAAGTCCGACACATAGCTGAACACGTCGGTCTTGACCGTGCGTCCGCCCTTGATTTGCTTTGGCAATGGCACTCCGTCCGCGAAGTCCACGGCGATTTCTTCAACCTGGCGTCCGGCATAGCAACTAAACGGTTGCGTTCGTCCGGCGTGACGCGTGCCGAACAAGAAATTACCGGGTCGCCGGCTCACGGGTAAGCCGTAGGGGATCACCACCGGCATCCCGCTCGTCAGCTTCAACGGTTCGCTTAACGTGAAGCGGCCTTTGATCACATAAGATTGGTCAAGCGCCGAAACGGATCCAATTTCGAAACGGCCCTTGCCGGGCGTGTTGTAGCCGCGAAGCACTTTCTCCGCCGAACTTTCAAGGCCGGCATTTTGGAAGCCGGCGGCAAGCATCCGCGCTGTGACGGCAAATATTCCGGTGGCGGTCTGTTCGGTTTCGCCGGTCACCGTGCCGTCGGCGGCCACCGTCATCTGCGTGCGGCTGATCGAGCTATGGTGGTCGGACGCCGCCGCCGGCGTGCGCGCGCGGTAGGCTCCCTTTTCCGAGGCATGCACCACCGGTTTGTCGTAGGTCCCCGCCGCCAGCACGCCGAAAGCCGCCGCGGACACCGTGGGATCGTCGTAGATGCCGAATTCGGGCAGGTAAAGGATGACGTGGTTGATGTAGCCCATGGTTGGGGGCTCCGGCAGCGTATAGCTCGGGCCGGCACTGATCAGCACGTGTTCGCTGGCGATGCCTTTGGCCGCTAGCAGCGCCGACATCAGCGTCGCGTGATCCTTGCAGTCGCCATACTTGTTTTTGAACACGCTCTCCGCCGGATTGGGGATGACACGGCTGCTGCCGAGCGAGATGGCGACGTAGCGGATGTTGGTCTTGACCCAGCGATCGATGGCGACCGCCTGCGCGCGGCGGTCGTCCAAGCCTTTGGTGATGGTTTCCGCAAGCGTCTGGATTTCCGGCGTTACCCGGGCCTGCGGAGCCGCCGCCTGCCAATAGCTCCGCCCTTGGTCTTCGTAACTCTGGAATGTTGAAATCAGCACTCGGGGATCGCGATCAAACGGTGAAGTCGCGCCAAGCTCGGCGGCAATGCGCGGCTGTGAATGATAGACAATGGTGTGGCGCGTTGTGTTTGCTTCGTTCGTCACCTGATGATCGAGGCCCGGGCCATAGACGCCAACCTTCAGCGGCATATCCACGGGAGCAGCGACACGCACGGTGGAGTCGGCGACGGCGACGCTGCGGGAGAACAGAATGTGATACATGAAGTTATCGGGAAACAGGCCGCTTCTCACCGTCAGCTTTGAGGTCAGGACGGTGGTATCGCCGACAGCCAAATCCGGGAAAATCACCGTCCGCAGCTTTACATCGCGGATGTACATGGCGTTGAGGCCGGAGGCGGCATCGCGCGTGATGATCGTTGCGGGATCTACTGCAATCTTGTGGCCATCTTTCTTTTGCGTATAGGCTTCGAGAATCTCCAGGGTTTGCATGCCCTCGATGACGCCCAAAGTTTGCTGGCCGACTCCCTGAACCCCGCCCTCGGAAAGGACTGTGACGCGCGTCGTTTGCGTTCTTACCGCTGTGCGGTCCGCGGCCATCGCAATATCGATGTCGTAAGCAACGGACCAGGAGGTGTTGTCTCCCTGAGCGGGTGCCGCGGTATCCGGCAGCGCCGCATCCTGCGCCCAAACAAACACCGGCATTAAAAGAGCAACGATGGCCGTTATCGATCCCGCCAAGCCGCGAAGCCGTGCCGGTACGTCCCCCATGACATCCTCCCCCAGCGCAAAGCGGCGGACATGCCGCCAGAGCTTCAAGGCGGGATCATGGCAACTATGCCGGGCATTTGAAAGAAACAAACTATAGGCGCGAGCTTATTTCGGCCCTTTGGAGACGAGTTTGCCTGCCTGCATGACCCACTGGATGCTGCGCGTATTGCTAATGTTGACGAGCGGATTCGCCGCAAGCAGCACCAGATCCGCATTCCTCCCCGCTTCAATCAGGCCGACTTCGTCGGACTTCAGCGCCTTGGCCGCGTTGGCGCCGGTCATCGCCAGCACCTCGGCGGGCGGAAAGCCGGCAGCGGCGAGCAACTCGAACTCCTGATGCAGACTTTCTCCCGGGATCACCCAAGGATTGGTCAGGTCGGTCCCGGTGGTGAGCAACACGCCCGCCTCTCGCATCATGCGCAAAAACGCTTGCAGCTTCGGATAGGCGGCATTCCAGCGCCGGTAATCTTCCAGCGTCCAGTCCGATGTGGCGTCCGGACAATTGATCCAATCCTGATGTAATTCAGGTATTACGTCGACGAAGGCGTCCGCCGCATAGCGCCCGCCGTTCGGCGCGGCAAACTTGGTGTCGTAGGCGACGAGCGTCGGATCGACGGAAATGCCGTGGGCGGCAACCTCGCGCACCATGTCGCGGACCTCGCGCGAGTCGAGGCCAAGCAATTCCAGCCAATCGATCCGGGCACGGAACGGGCCGACGATTGCTCCATATTTGCGGATGGCCGCGCCATAGGCGCTGCGATGCTCCGGCGTCAGCGTCTTCGGCGACCAATCGACCGCATGGGTGAGATAATCGATGCCCAAGCGAGCCGCCTCCAGCCACGACGTGCGGCCGAGATGGCCGATCACGGGGATGCCGTGGGCGTGCGCCTCGTCGATCACCGTCGCCACCGCCTGCGGGGAAAGCGCCGCATAGACCTTGAAATAGTCAGGACGGTACGGGAGCGCGTCGCGAACGACTTTGCGAAGCTGCGCGTCATTAAGCTTGGCATCGTTGATGAGTTCAGCAGAGGCAAACGCATGCGGCCCACGCAGCCGGCCGGCATTGAGATCATCGCGCATGGCCAAGCCGGCGATCGTCGGCGTCGCCGGGCTGCGCACCGTGGTGATGCCGAAATCCAGCAGCGTTGAGATCATCTTCTCCGACACGGCGCGGTCGAAATACGGTGGCGCGCTATCGCGCCCGCAGCGCGGGAACATCAAATGCGCGTGCATGTCGATGAAGCCGGGAACGAGATAGCCACCGCCGCCATCGATCATCACCGCACCGGTTGGCGGCGGGCCGTCGCTTGGGCCGACGCTTTCGATCCGCTCGCCGCGAACGACCACTCTGCCCGGCATCGGTGGTCCGCCGCGCCCGTCAAGAATATTTACGTTGGTGATGATCGTCGGCGGACGCGGTTCTTGGGCTAGCGCGAGCCCTGCGCAGACCATCAGCGCCGACGTCAGTGCATAAAGGCTGCGTCCGCAATTTATCATGGCTCGCCGATTATTTTTCGGAAACGCTACCCTGCAGATGCGTCTTGGCCCGGCGGCGTTCTCGGTCCTCGTAAGCGGAGGCAGCAACATCCCCGATGCCTTGGAAATCGATGAACTCGATGGCGTTGCCGTCGGGATCGTGAAAATACAGATGGCGGCCGGTGAAGCTGCGGTGCCCCTTGTCCTCGTAGAGCAGCACCTCGACGCCGCTGGCTTCCAGATGCGCCACCGCCGCGTCGAAATCTTCCGCCGCCACGACGAACGCATGATGGATCAGCGTATCCTTGTCTCTGTTTGGTGCCGCATGGTAGCCGCTGCGCGACAGCACGAAATAGTCCTCGCCGCAGCGCATGAACACGGCGGAGTCGTTCTGCCGCCAATAAGTGCAACCGACTACATCTTCGTAAAAGCGCCGTGAGCGTTCGAGATCGCTCACGCCGATGGTGAAATGTAAAATCCCGGTTGGCTGCACGCGCCGCGCCGCAGCGGGACGAATCGCGGCGCCCTTCAGGGCAGGACTCTTAAAGCCACTCATTTCTCTGACACCTTCATGGCGTCACGCGCCTTTTCGATGATGTTGGCGGGCAGCGCGTAGACATCCGTGACGATCTTCTGCATGTCCGTGCCGGAAGTCGGATCGACGATGCCCAGCACGCGCTTGGCCTCTTCCCGGTATTCCGGGTCGCTCATCGTCTCCATGAACGCCGCGCGTAGGGCGTCGCTTCGGTCCTTCGGCACCTCCGGCGCGAGAAAATACGGCCGCCCCAGCGCCTTCATGCCCATCAGAATTTGGAAAATCTGCCGTTGCTCGTCGCTGCGCAATATGTCCATGGCCAAGGGCACGTCCGGCAGGTCGGGGCTTTTCTTCAAGCCAAGCTGCAGCAGCACCCGGATTTTCTTGTCGCGCAGCCAGTCGGCGCGGGCGGTGACGATATCCGACCACGACCAGTTCGCCGTTCCCTGGATTTCGCCGCGCTCCAACGCCAGCGCGATCTGCGCCTGACCAGGATAGCCGCTGACAATGCGAAACTTGGTGCCGGCCACGTTATTGAGTGCGCGGGCGAACAACTCGGTATCCGTCGCCGGGCCGGTGCCGCCGACCAGCATCTCGGACTTGAAGAGATCGTCCACGGTCTGCTGCGGCGCCGTGTGCCAGGCGACCACGACGCCGAGTTCGTTCATGGTGCTGCCGAGCCACTGGATCTTGCGCACGTCATAGCGCGCGCCGGCTTCGCCGAGCAGCGGCTGGAACGGAATCGGACGCTGCACGGCGGCGATCACCGTGCCGTCGCGGGGCGCGACCTCATAGACGTAATTCGCCGCCACCATCGAACTGGCGCCCGGCTTGTTCTGCATCACGATATTCGGATTGCCGGGAATATGCCGCACCAAGTGCCGTGCCAGCACGCGCGCGTTCAGATCGTAACCGCCGCCGGTGTCGGAGCCGACCACGATGGTGACGGTCTTGCCCTTGTAAAACTCCGCGGGCGATTGAGCCTGCGCCGAGGCCGCGCTAAAGATCAGCGCAGCGACGCTCCAGGCGCAAAAGAATTTCATCTTTTTCATGATCTGCCTTTTACGCCTGTAAAATACCTGAAAGTTGGATTGAGGGTACAAGGATTGGGCTGACTGTCAACGAAGGCCGCCTGCTCCTGCATCGCGCTCCGATTGCAGCTACAAAAAAGAGCTTAAGGAATGTCCTCAGCTTCTTCTCTTGTTGATCGCGTCGTGATCGTCACTGGCGGCAGCCGTGGCATCGGCCGCGAGATAGTGCTCGCTCTTGCCGAAGCCGGCGCCCGCGTCGCCATCGTCGCCACGGCGGAAAGCGCGCACCTTGAGCAAACGGTAAAAGCCGCCGGCGGCGGCGAACGCATCCTCCCAATCATTGGTGACGTGCGGCGCCAAGCCGATTGCGAACGCGTGGCGCAGGAAACCTTGCGGACGTTCGGCGCCATCCACGTGCTCTTCAACAATGCGGCGCTGGGCACCCCCACCGTGGTCGATTCCGCCAAGAGGTCACCGGTTCCTTTTTGGCAAGCGGAGCCGGAGAGCTGGCTCAATCTGATCGACACCAACATCAACGGCTTTTTCCTGATGAGCCGCGCGGTGGCGGCCACGATGCTGACTCAGCGCTTCGGCAAGATCGTCAACATTTCGACCAGCGACCGCACCATGGTGCGGGCGAAAGGCTCGCCTTACGGGCCATCGAAAGCTTTCATCGAGGCGGCGTCCCGCATTTGGGCGCAGGATTTGGAAGGCACCGGCGTCTCGGTCAACGTTCTGCTTCCGGGCGGCGCGATCGATACCAGCCCTTCCATGGTGGTCGGCAGTTCCGGCGGCAATTTTCTTCCTGTCTCGATCATGCGCGCGCCGGCGCTGTGGCTGGCGTCCGACCTCGCCAACGGTCACACGGCGGAGCGCTTCATCGCGAAGAAATGGGACGAAAAGCTGCCGCTGGAGGCGCGGGTCGCCGCCGCGCGCGACAGCACCGGCGAATTGCCGAGGGTTATGTGACCCCGTCATGCCCGGGCTTGTCCCGGGCATCCACGTCTTAAAAACACGTGGCAGCAAAGTCGTGGATGGCCGGAACAAGTCCGGCCATGACGAAAGAATAACGAACAACAAAGTCCTAGTTCTTTGCCTTCATCTCCAGCGGCACCATGGCGGCGTCCTTGGAAGCGCGCAGCGTCAGCGAGGTTTTGACGTTGCGCACATGCGGCGCGGCGGTGAGTTCGGCGACGAATGCCTGAAAGGTCTTCATGTCCGGCGCCACGCATTTGAGCACGAAGTCGATCTCGCCGGAGAGCATCCAGCACTCGCGCACCAGCGGCTGCGCGCGCACGAAATCCTCGAAGGCGCCAAGGTCGGCCTCGGCCTGGCTCGACAGATGAACCATGGCGAAGACGGTCACCTCGAAGCCAAGCAATCGCTCTTCCAGTAGCGCGCGGTAGCCCTTGATGTAGCCGGCCTCCTCCAGCGCACGCACCCGGCGCAGGCAAGGCGGCGCGGAAATGCCGACCCGGCGCGCCAGTTCCACATTGGTCATCCGGCCGTCGTTCTGCAGTTCGATGAGGATTTTCCAGTCCAGAGCGTCGAGACGGCGGGTCACGGAACCTCCAGATAAGGCTAGCAACGGTTCGCCATTTCATATCCCGAAGCGCCGCGCCGCGAAACATTGTTGCGCGGACGCCCGTCTCTGCGACACCTTTGCCGGGGAAAGCTTTTAGCCGCCGGGTTGCGTATCTTGCATAGCTCCGGAGAAGGCTTAAATTGAGCCTCAGGCAGCGCGAGTCACGCCATTTCCGGCCATTCCAGCGAAAAAAGCCCGCGCCTCCGGGGACTTTCCACCATGAGCATCCACGCCAAGCTGGTCATCATCGGCTCCGGGCCGGCGGGCTATACGGCTGCGATCTATGCCGCCCGCGCCATGCTGGAGCCGATCCTGATCCAAGGCGTCCAGGCCGGCGGCCAGCTCACCATCACCACTGATGTGGAGAATTATCCGGGCTTCGCCGATGTCATCCAGGGCCCGTGGTTGATGGAGCAGATGGAGCGGCAGGCGCTGCATGTGGGAACGCGGCTCGAGGCCGACCATGTGCGCAAGGTCGATCTCTCGCGGCGGCCGTTCCGCATCGAATGCGATTCCGACGCAGTCTATCTGGCCGACACGCTGATTCTCGCCACCGGCGCGCAGGCGCGCTGGCTCGATCTGCCGTCGGAACAGAAGTTCAAAGGCTATGGCGTCTCCGCTTGCGCCACCTGCGACGGTTTCTTTTATCGCGGCAAGGAAGTGCTGGTGTTCGGCGGCGGCAACACCGCCGTGGAGGAAGCGCTGTTCCTCACCAACTTCGCCTCCAAGGTCACGGTCGTGCATCGCCGCGACAGCTTCCGCGCCGAAAAAATCCTGCAGGACCGCTTGGCGAAGAATCCGAAGATCGACGTCATCTGGGACACCGTGCTTGATGATGTACATGGCGACGACAATCCGCTGAAGGTGCGGAGCGCGTCGTTGCGCAACGTGAAAACCGGCGTCATCTCGCAGAAGAATGCCGACGGCGTCTTCATCGCCATTGGGCACACGCCCGCGACCGAACTTATTGTTGGACAGCTCAAGTTGAAGCCTTCCGGTTATGTCGAGACCGCGCCGAATTCGACGGCGACTTCCGTGCCCGGCGTCTTCGCCGCGGGCGACGTCACCGACGACATCTATCGCCAGGCGGTTACCGCCGCCGGCATGGGCTGCATGGCCGCGCTTGAGGCGGAAAAGTTTCTTGCCGCGCATGGCGAGGCCGAACCGGCCGTGGCGGCGGCGGAGTGAAGATGCTCCCCTCCCCCTTGTGGGGAGGGGCTGGGGGTGGGGTTTAAATAGGCATGCTCAATCACACACTAGCACCCCCTCCCCGACCCTCCCCCACAAGGGGGGAGGGAGAAGAGATCGGGCGCCCGGGATAAACATTTACTGATTGGACCAAAATGGATTGGGACAAGCTGAAAGTTTTTCACGCCGCCGCCGAAGCCGGCAGCTTCACCCATGCGGGTGAGCATCTCGGCCTGTCGCAGTCGGCGGTGTCGCGCCAGGTGAGCGCGCTCGAGCAGGAATTGAAGGTATCGCTGTTTCACCGCCATGCGCGCGGCCTGATCCTGACCGAGCAAGGCGACCTGCTCTACCGCACCGCCCATGACGTCTTCATGAAGCTGGAATCGGTGCATGCTAAGCTGACCGACAGCCGCGAGCGCCCCAACGGCGACCTGAAGGTGACGACGACGGTGGGCATCGGCGTCAACTGGCTGACGCCCAAGCTCGGCGAGTTCATCGATCTTTATCCCGACATCCGCGTCTGCCTGATCGTGACCGACGAGGAACTCGACCTCGCCATGCGCGAGGCCGACGTGGCGATCCGCCTGCGGCAGCCGACGCAGCCGGATTTGATCCAGCGCAAGCTGTTCTCGGTCAAATACCACGCCTATGCCTCGCCGGATTATCTCAAGCGCATGACCTCTCCGCGTTCCGTCGACGAACTCGACAAGCACCGCATTCTGCTGCTTGGCGGCAGCGTGCCGATCTACCTGCAGAACCGGAACTGGCTGCTGGATGTCGGCCGTGAGGGCAAGGAGTCGCGCACGCCGCTGTTGACCATCAACAACGTGCTCGGCCTGCTGCGCGCCTGCCAGAAGGGCCTCGGCATCGCCGTGCTGCCGGATTATCTCGTCGAACAGGACGGCGGCTTGGTGCAGCTCTTTTCCGACTCCGACACCATCGCGCTCGACGCTTATTTCGTTTATCCGGAGGAGTTGAAGTCGGTGGCGCGGGTGCAGGTGTTCCGCGACTTTTTGGTAAGCAAAGCGCAGCGCTGGAATTTTTAGTAGTCGGCTCGGAGGGATCCGCCTTCACCTCTCCCCTGCGGGGAGAGGGTTGGGGTGAGGGGGTTCCTGCGGCTTATTGTGAATCTGGGACCGGGCCCCCCCCC
>JAXDOS010000089.1:0-2616 GCA_034668785.1 Alphaproteobacteria bacterium
GGGAAGAGATCAGTCGAGGTGAGCCATGAGAGGAATTGCCGGATTGATTCGATGTTGAGACAGATGATCGTGCCGAGCAGGAAACCAACGAGCGTGCCGACCACGCCGATCGCAGCCCCCGTGATCAGGAATATCCGCATGATCGAGCCTTGCGAGGCGCCCATGGTGCGCAGGATGGCGATGTCCTGCCCCTTGTCTTTCACCAGCATGATCAGGCCGGAGACGATGTTGAGCGCGGCAACCAGCACGATCATGGTCAGGATCAAAAACATCACGTTGCGCTCGACCTGCAGCGCATTGAAGAACGTCGAATGGCGCTGCCGCCAGTCGACCAGGAACACCGGCCGGCCGGCCGCCTCCGTCACGCTCTTTCGAAACGCGTCGATTCGATCCGGGTTGGTGGTGAATACCTCGATCGCTGTCACGTCGTCCTTGCGGTTGAAATAGGCCTGCGATTCTGGCAGCGGCATGAACACGAAGCTCGCGTCATATTCCGACATGCCGATCTCGAACACGGCCGCCACCTTGTAGGGCTTTATGCGCGGTGTCGTGCCCATGGGCGTCACCGCGCCCTTGGGTGCGACCAGCGTGATGGTGTCGCCGGCATGCAGCGACAATTGATCGGCGAGCCGGCGTCCGATGATGACGCCCTGCCCCTCGTCAAATCCCTCCATCGTGCCTTGCTTGATGTTCTTGGCGATCGAGGTGAGGTTGTTCAGGTCCGCAGAGCGCATGCCGCGCACCAGCACGCCGGCGGCGTTGAAGGCGGAAGACGCCAGCGCCTGACCGTCCACGACAGGTGCGGCAAGGCGGATACCGTCGACCTGGCTGATGCGCTCGGCGACGTCCTTCCAGTCGGTCAGCGGCGATTCCAGCGGCTGCACCAGCAAATGCCCGTTCAGCCCGAGGATCTTGTCCAGAAGTTCCTTGCGGAAGCCGTTCATCACGGCCATCACGATGATCAGCGTGGCGACGCCGAGCATGATGCCGAGGAACGAAAAGCCGGCGATGACCGAAATGAAACCTTCCTTGCGGCGCGCCCGCAGGTAACGTCCGGACAACAGCCATTCGAAGGGCGCAAAAGGCGGGGTTCGGGCTGTCTCGTTCATGGTCTCATGCATTACTCGATAATCCCATGATTCGGACCAAATGTGGCCTTATTGGCCAACATTGCAACCGCGGTGGATATCTTATCCCGCTATCTTTGCCACCACTTCCGCCGGGCTGAGATTCTCGCGCGAACCGTCGCTGCGCCGCTTGATCTCGAGCTTGCCCTCGGCGAGGCCCTTCGGCCCGACCAGAATCTGCCAGGGGATACCGATCAGGTCGGCGGCCGCGAATTTCGCACCGGCGCGCTGGTCAGTATCGTCATAGAGCACATCGACGCCCTTGGCCTGAAGTTCCTGATAAAGTTTTTCGCAGGCGCCATCGACGGCTGCGTCGCCCTGCTTCAGATTCAGGATCACGGCAGTGAACGGCGCCACCGCTTCCGGCCATTTGATGCCGGCATCGTCGTGACAGGCCTCGATGATCGCGCCGACCAGGCGCGAGACGCCGACGCCGTAGGAGCCGCCATGGATCGGCACGTCGACGCCGTCGGCGCCGGCGACCAGTGCCTTCATCGCATCGGAATATTTGGTGCCGAAGTAGAAAATCTGGCCGACCTCGATGCCGCGCGTATTGACGCGCTTGTCGGCGGGCACTTCGCGCTCGTAACGCTCGGCATCGTGAACGTCCTCGGTCGCCGCATAGACCGACGTCCACTGCTTGATGATGTCAGTGAGATCGCCCTCGTAATCGACATCGTCGGGCGGGATCGGAAGATCGAGCACGTCGCTGTTGCAGAACACGCCGGATTCGCCGGTTTCCGCCAGCACGATGAATTCATGGCTAAGATCGCCGCCGATCGGGCCGGTCTCGGCGCGCATCGGGATCGCCTTCAATCCCATCCGCGCAAAGGTGCGCAAATAAGCGACGAACATCCGGTTATAGGAACGGCGCGCCGCCGCCTCGTCGATGTCGAAGGAGTAAGCATCCTTCATCAGGAATTCGCGGCCGCGCATCACGCCGAAACGCGGACGCTGCTCGTCACGGAACTTCCACTGGATGTGATAGAGATTGAGCGGCAGGCTCTTGTAGGATTTGACGTAAGCGCGAAAGATCTCGGTGATCATTTCCTCGTTGGTCGGACCAAACAGCAATTCACGCTTGTTGCGGTCGGTGATGCGCAGCATTTCCGGACCATAGGCATCGTAGCGGCCGCTCTCGCGCCAGAGATCGGCAAGCTGCAGCGTCGGCATCAGCAATTCCAGCGCGCCGGCGCGGTCCTGTTCCTCGCGGACGATCTGCTCGATCTTCTTCAGCACCCGGAAACCCAGCGGCAGCCAGGCATAAATGCCCGCGGCTTCCTGCCGTATCATGCCCGCGCGCAGCATCAGCCGATGCGAGACGATCTCCGCCTCTTTCGGGTTTTCCTTCAGGATGGGCAGGAAAAACCGCGACAATCGCATGGGTCAACTCAGGGAATCAGGGGAACGAAAGGAAGAATTGCAGTGAAACCGGATCGGGCGCGAAAATACAAGGCCGGGACGCCCTCAAAAGCCGCTAAGCGCGCGC
>JAXDOS010000090.1:0-30506 GCA_034668785.1 Alphaproteobacteria bacterium
GAGACGGCGCGCGATCGTCGCTTCGATCGCGGACACTTTATAGGCCGCAACCATGGGCACCCCGGCAACCGCGAGTTCGAGAGTCACCGTCCCGGATTTCGTCAGCGCCGCCCGCGCCTTGCGAAAGGCGGCATGTTTTTCTTCCGCGTCGATGACGATGCGCGGCGGGACAGGCCAAGCGGCTGTGGCCTCTCTGATAGTTGCGAGCAAATGCGGGACCGTCGGAATCGCGATCTCCAACGGGCCGTAACGGCGCCGAATAAGGTCGATTGTTCGCGCGAAGATGCCAAGCAGCCGCCGAACTTCGCCGGTCCGGCTCCCTGGCAGCACCAGCAGAACCGGCGGATCGGCGAAACGCCGTGCAGCCTCTTCAGCATTGGGACGTAGCGCCGAAGCGCTTTCCACCAGCGGATGACCTACATAGCTACATGGCGGTCCGCCAAGGCGAGTGTGGACGGCGGGCTCGAATGGCAAGAGAGCGAGAATGTGATCGACATAGGCACGCATCGACCGTGCGCGCCACGGCCGCCATGCCCAGACCGAGGGCGATACATAATCGACTATGGGAATCGATGGCATCGCGGCCCGCACTTTTCGCGCCACGCGATGGGTGAAATCGGGGCTGTCGATGATAACCAGCACATCCGGCCGCGCGGTGATGATCGCTGCCACGGTTTCGCGCATGCGCCGCACGATCAACGGCACACGCCGGACAATGGCGGCAAATCCCATGATCGCTAGATCGTCGATGGGAAACAGGCTGACAAGTCCTTCCTTTGACATCTCGCGCCCGCCGACGCCGGTAAAATTCACCCGGCCATCGTAGCGCGCCGCCAGCGCCCGCATCAGTGGCGCGCCGAGCCGATCGCCTGATTCCTCGCCAGCAACGATAAAAATCTTCAACGGCAGCAATCGCTGGACCGATAGCGGTGGAGAGGACGTCATCCGAAGCTTCCGTCGGCGCGCACGCCAACGACAAATACATTGCGCTGGTCTGCAGCAACGGCGACGGTTTGCGGTTCGGCAATGATCGCACCACCCGCAAGCACCGCGATTCCCGCAAGACCGGCGCGGGCGACGCCCTCGATGGTTTGCGGCCCGATCGAGGGCAGGTCGAACCGCCGGTCCTGTCCGGGTTTTGGCGCCTTGATGAGGACACCGCCGGACGCAGCACGGATTTTTTGGCCACGCAATTCAGCGATCCGCGCCAGCATGAAGTCGGTGCCCTCGATCGCCTCGACGGCAAGAACGTGATTATTAGCAATCACAGCGGCCTGGCCGATGTCGAATTTGCCAATGGCATCGAGCAGGACCAGCCCGCGCTTGATGTCGGCCTGTTCCTGCTCCGTGGGGAGGCGGCGGCTCAAAACACCCGCGGGAACCAGGATTTCGGGAGCTACTTCATGAGCGCCGACAAGGCGAAAACCCTGCTGCTCGAAAATACCGGCGATACCGGAAAGCAGATGATTGTCGCCGCCGCGGTAGGCCGCCAGGATTTGCGGCAAAGCCCGCAGGGTTCCGAGATCGAAGCGGAGTTGCCAAACGGAGGGACGCACCAACGAACCAATGAACACCAAGTCGCGGCAACCTTCCGCGCGCATCATTCCGAAGAAACCTCCGAACTTGGCAAGTGTGATCCAGCGATGTGGATAACCGGCCACGCGGTCAGGCTCCGCCCAGCCGCGCAGGGGGAAGAGGACAACGCGCCGGCCGCGCTTGCCGACCGCGTCGGCTACGGCGAAGGGAAAGCTGCCGCCACCGCAAACAATTGCGAGCGGACCTTCGTCCTGCGCTGTGGTCTGCGATAGGCTCATGAGCCCTCGGCGGTATCGGCGCGATGGCTCGCCATGGTCAGGGGCCGTGTGCCGGCTTTGATAAAGGCGATCATGTTTTGCACGTGGGGGTCCACTGCACGGCTCGCGGCCATGCGCTCGAGCCGGTCGCGAAACAATCCTTCGCCGAAAAACAGCGCCTGATAGGCCTGCCGTAGTCTATGGATGTCGGCCTTGGCAAAGCCTCGCCGCCGCATCCCAACCACATTAAGCCCGACGAGATCGGCCAGCGGCCCCTGCACCATTCCCCACGGGATGACATCGGCGCGAACGCCGCTCAGCCCGACGATCATGGCGCCGTCGCCAATGCGCACGAACTGGCGCACCGCCGCTTGGCCGCCGAACATCACAAAGTCGCCAACAGTGACATGGCCGCCGAGCACCACGTTGTTGGCAAAGGTCACGTCGGTTCCGACCTTGCAATCATGCCCGACATGGGACCCGACCATAAAGAAGCAGCGATCGCCGACTTCCGTCACGCCGCGATCATCCTCGGTTCCGGTGTTCATGGTGACACCCTCGCGGATGTCGCAATTGGCACCAATCACAAGGCGCGTGGGACCGCCGCGATACTTGACCGACTGCGGTGGCGTACCGAGAGAAGCGAAGGGATAAATAACCGTGCCCGGCCCGATGGTGGTGTGCCCGGTGACGTGAACCTGAGCGACCAGCCGGCAGCCGTCCCCGATCACGGCATTCGCACCGACAACGCAATAGGGCCCGACGGATACATCTTTGCCGATGGCCGCGCCGGTTTCGATCCGTGCGGTTGGATCGATCACCGCCATGGAGATCTCACGCGTCCGCGACCATGGCGCCGAGTTCAGCTTCGGCAACCAACTGGCCGGCGACCCTAGCCTCGCCCCGGTACCACCACATGTTCTTGCGCCGGGCCATCTTGGTCATGTGATATTCGACAGTGTCGCCAGGCAACACCGGCTTGCGGAATTTCGCCTTGTCGATGGTAAGAAAAAAGACGGACTGCGGACGCCCGTCGACCTGACGCGACAGGACACAAAGCACCCCCGCGGTTTGCGCCATGCCTTCGATCAGCAGCACGCCAGGAAATACCGGATTACCGGGAAAATGGCCGATGAATTGCGGTTCATTGAAGGTAACATTCTTGATACCGATTCCGCGCTCGTCACCCTTCATGTCGATGATGCGGTCGATCAGCAAAAACGGGTAGCGATGCGGCAGCGCCTTGAGAATCGCCGTGATATCGGCGGACTCGAGCGTGGTTTCGGCGACTGTCATGCGCTCATCCATACGCTCATCCTCGCTGATCGTCGTCGTCGTCCTGCCCCAAGTCTTTGATGCTCTTGCCACGCGCAGCCAGACGCTTGAGAGCAAAAATCTCGCGTTGCCATTGCTTGATGGGTTTTGCCGGACTGCCGCCCCATTGGGCGCCAGCCGGGACATCGGCCATGGCCACGCTTGTTCCGGCGATTTGCGCGCCCTCCCCCACCCTGACGTGATCTCTGACACCGCTTCGCGCGCCGAGCACGACATAATCCTCCAGCGTCACGCTCCCGGAAATGCCGGTCTGCGCCACAATTATACAATGGCGACCAATCGCAGTATTGTGGCCGACCTGGACCAAGTTGTCGATCTTAGTGCCTTCACCGATCACGGTATCGCGGATGGCTCCGCGGTCGATGGTGGTGCCAGCCCCGATTTCCACATCATCCTGAATAATGACCCGGCCGATCTGCGGCACTTTTACATGGGCCGGTCCCATGACAAAGCCGAATCCGTCCTGTCCAAGGCGGCAGCCTGGATGCACGATCACCCGGTCGCCGATCAGCGCATTGAGGATGGATGATGCGGCGCCAATGGAGCAATCGCGGCCAATGCGGACCTGGGGTCCGATGACGGCGTTCGGCCCGATCACTGTTCCCGCGCCGATCTCGGCGCGTGGTCCGATGACGGCCCCCGGATCCACCACCACCCCAATTTCGAGCCGGGCCGACGGGTGGATCCAGGCACCGGACGCTACCGCCTTGGCATCGAATAGCGAGGACGGGCGCAGGGCTTCGGGAAACAGCTCGCGGGTTACGGTAACGAAGGCGCGATAAGGCTCGCGCGAGCGCAGGACGTTCAAGCGGGTGGGGGCTTGTTTTTCGAAGCGCGCCGTCATCAGGCAGGCGCCGGCTCGGGTTGCACTTAGCTGGCTGGAATATTTTACATTGTCGAGAAAAGCGAGGTCATTCGGGCCGGCGCTATCAAGCGGCGCGACATTAACGATGCGATGATCGAGCGAACAGCCGCTACGCGGCTCAGCCCCGGTTAATGCGGCGATCTCACCGACGGTGAAACCGCGCGTTGGCTTATAAAATGAGGTCTCGGTCATCCGCCGGTACCGGGCCCCGATCTAGGTCCGAGATCAGAACCTCGTCCCGCCGCCGAAGCTAAACACCTGCGTGCGGTCGTAACTCGCTTTGGTCAAGGCTCGGGCATAGTCGAACCGCAGCGGCCCGAAGGGTGAATCCCAAATCAGGCCGACGCCAACCGACGAGCGCACCAGCATCGAGTCCGCGACTGTCACGCTTTCGTTGGTCGCAGGGAACGTCGTCGGCCCCTTGTACCCCCAGAGCGAACCGGCATCGGCATAGACTGCCGCCTTGACCCCAATTTCCTTCGGCAGGAAGAACAGAGGAGTCTGCAATTCCACACTGGCGCCCCAGAAATTCGTTCCGCCGAGCGCATCATTGTTGGTTCCGATCGTCAGATCGCGCGGTCCTATGCCAGACGGTTCGAAACCGCGAACCAATCCCGGCCCAAGCTGGAAATGATCAAGCATCCGCAGGTCCTTGCTGCCCCAGCCAGTGATCTTGCCGGCCTGAAGGTGCACAACGCCGACCACGTCGGGGAATACCTCGTGATAATTACGCAGATCGACAATGGAACGGATGAAGTTCACGTCGCCGCCGACACCGGCGAAGTCCTGCTTGAGTTCGACGTTTAAGCCTTTTGTCGGGCTCTTGTTGTTGTCGACGTTGTTATATCCAAGAGTGTAGCCAACTAGCGACGTCAGGACTGGGCCGCGAGCCAATTCCACGCGGACCGGAAGCGAAGCTTCCCCGTTGGCGTAACAATTGAGCGGGAGAAAAGCGCCGCCTGCGAAGGTCGGCGTTGGATTGAATGCAGGACTGGCGATATTGTTGTTACAGTCGTTCAAGAAGGCGGGAAGGGTAATTTCCTGCCGGTAGATCGAATAGCGCAGCTGCAACCCAACTTCTTCAGTCAAAGCGAAGCCAAGCCGGGCGTTGGAGCCAATCGTGCGGGTATCGTAAGATACGTAGTTCGACGCCGTGGTTTGCTTGACGAATAGATCGACGCCGCCCAGCAGACGATAGCCGAAAAGATAGGGCTCGGCGTAAGACAGCTCGAAGCCGCGCGCGCGCTGACCAACTTGCACGGACGCTTTCGCGTATTGGCCTTGCCCGAGCAGGTTACGCTCGCCAAGACTGACCTCGGCCATGAATCCATCGGCAGTGGAATAGCCGCCGGCCACGGAAAACTCGCCCGTCGGCTGATCGTCCACGTCGACATTCACCACGACGCGATCCGGCGCAGAGCCCGGCTCGTTGGTAATCTTCACTGTCTTGAAATAAGTCAGATTTTTCAGCCGCCGCTCGGCGCGATCGATGAGCGCACGGTTGTAGGCGTCGCCTTCAGCGATATCGAACTCGCGCCGGATCACATAGTCGCGCGTGCGCGTATTGCCGCGAATGTTGATTCGCTCGATGTAGGCGCGCGGCCCCTCTTCAACCACGAAGGCGAGATTGACGGTCATAGCCTGGGTATTGCGGTCGCCGCGCGGGCGCACGCTGGCGAATGCATAGCCGCGCTTCGACACCTCGATCGTCATATCCTCGACGGTCTTTTCGACGGCTTCCGCGTTATAAACGTCGCCCGCCTGGGCACGCAGCTTGGAGCGAAGCGTGCCGGGATCGACGGCGCGCACGTTGGATTGCACGTCAACGGTGCCGACGCGGTATTGCCCGCCCTCGTCAATCGTGAAGGTGACAATAAATCCCTTTTTCTCAGGATCGTATTCACTGACGGCGGAGATGATCCGCACATCGGCGTAACCATTCTTCAGATAGAACCGGCGGATAAGATCGCGGTCCGCCTCGATACGATCTGGGTCATAGACATCGGTTGTCTGCAGGAAGGACAGCCAGTTGCTTTCCGAGGTCTTGAGGACGTCCTTGAGGCGATAGTCGGAATAAGCGCGATTACCGACGAAGTTGATCTGCTTCACGCCCGTCTTGACGCCCTCGTTGACCTCAAACACGAGGTCAACCCGGTTGTTCGGCAGTTCGATGATTTTTGGCTCAACGCGGATGTCGAAGCGCCCATTGCGCCGATAGATTTCGACAATGCGCTGCACATCGGCTTGGACGGTCGGACGCGAGTAGGTCCCGCGCGCCTTGGACTGGACCTCCAGGGTAAGCTGCTCGTCCTTGACCTTTTTATTGCCTTCGAAGGCTATGCGATTGATGACCGGATTTTCCACCACCGTCACCACCAACCGGCCTCCCGGCTGACTGATACGTACATCCTGGAAGAGACCGGTGGCGTAGAGCGCCTTCAGCGCTTGGTCGATTTTGGCGGCGTCGAGACGCTCACCTGCTCCGGTGCGGAAATAGGATCGGACGGTATCGGCCTCGACCCGTCGATTCCCCTCGACGACGATTGAACTTGCCTGGGCAAACGCCGGTTGCACGGTCAGCAACGCGATACCGACAGAACCCACGACAACCCCGCCGAGGATACAGCCGGTTAAGGCAATACCTCGGATAAATCGCACCCACAGTCTCATGCGCAACGCGCCCTTTGTTGTCCTCGCCGCCCCGGAGTGCCCACCAAGCTCGATAGAATCCAGCTTGTACAGCGTTTCCCCGGAGGCGCAACCCGACTTTCCCACGCAGTCGTCTTTACCTTCAAAAAGTTGCTCATTCGCAACGATTTAGGAGGTCGTCAGATGCACGATGTCGTTAAATGTCGCAAAGATCATCAACATCACCACGATCGCAAGCCCGATACGGAAACCGTATTCCTGGGCCCGTTCCGACAAGGGGCGGCCACGGACCACCTCTATCGTGTAGAACAAAAGGTGACCGCCATCGAGGAGCGGGATGGGGAAAAGATTTAGAAGCCCAATGGAGACGGACAGCACCGCCGTGAGATGCATAAGTGCCACTGACGCCGCTGAAATTCCCCCACTCAACAGTCCGCCCGACCACACTTGGCCGGACACCTGCATAATGCGAGCCGGCCCACCCAACTGATCGGCCGATTCCCGCCCGGTGACCACGCCTCCGATATAGGAAAGCGTGCGTTCAACGACGAACCAAGTCTCGCTGAATCCGAGGCCCAGCGCGGTCAACGGGCTGACCGGCTCCAGCTTGAGGTCGTCTTCGGCCATCGAACGACTAATGCCGAGAACGCCGACGCGATGGGCGTTGCCGAATGAATCCTTGATTTCCTTAAGTTCGGGAGTGGCCTTCAACGTCAGCGGTTCGCCACCCCGGTCGACTTTAACTTCGAGAGCCTGACCCGCATTCGCGCTGATAATGCGCTGCATATCGGCGAAGGTTTGGATCGGGCGGCCATCGATCGATAGAACCAGATCGCCCGCCTTGAATCCCGCCGCGGCTGCGGCGCTGTCGGGCTGTATCGCATCGACGCGCGCACTGGTCGTTTGCTTGCCGTAGAACATGAAGATCCCGGCGAAAATGACGATAGCCAGAATGAAATTGGCGATCGGCCCGGCGGCAACGACAACGGCCCTGCGCCCTACCGATTTGTGGAAAAAGCTCACCCGGCGGTCTGTCTCGCTCATGGTGGCCACGGCAGTGGCGTCCGGAACACTGGCGGCATTCTCATCGCCGAAAAATTTCACGTATCCGCCCAGCGGAATGGCGGAAATTTTCCATCGGGTCCCGTGCCGGTCATTGAAGCCCACAAGCTCCGGCCCGAATCCCAGGGAAAACACCAGGACCTTGATACCTACCAAGCGCGCGATGACGAAGTGACCAAGCTCGTGGAAAAACACCACGATCGTCAAAACGAAAAGGAATGGAATGAGATAGCCAAGGACCCCGCCGCCGAGCGAGGCCATATTCTGCAACACATTAGAACTCATGAGGCTCCTCGTCCCAACCGGTTAACCACTGACCCTAGCCCTATCCTAGGAAGCCTTTGCGGCAATTTCGGGCAAGAGGTCGGCTGCTATCAATCTTGCAACATGGTCAACGCCGAGCGCGTCGTCGATGCTGGCCGGTTCGGCGGCGATGCCGCGCCGCCCTGCCGCGTCCAAGGTGGCCTCGACTAGAGCGGAAATCCCGGCAAATCCAAGTCGATGGGCGACGAATTCGCGTACCGCGACCTCGTTTGCCGCATTGAGGATGGTGGGCGCTGCCCCGGCTGCTTCCAGCGCCCGCCGCGCCACGGCAAGTGCGGGAAACCGGACTAAATCCGGCTCTTCGAAATTAAGCGTGGCGATCTGCGCGAGATCGAGACGAGGCGCAGGACCTTCGATTCGAGCCGGCCAAGCCAGACAATGAGCAATTGGAATCCGCATGTCAGGCGCGCCGAGCTGCGCCAGCATGGAGCCATCACGGAATTCGACGAGGCCATGCACAATGGATTGCGGATGCACGAGTACATCGATCTGGGCGGACGGAAGTGCGAACAAGTGATGCGCTTCGATCAGTTCGAGCCCCTTGTTCATGAGGGTGGCTGAATCGATCGTGATCTTGGCACCCATGGACCAAACCGGGTGGCGCGATGCCTGTTCAGGTGTCGCCGCCTTGATCGCCGACAGCGACCAGGTCCGAAATGGCCCGCCCGATGCGGTGAGCACTATTCGTCGGACATCTTCCCGGCGCCCGGAATTGAGCGCCTGGAACACGGCGTTGTGCTCTGAATCGACAGGCAGAATGGTTGCACCCGCGGCGGCGGCGTGGCGCATGAATAATGCTCCCGCGCAGACCAGGCATTCCTTGTTTGCGAGCGCAATGGTCGCGCCACGGTCGGCCGCCGCGAGCGTGGCGCGCAAGCCGGTCGCTCCGCTGATCGCGGCCATGACCCATTCGGCGGGCCGCTGCGCCGCTTCCATCAACCCGCTCTCGCCGGCGGCTGTCTCGATACCCGATCCGGCCAGAGCTTCCTTGAGTTCGGCATAGGCCTGCAGATCGGCAACCGCAGCGAAGCGTGCGCCGACGTCACGGGCAAGTCGGGCCAAAGACGCGGCATTGCGGTGCGCGGTCACTGCTTCGACGCGATAGCGCGCCGGTTCGCGCTTGAGCAGGTCGATGGTGCTGGCGCCGATCGAGCCGGTTGCGCCCAGCAAAGTCACGCTGCGCTCGGCTGGCGCCAGCGAAGTTTGCTTGCGTGCGAGGGGGGCTGCCGCGATCATCCGCTCACCATCGGAGTAAACCCTGCGCGGCTACATCGGTACCGGTGCGCAGCATACCGAATATCGCGCCGATAAACGCCGCGGCAAGAAATCCGTCCAGCCGATCCATCAAGCCGCCATGCCCTGGGATCAAATAGCCGGCATCCTTTGCGCCGAAGCGGCGCTTGATCGCGGATTCGATGAGATCGCCGATTTGCGCAATCGCTGAAAGAAACAGCGCGACGACGGCGACGGCGGCCGGATTGTCGAGACCCGCAATACACGCGACAATGACGCCGGCGACCACCGCCGACAACGCGCCACCGACTGCGCCGGACCAGGTTTTCTTCGGACTGATGCTCGGCGCGAGCTTCGGGCCGCCCAATGTGCGTCCGACGAAGTAGCCGAGGACGTCGGTGGTCCACACGATCGCAAAAAGAAAAATCACCGCCACAAAGCCCCAATCTGGATCCCGGCGCAGGATGATTGGACCCAACAACACCGCGCCCGCGTAAAGGAGGCCGGCCGCTGTCCAGCCGCGGCGGTCGGCGCGCGCGAATACGCCGACACCGAGCGCGCCCAGCACGATGATGAACATCGGTATTCGGGCCATGCCCTGCTCCGCGATCACGAGCGCGAGCACCAGGGTCGCGGTTCCGAGAATGAAGATGAGGCGATTATCGGCGCCGGTCACCAGCGAATTCCATTCCAACCAAACTCCGATCGCGGCAATGACCCAGAAAACACCGAAGGGCCAATCTCCGATATAGGCGCTGACTACCGCGAGCGGCGCGAGCAGCAATGCGGAAATGACACGAGCCGTCAGCTCGCAGCGACCGGATTTGCCGGGCGGCGTTTGATTGTTTGCGACGGAGACGGGCTCTGCTCCAGGCACGTTACGAACCGGTCCGGGCGACAAGGCCGCCAAATCGTCGTTCGCGCCGGCGATATTCGGCGATGGCGGCTTCCAACGCCGCCCGGTCGAAATCAGGCCAGTGGGTTTGAACAAAGACGAACTCGCTATAGGCCGCCTGCCATAACAGGAAGTTCGACAACCGCTGCTCACCGCTGGTGCGGATAATAAGATCCGGATCGGGAAGATCGGGAGCATCAAGATGGCTGGCCAAAAGCTCGGCGGTTACCGCTTGGCTCGCTAGCCGGCCTTCGACGATTTCAGCAGCGATGCGCTGGGCAGCACGGGCGATTTCCTGACGGCCTCCATAATTGAAGGCGACAACCACCGTGAGACCGTCATTTCCTCTGGTGAGATCCTCGGCCTCTTCCAAAAGACTGCGAATGTCCGGGGCGAGTCCCTCGCGTTCACCCACTACCCTCACGCGGACATTGTTGCGGTGGAGATCGGCCAAGTCGTGGCGGATGAAGCGCCGCAGCAACCCCATTAAGTCGCGGATCTCAGCGGCCGGCCGCGACCAGTTCTCCGAACTAAAGGAAAAGATCGTGAGCACGCTAATGCCAATCTCGCCGGCCGCACGCACGGTGCGTCGCAGCGCCTCGACGCCGCGCCGGTGTCCCTCGCTGCGAGGTAAACCGCGCGCGGCTGCCCAGCGCCCGTTGCCATCCATGATGATGGCAACATGGCGGGGCACCTCAAATACGGCGCTCGAAATATTCACCGGCACTTCCGCCTCGGGCATCGGCATCGCGGGCTCCCGCCCCTCTCCCTCATACCGTCAGGATTTCCTTTTCCTTGGCGGCCAGCATCTGATCGACATCGTGGATGGCCTGATCGGTTGCCTTCTGCACCTGCTCGGCATCACGATCATGATCATCCTTGCTGATCTTATGCTCCTTTTCCAACTTTTTGAGAACGTCTAGGCCGTCGCGACGGACGTGACGCACCGCTATGCGTGCGGCTTCCGTATATTTATGCGCAATCTTGACCAGTTCTTTGCGCCGCTCCTCGTTAAGTTCCGGAATGCGCAGCCGCAACACCTGTCCTTCCGTCGCCGGGCTTAAGCCCAGATTGGCGTTGACGATGGCTTTTTCGACCGCATGGACCATCGACTTGTCCCAAACCTGAACGCTGATGAGGCGAGGTTCCGGAATGCTGACGGTGGCAAGTTGGTTGAGGGGCATATGGGTGCCATAGGCATCGACCTGTACCGGATCGAGCAGGCTCGCCGAGGCGCGGCCGGTCCGCAAGCCGCTGAGCTCCTGCTTAAGGGAATGCAGCGCGCCCTGCATGCGCCGCTTCAATTCATTAATGTCGTGAGTTGCGGATGACATGCGATTCCCCGTCAATTCCTCGAAACGATTTTATCAAATCACGCGCGATTATCTATTCGCCCGGCCCGCCAGTGCTCATCCGCCGACAACAGTCGCGTGCCCCTCCCCGCGCAACACCGCTGCAATGGCCCCCGGCTCGCGGATCGAGAAGACGATGATAGGCATCCGGTTCTCCCGGGCAAGCGTGAAAGCGGTCGAATCCATCACCTTGAGGTCCCGCTCGATCGCCTCCTGATGCGTGAGCTTGGCGTAACGCTTGGCCTTCGGATCCTTCTTCGGGTCGGCGCTGTAAACCCCATCGACGTTGGTGGCTTTCAAAACCGCATCGCCGTCTAGCTCCGCCGCGCGGAGCACCGCCGTTGTGTCCGTGGTGAAAAATGGATTGCCGGTTCCCGCCGCGAGCAGCACGATCCGCTTCTTCGCCAGATGTTTGAGGGAACGAGCGCGTGTGTAGGTCTCGCAAACCGCGGGCATGGCCAGCGCCGAGAGCGTGCGGGCAGCCCGGCCCTGGCGTTCGATGGCTGCTTCGAGGGCGAGGCAATTCATCACCGTTGCCAGCATGCCCATGGCGTCACCGGTGGGCCGTGAGACGCCGCGAGCGGACACTTCAACGCCGCGAAAAATATTTCCGCCGCCCACCACGACGCCGAGCTCGATGCCAAGCGCGCAGCTCGCCGCCAGGTCGGCAGCGATGCGGTCGACCACCGGCTGATGGACACCGAAGCCTTCGGGCCCGCTCAGGGCCTCGCCTGAGAGCTTGACGATGACACGACGGTAGATCGGTTCACCCATGGTGCTCCGCCCCCTTTCGCCGCATGGACCCGCCTGATGCAGACGCTATTTCAACTCTGACCGGCTGCGGCGGCTACCTCGGCGGCGAAATCCGATTCCTGCTTGTCTATACCTTCGCCGAGCGCATAACGCACGAAACCGGTGATCTTGACCGGGGCGCCGATGCGGCCTTCCGCTTCCTTGAGCGCCAGGGCGACGCTCTTGCCAGGATCGTGGATGTAGGCTTGCTCGACCAGGCAGACTTCCTTGTAAAAGGTCTTAAGCCCGGACTCGACAATCTTTTCGATGACGTTGGCGGGCTTGCCCTGCGCCTTGAACTTATCGGCCAATACGTCTTTTTCCCGCGCGACGACGGCAGGATCGAGGCCGGTCGAATCGACCGCCTGAGGATTTGCCGCGGCGACGTGCATAGCCAGCATGCGGCCTAGAATGACCAGTTCATCTGCCTTGCCTGCGGATTCAAGTCCGACAATGACGCCGATTTTGCCAAGGCCGTCAGTCACCGAATTGTGGACATAGCTTCCGACCGCGCCCTTACTGACGGATAGCATCGCTGCGCGGCGAAACGTCATGTTCTCGCCGATCTTGGCGATGGTATCGGCGATGGCCTCGGCGATGGTGATAGATCCCGCCTTCGCCGCCTTGATCTTCTCGACATCGGTACCGACATCGAGCGCGACCCGGGCGATCATCTTGACCAGACCCTGGAACAAGTCGTTGCGGGCAACAAAGTCGGTTTCGGAATTGACTTCGACCACCACGCCTTTGGGACCTGCAAGCGCGATGCCGATCAATCCCTCGGCGGCGAGGCGACCCGCCTTTTTCGCTGCCTTGGCGAGGCCCTTCTTGCGCAGCCAGTCGACGGCAACTTCCATCTCGCCGTCACTCTCGTTGAGCGCTGCCTTGCAATCCATCATTCCCGCGCCGGTCTTATCGCGGAGTTCCTTGACCATGGACGCGCTAATATCTTTTTTTGCCATCACTCAATTCCATTGCCGCGCCGCGCGTACCGCACGCTCACTCGACCGTATCGGCGGTGAGTTCCTTGGCCTTGGCGACCCATCCATCGACGCGGCCGGGAAGGCCCACCTCTTCGCCGATGTTATGCGCGGCAGTGGGGCTAAGCTCGGCGATCTGCGTGTAATGGAAGATGCCAAGATCGTTGAGCTGTTTTTCGATTGCGGGCGACACGGCGGTGAGCTTCTTCAGGTCATCGGCAACGCCCCGCGGACCTGGAAGCGGCTCGAAACCTAAGCCGTCGGTCTTGGCCGGCAGCTCTTCCTTGACCGGATGTGCCGCAGCGCCCACGTCAAGGCCGCTGTCCCCTTGCGCTCGCGAGATGCCGTCGATGGAAGCCTTAGCGACGAGATCGCAATAGAGGGCGATGGCACGGGCCGCATCGTCGTTGCCCGGCACCACATAGGTAATGCCTTTGGGATCGCAATTGGTATCGACCACCGCGGCGACCGGGATTCCGAGCCGCTGCGCCTCCTTGATGGCGATGTCTTCCTTGTTGGTATCAAGCACGAAGAGCAGGTCAGGTAGACCGCCCATGTCCTTGATGCCGCCCAGCGCACGATCGAGCTTGTCGCGCTCGCGCGTCAGCGTCAGGCGCTCCTTCTTGGTGTAACCCTTGGCTTCCTCACCGGTGCTGAGCATCTCCTCAAGCTTTTTCAGCCGCGAGATGGACTGTGAAATGGTTTTCCAGTTGGTCAGCGTGCCGCCGAGCCAGCGCGAATTGACGTAATATTGCGCGGACTTTTTCGCGGCCTCGGCAATGGAATCCTGAGCTTGCCGCTTGGTGCCAACGAACAAGATGCGACCGCCGCCAGCAACCGCGTCGCTCACCGCCTGCAGGGCGCGGTGCAGCATCGGCACGGTCTGGGCGAGATCGATGATGTGGATGTTATTGCGGGTGCCGAAGATGTACTCGCCCATCTTCGGGTTCCAGCGGTGGGCCTGATGGCCAAAATGAACGCCAGCTTCTAATAGCTGACGCATAGAAAATTCAGGAAGCGCCATGACATTTCTCCGGTTGATCCGCCGCGGACGTTGTTGAGTCCCCGAGGGGACCACCGGACGGCCTTTTTGACCCATTGTCGGGGCCTAAAGCCACGCGTCCGCGTGAGTGATGGCGGGCTTATAGCGGCGAAAGCCGCCTGATGCAACCTAAAGCCCGCGCCGCAGAAAATAGCTGCCGCCTTGTGAAATCTTATCGCGCTCCAGGGCCGTCGAGCCACCCTTGTTCATTCGGGATGGCCCATGAGACTATGACTCTGGCGTAGGGCTTATTTCCGGGTTGGGCATGCACGAGTTAATCCAGGACATCACCTTCTCCATTGTTACCGCCTGGATATTGGGTGTCTGCGCGCAACTGTTCCGGCAGCCGCCTATCCTCGCCTATCTCGCCGGCGGCGTTTTGCTCGGCCCCATCGGCTTGCACTGGGTGCAGTCGCAAGAATCCATTCACGTCATCTCCGAGCTTGGCCTGATCCTGATGCTGTTCATGATCGGCCTGGAAATCGATCTGAAAAAGATCGTTCGCGCCGGCCGCGTCATCATCGGCGCCGCCGTTATCCAAATTGCCGGTACCTGCGCCATCGCGCTCGCATTCTTCATGATCGTGCTTCCGGCGAGCGGCGCCCCCTGGGACCCGCTCTATCTCGCGGTCGCCGTGGCCTTGAGCAGTACCGTGATCATCGTCAAGGTTCTCTACGAGAAGCGCGAGCTTGATACCCTGCCCGGCCGCGTCACGGTTGGCGTGCTGGTGCTGCAGGATTTAGCCGCGATTCTCTTTCTCGCCGTGCAGCCGAGCCTGGATGATTTGCGCCTCAGCATCGTCTTCCTTTCCATCGGCCGCGTGACCGTACTTATCGGGGCGGCGATGCTGATCAGCCGCTTCGTGCTGCCGTGGATTTTTCATCGCATCGCGCGGTTGCCGGAGCTGGTGCTGGTCGGCGCGCTGGCCTGGTGCTTTCTTGTCGGAGAAATCGGCGAGAGATTACATTTGTCCCGCGAAATGGGCGCGCTGATCGCGGGCGTTGCCCTCTCCACTTTCCCTTACGCTCTCGACGTCACCGCCAAGGTGACGACCTTGCGCGACTTTTTCATCACCCTGTTTTTCGTCGCCTTGGGAATGACGATCCCGATGCCGACCGCGCCGGTTGTCTACCTGGCTTTGATCATTGTCGGCTTCCTCATTATCAGCCGCATCGTGACTGTTTTCCTTCCGCTCTATCTCATGCGGCAAGGATTGCGCGCGAGCCTTTTGCCCGCAATCAATCTGTCGCAAATGAGCGAGTTCTCGCTGGTCTTGATCCAAGTCGGTGTCGCCTCCGGCCAAACCAGCGCCCAGGCCGCCAGCGCCGCATCTCTTGCCTTCGTGATCCTCGCGGTGCTGAGCACCTTTGCCATGACGCACAGCGATGCCATCAGCCGGGCGGCGATCGGGCCGCTGAAGCTGCTGGGCATTCGCGATCTGGATCACAAGGCGTCCGACGATCCCGACGATGGCACACATGGCCGTCCGCGGCGGATCGTGCTGCTTGGATTTTTTCGGACGGCAAGCTCCTTCCTGAGCGAAATGGAACGAAAAAATCCGGCGCTGAAAGAGCAGATCGGTGTGATCGATTTCAATCCCGTGGTCTATGGCAACCTGAAATCAAAAGGGGTGCAAGTGACCTATGGTGACATCAGCAATCCCGACACACTGGCCCATTCAGGCATCGCGCATGCCGAGATCGTGATCTCGACGGTGCCGGACTATCTGCTCAAGGGAACGAGCAATGAAAAACTCGTGCGCAAGGTGCGTGCACTCAATCCGAAAGCAAAGATCATCGCCGTCGCCGATTTGCTCGAAGACATCGCTCAGCTCTACAAGGCGGGCGCCGATTACGTGCTCGCTTCGAGACTAATAGAAGCAAACGAACTGCTCGCGGTGATCAGTGCGGCGGAAAACCACCTGCTGCCGGACCTGCGCGCCAAAATCGATGCGCGCATCAATCAGCGCGAGGAGGTTCTGCCGTAGGCGGCGCCGCTCATAACGCCTCGACGGCGACCACTCCGGGCACCGCCTTGATGGCGCCGGCGATCTGCGGTGAGACCTTGAAGCGGCCGGGAAGCTTGACCTCGACTTCCATGCCCTCTTGCAGCATCAGCACCATCGACACCTCGCCATCAGGTCTATCCTGCGCCGCTGCCGCAGGCCCCGCTTTGGTGCCTTCCAAGCGCTTGGCGACGCCTTCGATCGGTGCGTTGGTGCGCAGAAACACCCGCAGGCCCTTCTGCAGCTTCGCTGCCGCCTGCTCCAGCGGCTCGACCGATTGGATGCGCGCGCGCACTTCGTCGCCCTGCATCTCCGCCGACAGGAATAACAGCACGGCGGTGCCAGGTTCGAGCAGATCGCGATATTGGGCGAGGCCCTCGGCGAAAAGCACGGCTTCATAATGTCCGGTGGGATCAGAAAGACCGATGATCCCCATCTTGCTGCCTGAGCGGGTGCGCCGCTCGACACGCGAGATCACCGTCGCCGCCAGCCGTCCCGCGCTCACCCCCGCCTTCACCGCGCGGGTGAATTCGGCCCATGGCTGCACGCGCATGCGTTGGAGCGTGGCGGCATAATCGTCAAGCGGATGACCGGTAAGGAAGAATCCGATGGCGTCAAATTCTTTTTGCAGCCGTTCGGCCGGCAGCCACGGCTCGACGGCGGGAATTGCGAGAGTCTCGCGGCTTGCCTGTCCGCCAAACAGCTCGTTCTGTCCCCTGCTCGCGGCATCATGGGTGCGCTGGCCAGTGGCAAGAATGGCGTCGACAGCCGCGAAGGCACGCGCACGTTCCGGCTCCAATTCGTCGAATGCGCCTGCAGCGGCCAAGCTCTCCAACACGCGTTTGTTCACGGCACGCGGATTGATGCGGGAAGCAAAGTCGGTGAGATCGGCGAAGGGACGGTCCGCGCGCGCAGTTACGATCGCTTCGACTGCTTGCGCGCCGACACCCTTCAGCGCGCCGAGCGCATAAAGGATGGTGTTGCCGTCCACCTCGAACGCCAGCCCCGAACGGTTGATGGAAGGCGACTCCACTTTGATACCGAGACGCTGGGCTTCGGCACGGAATTCACCGAGCTTGTCCGTATTGCCCATGTCCAACGTCATCGACGCGGCAAGGAATTCGACCGGATAATTCACTTTCATATAAGCGGTTTGATAGGTCAGCAGCGCATAAGGCGCCGAGTGCGATTTGTTGAACCCGTATTCGGCGAATTTGGCGCAAGCCTCGAAGATCACTTCCGCATCGGAACGCCCGATGCCGCGCTCGACCGCACCGGCGATGAAGTCGCCGCGCTGCGCCGCCATCTCCTTCTTGTCTTTCTTTCCCATGGCGCGGCGCAAGATGTCGGCCTTGCCGAGGCTGTAGCCGGCAAGGTCGCGCGCGATCTGCTGCACCTGTTCCTGATAGGTGATGATGCCGTAGGTGGGAGCGAGGATCGGCTCCAGCCGCGGATGCAGATATTCGATCCGCTCGCGTCCGAGCTTGCGGGCGCAATAGGTCGGGATATTCGCCATCGGGCCGGGACGGTAGAGCGCGACCAGCACGATCAAATCCTCGAAGCGATCCGGACGCATGTCGACCAGCGCACGCCGCATGCCCTGACTTTCCACCTGGAACACGCCGACAGTTTCGCCGCCTGCCAGCATCTCGTAGGTGCCTGGATTGTCGAGCGGTATCCGCAAAAGTTCGATCTCGACACCGCGCGGGCGCAGGAGCTTTACGGCGGTGTCGAGCACCGTGAGGGTTTTGAGGCCGAGGAAATCGAATTTTACCAGACCCGCCTGCTCCACCCATTTCATGTTGAACTGGGTTACCGGCATGTCGGACTTCGGATCGCGGTAAAGCGGCGAGAGTTCCGTCAAGGGCCGGTCGGCGATGACGATGCCCGCCGCATGGGTCGAAGCGTGACGGGTGAGCCCTTCCAGCTTTTTGGCGATGTCGAAGGCGCGTTTGACCACCGGATCGCTGTCGGCGGCCGCCTTCAGCCGCGGCTCGTCGTCAATGGCGCGGGCGAGCGACACCGGATTGGCCGGATTCTGCGGCACCAGCTTGCACAGCTTGTCGACCTGGCCATAGGGCATCTGCAAGACGCGGCCGACGTCGCGCAGCACGCCGCGCGCCTGCAAGGTGCCGAAGGTGATGATTTGCGCCACCTGATCGCGACCATAGCGGCCCTGGACGTAGCGAATGACCTCGTCGCGGCGATCCTGGCAGAAGTCGATATCGAAGTCGGGCATGGATATGCGCTCGGGATTGAGGAAGCGCTCGAACAAAAGGCCGAAGCGGATTGGATCGAGATCGGTGATAGTGAGTGCATAGGCAGCCAGCGAACCGGCACCTGAGCCACGGCCCGGACCAACTGGAATGCCTTGCGCCTTCGCCCATTGGATGAAGTCGGCGACGATGAGGAAGTAGCCGGGATACTTCATCCGCTCGATGACGCCGAGCTCGAAGGCAAGCCGCTCGCGATATTCTTCCACCGTCCGCCCGGGCGCGATGCCGTAATCGGAAATTCGCCGGTCGAGCCCGGCTTCGGCGCTGCGCCGCAATTCCGCGGCTTCGTCGACAGCCGCGCCACCTTCGCCCACGGAGAAGCGCGGCAGGATCGGCAGGTGTGTGCGCGGCCGGAAGGCGCAGCGCTCGGCAATCTCCACTGTGGAAGCCAGCGCCTCCGGCAGATCGGCAAAAAGCGCGGCCATCTCCGCGCGGGTTTTGAAGCGATGCTCCGGGGTGAGGTGGCGCCGGTCGGTTTCGACCAAAAGCCGTCCTTCGGCAATGCAGATCAGTGCGTCATGCGCCTCGTAATCCTCCCTCCGCGCGAAGAATGGCTCGTTGGTAGCAACGAGAGGGATGCCCTTACCATAGGCGAGATCAAGAAGCATCGGCTCGACCAGCCGCTCAGCCTCGGTGCCATGGCGTTGCAGTTCGACATAAAGCTGGTCGCCGAATAGGCGCATTAGTGCCTCGCAGCGGGACATCGCCAGGCTGCTCTGCCCCGCCGCCATTGCCGCATCGAGCGGCCCGCTCGGCCCGCCGGTCAACGCAATCACGCCCTGCGTTTCCCCCTCGAGCCAACTGAGCTTGATGTGGGGCGGCTCATTCGGCGGCGTTTCCAGGAAGGCACGCGAATTGAGCCGCATCAGGCTGCGGTAACCAGCCTCGTGCGCAGCCAAGAGCACGACGCGGAGGCGCTCCATCGAACCGTTTCCGCTTCGCGGATTCTGCTCTTGGTCGCCGAAATCGACTGCGAGCGCGCAGCCGACAATCGGCTGGATGCCCGCACCCGCGACCTTTTCAGAAAATTCCAGCGCCCCGAACATATTGTCGGTATCGGTAAGCGCGAGCGCCGGCTGACGATCGGCCTTGGCCAAATCCGCCAGCTTGGAAATCGTCAGTGCGCCTTCGAGCAGCGAATAGGCTGAGTGCACATGTAAGTGGACGAAGCCTGGGCCGCCCGTGCCGTCATTCTGGCGATTCTGCATACAGCTGGATGGTGGGGATCAGGAAAGCTCCTGTCCACCGCCAAGGCGCGAACGTCCCCGGAATACATGTTCCCGAGAGCTCCGAGAACTCACAGCGCCGCGAAAACCTGCGTCCAGATGGCGATAGTCGCTAGAAACAGACTAATCGACGCCAACGCGGCAGCTTCTTGAACCAAAGCACGGATCATGATGTCCTCCAGAGAACGAATGAGGAACATAGTTCCCTTTATGTTCCTATGAGTCAAGTGCTGTTTGGCTGCGTCCCTCAATCCCAGGCGATGGGGTTCGCGCAACTCGTGCTGCCGGTATAAGCTGTAACTTACGGCTGTATAGGATTTAAACGTATCGTAACGGATGCAGCTTAAACGTGAACTCCTATGGCACCCGTCCATCAGGCACCAAAGGCGTCGGAACGGCGACAGCATCAGCGCCGTGAGATGCTGACGTGGGGCAAGCTCATCTTCAACCGTCCGTTGACGGTAATTGATTGCATGGTGCGCGATCTTTCGGACAACGGCGCGTGTCTTGAGATGTCGCAGCCGGTGCAAGTCCCAGACACGTTCGAACTGATCATCAAACCAAGTTCAAAACGGCGGCTTTGCGGCGTCGTGTGGCGAGCTGAAAAGCGAATAGGGGTCGAGTTCAAGCAAGGCTCGCTCGGACCCGAAGACGCCTGAGCCCATTGCGGCTTCGCTCCCTTTTACGGCCACTGCCAGAGCGCAATCGCGGCGACGAAATCCGGCAACGGAATGTAGGCGAGCACCACGTCGGTGCTGACCGACAGCGCGGCGGCTCCGATCAGTGAAACCGCTGTTCCCAACGCCATCCCACCGCCAAAGACTTCGTGCCGTGGATTGAGCAGCCGCGAGAACATCAAGCGAAAGATAAGTTGCAACTGCAGCAACGGCGTCACTGTCGAAACCGGCGCGATGGAATAGGCCATGTAGATGAACATCTGCGACAGGCAAACGAAGACCCCAGAAAAGGTAAACCAGCGCACTGCCTCCGGCTTGGTCGCACGTACATGCCGCCATTGACCTGGCCACAGCAGCGAGAGGGCGATGACCGAGGTCGCGGCGCCGTAAGAGATCACGCCGGCGACGAAACTACTTCCTGGCCCGGCGCTGTCGAGCGCCATGCGCACCATGATCGGCGTCGTTCCATAAGCGACAGCCGCTAACAGTCCAAATACATAGCCTTCGAAATAATGCGGGCTGAACACCGGTTCCTGCGCTTTGATCTCCACGGCCGTCGGCGTTCCTGCGACGTTCTCCGATCCGGCGACACGCTCCACGTCCTTTTTTCCGCCACTGCGGGTGAATGTCGGACCAAGAACGACGAGCGCGATACCGAGGATGCGCAGGGGCGTGAGCTGCTCGTGGAGCACAGCTATTGCCAAAACAAGTGTAACTACAAGGCTGAGCTGGATCACCGGGGCGGAGAGGTTGGCGCCAATCGCCCGGGTCGAGCGGTAATTGCAATAGCGTCCGCCGATGAAATGCAAAACCCCGACAAGTGCCATCAACTGGATCGCCGCACTTGGGAAATCAGCAAGCTTGGCGAAGCCGCCGGTTGCCACCGCCACGACAAGAAAAATCGGCACACCGATCGGCACGGTGATGGCCAGGGCCTGGACCACCGACCCGGACAATACCCCCCTCCGCAAGGCTGCGTTATTGAAGGCGAAGGTGGCGGCAGACAGAAGAGCGAGAAAACTTCCCAGCAAGCAATGTCCTTTGCGAGCCTAGCGCCTGCTTACGGTAGTTCGACCACAAGGCCTTCGCGGATCGTAACACGGCGGTCCATGCGCGCGGCCAAGTCCATGTTATGGGTGGCAACGATGGTCGCCAAGCCGGAGGCGCGTACGAGCTGTGTCAGTGCCGTGAATACGTGATCCGCCGTGTGCACATCGAGATTTCCGGTCGGCTCATCCGCCAACAGAATGCGGGGAGCATTGGCTACCGCGCGTGCGATGGCGACGCGCTGCTGCTCGCCGCCTGACAGTTCCGCCGGCCGATGCACTAGCCTTTCCCGAAGTCCGAGGTAGCTCAATAGCTCAATCGCGCGCTCGCGCGATTCACATCGCGACAGGCCACGGATCATCTGCGGCAGCATGACATTCTCGACCGCCGAGAACTCGGGCAGCAAACGATGCGACTGGTAGATGAACCCAACCTCGGTGCGCCGGATAAGCGTACGTTCGGCGTCAGGAAGGCCAGAAGTAGGAACACCATTGATATATACATCGCCGGCATCGGGATGTTCGAGCAACCCGGCAATATGGAGGAGCGTCGATTTGCCCGCGCCCGAGGGCGCCACCAGCGCGATTGATTGGCCCGGCCATACGGCCAGCTCCGCCCCCTTAAGGATTTCGAGCACCGCATTGCCTTGGCGGTAATGCCGCTCAATCGTGTGGAGGAAGAGAACCGGGACTTCTTCCTCAACCGTCATTCCTGGATCACTCATAGCGAAGCGCCTCGACGGGATCGAGCCGCGCCGCCCGCCATGACGGATACAGCGTCGCTATGAAGGAAAGCGCGAGCGCCATGACGACGACGGCCGTGGTTTCGCTCACGTCCATGTCGGCCGGCAGCCGCGACAAGAAATACAACTCGGGCGAAAACAACTCGGTGTTGGTCAGCCACGACATGAATTGCCGGATGGATTCGATATTGAGACACACCAGCGTTCCCAGGCCGAAGCCAAGCAGGGTGCCGACCACGCCAATCGACGCTCCGGTGATGAAGAAGACGCGCATGATCGCGCCTTGCGTAGCTCCCATGGTGCGCAGGATGGCGATGTCGCTGCCCTTGTCTTTCACCAGCATGATGAGGCCCGAGACGATATTCAGGGCGGCGACCAGGACGATCAGCGTCAAGATTAGGAACATAACATTGCGCTCCACCTGCAGCGCGTTGAAAAAGGTGGCGTTGCGCTGACGCCAGTCGATCATGAAGATCGGACGTTGCGCGGCGTCGGAGATAGTTTTGCGGTACTGGTCGACCTTGTCAGGATTGTCGACATAGATCTCGATGGCGGTGACATCGCCGGCACGGTTGAAATAGGCCTGCGCCTCCTTCAGCGGCATGAACACAATACCGACGTCGTATTCGGACATGCCGATTTCGAATACGGCGGCGACTTTGTAGGGTTTGATCCGTGGCTGCGTACCTAAGGGTGTCACCGCGCCGCGCGGCGCGACCAAGGTGACGCTATCGCCGGCGCGCAGCGATAGCTGGTCCGCAAGCCGGCGGCCGATCAGAACCCCCTGGCCGTCGTCGAAGCCTTCGAGACTTCCTTGCTTGATATTTTTGGCGATCGACCCAAGCTTCGTCAGATCCTCGGCACGCATTCCCCGCACCAGAACGCCGGCGCTGTTGAAAGGTGACGAAGCCAGCGCCTGCCCCTCCACCATGGGCGCAGCAAGCCTGACGCCCTGAACCTTGGAAATCCTGTCAGCGACCTGCTCCCAATCGTTTAACGGAGAATCTATGGGTTGAACAAGAAGATGGCCGTTAAGTCCGAGAATCTTGTCGAGCAGCTCAGTGCGAAACCCATTCATCACCGCCATGACAATAATGAGGGTGGCGACCCCCAGCATAATGCCGAGGAAGGAAAATCCGGCAATGACCGAAATAAACCCTTCCTTCCGGCGCGCGCGCAGATAGCGCAGCGACAGCATCCACTCGAAACGAGCGAAAAGGGTGGTGCCGGCGGACTTGCTCATGACTGTCTTCCCCGCGCCCCAGCTTCAGCCGATTCTGGTAAATTCAAGCTTCCGCTCCCAGTCCGATCAGAACGAAGCGCACAGGTTCATGACGACAGAAGCTCGATCGTATCGGCTGGGGTGAGGAGTTGCCGGCTTCCATCCGCGCGCTTCTTCACTTCGACCTTGCCCTCGGCAAGACCTTTCGGCCCGACCAATACCTGCCAGGGGATGCCGATGAGATCGGCGGTTGCGAATTTAGCGCCCGGGCGTTCGTCGAGGTCATGATAGAGGACGTCGACGCCCGTCTCCTGTAGGTCACGATAGAGCCGTTCCGAAGCTGCATCCGTCTCCGCCGCGCCTTGCTTGAGATTGAGGATCACCACCCTGAATGGCGCCACCGATTCCGGCCATTTGATCCCCGCGTCATCGTGAGAGGCCTCAATGATGGCGGCAACGAGGCGTGAAATGCCGATGCCATAGGAGCCGCCTTCGATAGCGACGTCCTTGCCATCGGGGCCGGTGACGAGCGCTTTCATCGGCTTGGAATATTTGTCGCCGAAATAGAAGATTTGTCCCACCTCGATGCCGCGCGCCGAGACGCGCTTGTCTTCCGGCACTTCCGTCTCGAAGCGTGCCTGATCGTGCACATCGGAGGTCGCCGCATAGAGCGCGGTGCGCTGGCGCACGATCGGCTCCAGATCGGAGTCGAAATCCACGTCCGTGCCCGGCACCGGCATGTCCAGCAGATCCTTATGGCAGAACACTTGGCTTTCGCCCGTTTCCGCCAGCACGATGAATTCGTGCGACAGGTCGCCGCCGATCGGCCCGGTCTCCGCGCGCATCGGGATCGTCTTCAGCCCCATGCGGGTGAAGGCGCGCAGGTAGGCGACGTACATTCTGTTGTAGGAGCGGCGCGCGCCTTCCTTGTCGAGATCGAAGGAATAGGCATCCTTCATGAGGAATTCCCGCCCGCGCATGACGCCGAAGCGTGGGCGCACCTCGTCGCGGAACTTCCATTGAATGTGGTAGAGGTTGAGCGGCAGTTCCTTGTAGGAGCGCGTATAGGCACGGAAGATTTCCGTCACCATGTCTTCGTTGGTGGGGCCGTAGATCAACTCACGTTCGTGGCGGTCCTTTATCCGGAGCATTTCGGGGCCGTAGGCGTCGTAACGCCCGGTCTCGCGCCATAGGTCGGCGGGCTGCAGGGTGGGCATTAGGATCTCGATGGCACCGGCGCGGTTCATTTCCTCCCGCACGATCTGCTCGATCTTTTTGAGCAGCCGGACACCCAGCGGCAGCCACGCATAGATACCGGCCGCCTCCTGGCAGATCATACCGGCGCGCAGCATCAGCCGGTGCGAGACGATGTCCGCCTCTTTCGGAGTTTCGCGCAAGGTGGGCAGGAAGTAACGGGACAGGCGCATGATTGCTCTTGTGAGTCGTAATGGAATAGCGAGTTGAGTGAAACCGGATCGCTTGCAAAAAGACAAGAGGCGGGCGGGTTTAGGCTGTCCGCCGGGCTTCCGAATGGCGCATCCCGGAGCCCGATGCCGGGTGACAGGGAAAGCCAGATCGGCTAACGTCTGTTTCCTGCGGCGGGTAATCGGTATAAGCCGAAGCCATCGCTAACGGTCCAAGTCTGGGGAGAATGCCCGAGGGCGCGCGAAGACGCAGCCATCGCGACAAACGCAAAGATCGTGCATCGGGCTTGAAATAACGACATAAGAGCGGGGCCTCGGCCCTGCTCTTTTTTACAGGCGGTGTCAGAACGGCCAAGTTTCCAGCGTCACCAGCTTGTTGACGTAGACCAGGTAGCAGACGCCGAAGATCGCAGTTGCCGTGACGGTCGTCCAGAGCAGCTTGCGCCAGACACTGGGAATTGCGGGCGCCCCCGGATCGGTGCCGTGAGCAACCTCCCCGCTTTCCTGTTGACTGCTCACGCCCCACGGCAACACCGCGAACAGCGTCAGCCACCAAATCAAGAAATAGATGGCAATGGCGGTCGTCGACGACATCGGCCCTCACACCGTCAGTACATGCACGTGGCACATCGGTTTCTTGTTCCATTCGCGCCCGATGGTTCCGCGCACGGCTTTGCTCACGGAATCTGCGATCGCATCGGCATCGCGGCGGCGCGCGCGCGGCAGCGATTCCACGACATCCACCACGGCGTCATAGACGATATCGCTCATGCTCTCGCCCGCAGCACTGGTTTCCGGGATGCCGGTGAGCTCGATCTCCGGATCAGCGGCGAGTTCGCCCTTGTCTGTCACTGCGAGAGCCACAGAGACGACACCAGCAAAGCCGAGCCGTTTGCGATCGGGAATCGTGCGCGCGAGCGCATCGACCAAAAGCCTGCCGTCCTTGTAAATGCGGCCCGCAGGCACCTCGTCGATCACGGCCGGCCCTTCAGGCGAAAGCCGGACCAAATCACCGTCCCGGCAGATCAGAACCTTGCCGACGCCCGCGCGGCGCGCGAGATCGGCATGTTCGGACAGATGCAGCGGCTCGCCATGCACCGGCAGCACGATCTGCGGACGCACCCAGCGCAGCATGTCCTCAAGCTCCGCCCGGCGCGGATGCCCGGATACGTGCACCAAATGGGTGCGGTCGGTGATGACCTCGATGCCTTGGGTGATCAGCCCGTTGATCACCCGACCGACTGCTTTCTCGTTGCCGGGAATGGCGCGGGAAGAAAAAATCACGCGGTCGCCGCGGTTGAAGGTCACTTCCGGATGATCGTCGGCGGAAATACGCGACAGCGCCGCGCGTGGCTCGCCCTGACTGCCGGTGCACAGCGCTAAAACCTTATCCGGGGGCAGATAGCCATAGGCGTCGACACCACGAAATTCCTGCACGCCGTCGAAATAGCCGGTCTCGCGGGCGACCTGCACGACGCGCTCCATGGCGCGCCCGACCAATACCACTTCGCGGCCGGCGGCGCGCGCGGCATCGGCGACACAGCGCAACCGCGACACGTTGGAGGCGAAGGTGGTAACGGCGACGCGCCCGGGCGCAGATTTGATGAGTTCGGCGAGCACCTTGGCGACATCGGATTCCGACGGCGAACGTCCCTCACGCACGGCGTTGGTGGAATCGCCGATCAGCGCCAGCACGCCTTCGTCGCCTATCGCCGTAAGCTTGGCCTCGTCGGTGGGCGGGCCGATGACCGGCGTGGGATCGATTTTCCAGTCGCCGGTGTGTACGAGGATGCCCGCGGGCGTACGGATGATCAGCGCGTTGGATTCCGGAATCGAATGCGCCACCGAAACATATTCGACGTTGAACGGCCCTACGTCGAAGCGCCCCCCGAGCGGAATAATCGTTATGGGAATTTCCGGCGCTCCCGGTTCGCCTCGGCATTTGGCCTCGAACAGCGCAGCGGTGAAGGGCGTGGCGTAGATCGGCACCTTCAGGCGCGGCCACAGATCGATGATCGCGCCGATATGATCCTCATGCCCGTGGGTGATGACGATGCCGGCGACATTCTTTCTCTCCTCGACCAGATAGCGGATATCAGGCAACACGAGGTCGACGCCGGGAACGTCTTCGCCGGCAAAAGAAACGCCCAGATCGACTACAAGCCAGGTTCGCCGCCGCTCGTCGCCGAGCCCGTAGAGCGACAGATTCATGCCGATCTCGCCGACCCCGCCGAGCGGCGCGAAAACCAGTTCGGGTTTTGCGGATGCCACTGTGGTCACCGAGCCGCCAATATCAGATCAGGCGCTGCGATGGCGAATACCTCGCCCGCGCTTACCGCTTCCACGCTGCCATCAGGCAAGCGCAGCACCAGGCGGCCGGATTCGTCGAGTGCTTGGAAATGCCCCGCAAGCTCTCGGTGAGGAAGCCGGACGCGGATGTCTGTTCCGACGCCAATGGCGCGCGTTAGCCAATCAGCGCGGATCGACCCGAAGCCCGCTCCGCCCTGCCATTGGTCAAGCCGGTCAAACATTGTTTTTGATAGCCGGAGAAAAAGCTGTTCAGGTGACACCATTACGCCTGCGGCAGCGAGATCGGTCGCAGGATAAGACGTTCCGGCGGGATGATGAACGCAATTAATGCCGATGCCTAGGACAGCAGCCGCGTCTTCGGTCTCGATCAAGATGCCGGCGAACTTCGCACTGTCGACGAGCAGGTCGTTCGGCCACTTCACCGCGACGCGGGAATTAAGAGTTGGAGCCATGTCCAATACGGCGTCATGAACGGCGAGGGCAACAACAAATGGTAGTTCGCTAACGCGCGGGGATGACAAGGGATTTGTGAGCAGGAGGCTTGCATAAAGATTGCCGGGCTCGGAAATCCATGTGTTGCCACGGCGTCCCCGGCCTGCGGTCTGCCGCGCCGCCGTCACCCAAAGCGGGCCGCGCTCGCCTGCCCGTGCCAACGCCAAGGCCTCTGAATTGGTCGACCCGACAGTATCATGAGCGATGAGCTTTATGCCGCGCGCGGCGGTCGTCGGGTCAAGCTGCATCAGCTAGAACAACGACTTCGCGGCGGCGGTCGCCGCATCGACCAGCGGCGCCGGATAGGCAAAGAACAGAATGTTGAACAGGCCGGTGACCGCGAGCACAGCCTTAAGTTCGCCAGGCATGGGTACGAAACCTTTCGCCGGTTCATCGAAATACATGATCTTGATGATCAGGAGATAGTAATAGGCGCCGACCACACTCGTGAGCACGCCGATCACGGCCAGCATATAAAGCCCGGCCTTGATAGCAGCGAGGAAGACATAGAATTTGGCGAAGAAGCCGGCGAGCGGCGGAATGCCCGCAAGCGAGAACAACAGCATGGCTAAAAAGAATGCCATCGCCGGGTTGGTTCGCGCGAGTCCAGCCAGATCGGCAATCTGCTCGACCGGTCCTTCGGGGCGACGCATCGACAAGATGATCGCGAAGGTACCAAGCGTCATTGCCACGTAGATGCCCATATAAACAAGGACGCCCTGAACGCCTTCCGGCGTGGCGGCGGCGAGCCCGATCAATGCGAAGCCCATATGACTGATGGAGGAATAAGCCATCAGCCGCTTGATGTTGCGCTGGCCGATCGCTGCGAAGGCGCCAAGCACCATCGAGGCGATGGCGACGAAGACCAATATCTGCTGCCACTGCGTGGCGATGCCGGGAAAAGCGCCGACCGCCGCGCGGATAAACACGGCGATGGCTGCGACCTTGGGAGAAGCGGCGAAGAAAGCAGTGATCGGCGTCGGCGCGCCTTCATAGACGTCGGGCGTCCACATATGAAACGGCACCGCCGATATCTTGAAGCATAGACCAGCGAACAGGAACACCAATCCGAAGACGAAGCCGATGCCACCCTGCCCCGCCGCCTGTGCGATGCCGGCAAAGCTAATCGTGCCGGTGAAGCCGTAGATCAGCGAAGCGCCGTAGAGCAGCATCCCGGACGATAGCGCGCCAAGAACAAAATATTTCAGGCCCGCCTCGTTCGAGCGTAGGGAATCGCGGCTGCTCGACGCCAGGACATAAAGGCAAAGGCTCATCAGTTCTAAGCCAAGGTACAGGGCGATGAGATCGGCGGCCGAAACCAACAGCATCATGCCGAGGCTCGAAAACAGGATCAGGATCGGATATTCGAAACGTTGCTGTTTTTCCGCCGCCATATAGTCGAGCGACATCAGGATCGTCGCCGCCGACCCGATCAGCGCCAAGACCTTCATGAAACGGGCAAAGGGATCGACGACGAAGCTGCCGCCAAACGCTACGAGCTTTTCCGCCGGCAGCCAGAGCACAAGCAGCGCAATGGCGACAAGGAGGACGATAGCCAGTCCATTGACCAGGCCCGTCACCCTCTCGCCGCCAAATACACCAATCATCAGCAGCGCCATCGCGCCGAGCGCCAGCACGATCTCCGGCAAGGCGGGCAACAGCGCGGAGAACTCGGCGGGCATATTCATCATCACTGCACCACCAACGCGGCGGCTTTCACCGCGTCCAGCGCATGATTGTAGTTGTCGAGAAGCTGCGCCACGGCCGCCGCCGACATGTCGAGCAGCGGCTTCGGATAAAGGCCGAAAAGGATCGTCAGCACAACCAGCGGCGCCAGCGTGATGATCTCGCGGTAATCGAGGTCCCTGATCTCGGCAAGATTTCGCTTCTCCAGCTTGCCGAAGATCACCTTGCGATAAAGCCACAAGGCGTAAGCCGCGGACAAAATGACGCCGAAGGTCGCAAGTGATGCCACCCAGATATTCACCTTGAAAGTACCGAGCAGCGTAAGGAATTCGCCGACAAAGCCGGATGTGCCCGGCAGCCCGACATTGGCCAGCGTGAATATCATGAAGGTCGTCGCATAGAGCGGCATACGGTTGACCAGCCCGCCATAGGCGGTGATCTCGCGGGTATGCATGCGGTCGTAGACCACGCCGACACAGAGGAACAGCGCGCCGGAGACAATGCCGTGGGACACCATCTGAAAAATACCACCAGCCACGCCCTGCGTAGTCGCCGCGAAAATTCCCATGGTGACAAAACCCATATGTGCCACGGAGGAATAGGCGATCAGCTTCTTCATGTCCTCCTGCATCAGCGCCACCAGGGAGGTGTAGATGATGGCGACGACGGAGAGCGCAAAGATAAGCGGTGCGAAGTCGTGGGACGCCACGGGAAACATCGGCAGCGAGAAACGCAGGAAGCCGTAGCCGCCCATCTTCAGCAGGATCGCCGCGAGAATCACCGAACCCGCGGTCGGCGCCTCGACATGCGCGTCGGGCAGCCAGGTATGGACCGGCCACATCGGCATCTTCACCGCAAACGAGGCAAAGAACGCCAGCCAGGCCCAGGTCTGCAACGAGCGCGGCACCGCGGTGTGCATCAGGGTCGGGATGTCGGTGGTGCCGGCGTTCCAGTACAGCGCCATGATGGCGAGCAGCATCAACACCGAGCCGACGAAGGTGTAGAGGAAGAATTTGAAGCTGGCATAGACGCGCCGCTTGCCGCCCCAGATGCCGATGATCAGGAACATCGGGATCA
>JAXDOS010000091.1:0-18677 GCA_034668785.1 Alphaproteobacteria bacterium
CATCAATCTCCTGGGACAGTTGAAGGCCGCGCTCGGCGATCTGGACAAGGTGAGCCGGGTCGTGCGTCTCGGTGGCTTCATCAACTCCGCACCTAATTTCATCGACGGTCCGAAGGTGATGAACGGCGCTTCCGATCTCATGGTCACCGCCTTCGCGGAAAAGGGCCGCCATGCGCGCACCACCATCGGCGTTGCCGCGCTGCCCATGGACGCCGCAGTCGAAGTCGAAGGAGCATTTGAAGTCTCCTAGCACCATGACCGGTCTCGACTGGCTCACCGCGCGCCCGGTAGCCCATCGCGGATTGCATGACGCCGCCGGCGGTATCATTGAAAACACTCCCTCTTCCGTCATGGCGGCCATTGCCGCCGGCTACGGCATCGAAGTCGACTTGCAGATCACCGCCGACGGCGAAGCCATGGTCCATCATGACCGCGAGCTTGGCCGGCTGACCGAAGGCGACGCCAGGCTTGACAGCCTGACCGCCGCCGAGCTGCGGCGCGTGCCTTTCAAGGCCACCGCCGACCGCATGATCGCGCTTGGCGAGCTGTGCGATCTTGTGGCTGGACGGACAACCTTGCTGCTTGAACTGAAAAGCCGGTTTGATCCCGATCCGCGGCTACCATTGCGGGTCGCCAAGATATTGAGCGGCTATTCCGGTCCCGTCGCCGTGATGTCCTTCGACCCGGGTCAGATGCTTGCGATCCGCCACGTCGCACCGGGCCTGCCGCGGGGGATCGTGGCGGAACGCAGCTACCGGCCCGGGCATCAAAATTGGGCTCCACTGGTACGTGGGAAAATTGGATTGTTGCGTCAGGCGCTTCGCAGCCGGCCGCAATTCCTCGCTTGGTCGATCCGCGATCTGCCCACTCCGCTGCCTCTCATTGCTCGTTATTTAGCGGGGTTGCCCTTGCTGACCTGGACGGTGCGCAACGGGGAGGATCGGGCCCGCGCAGCATCGTGGGCGGACCAAATTATCTTCGAAGGAATTCGGCCATAAACTCAGGCTAGCCCGCAGGGGCCGCTTGGCTCTGCATCATGAAGCACGACAACCTTCGCATCCGGACTGTGAAATCGCTCGGCGAGGTAGACGCCAAGCTATGGAATTCCTGTGCGCTAGACTCCAATATTAAACCAATTCCTCAGCAGCCGAACGGTCCCGTCCCTACTCCGCAATCAGTTTCTGAGGAGAAGTCGTCCAATCCATTCATAACGCACGAGTTTCTTCATTCCTTGGAGCTATCGAAATCCGTCGGACCGGGGACCGGCTGGCAGCCTCGGCATCTAATTGTGGAAAGCGCCGACAATGAACTTCTCGGCGCGGTGCCTTGCTATCTGAAGTCCCATTCGCGCGGCGAATATGTCTTCGATCGCGGCTGGGCGGAAGCCTATGAACGCGTGGGCGGCCGCTACTATCCGAAGCTGCAGGTGTCGGTGCCTTTCACGCCGGCGACTGGACCGCGTTTACTGACCCGCGCCGGTCCGCAGGCCGATGGCGTTCGCCTCGCCCTAGCAAACCAACTGGTCGAGCTTTGCCACCAGTTCGAGGCTTCTTCGGTCCACGTCACTTTCCTGCCTGAGGCGGAATCGCGCTTCCTGGAGAGCCAGGGCTTCCTGCAGCGAACCGACCAGCAATTCCACTGGGAAAATGCGGGGTATGGGTCCTTTGAGGACTTTCTGTCGTCGCTGATGGCGCGTAAGCGCAAAACCATTCGCCGCGAACGCAAGCAAGCGGTCGAGGGCGGCATAACCCTCCACTGGCTGACTGGCTCAGAGCTGACGGAAGACGTCTGGGATGCATTCTTCGACTTCTACATCGAGACGGGCTCGCGCAAATGGGGACGGCCCTATCTCACCCGGACTTTCTATTCGCTGGTCGGCGAGAAGATGCGGGATCGTATCCTTCTGGTGATGGCCAAGCGCGGGGGCCGCTGGATCGCCGGCGCCATCAACTTTATTGGCGCGAATACCCTCTATGGCCGCCACTGGGGAGCTATCGAGCAGCACCCCTTCCTGCATTTCGAAGTCTGCTACTACCAAGCCATCGACTTCGCCATTGCGCACCGCCTGGCCCGCGTGGAGGCCGGCGCCCAGGGCGAACACAAGCTCGCGCGCGGCTATTTGCCGGTAACCACCTATTCAGCGCATTTCATCGCCGACCCGGCGCTGCGCCGCGCCGTTGCCGATTATCTCAACCACGAGCGGGCTTACGTCGCGGCGGCCGGCGCCGAGCTCGCGACGCTGGCGCCGTTTCGCAAAGACCTTGTCATCGGCCAAATGTGATATCCGTGGTATAATGTGACCGCCTTTGGGGGATTCGCGAGGGGAAGGCAGCCATGGCCTCTTACGATCCGAACAACGTCTTCGCCAAGATTCTGCGCGGCGAGTTGCCATGCTATAAAGTCTATGACGATGACAAGGCCCTCGCCTTCCTGGACATCATGCCGCGCGCGCCGGGCCACACCCTCGTGCTTCCCAAGGCGCCGGCGCGGAATCTGCTCGACATTACGCCGGAAGACCTCGCCCATGTGATGCTGGTGGTGCAGAAAATCGCCAAGGCATCGATGCAGGTCTTCGGCGCGCAAGGGATCACTATTCAGCAGTTCAATGAAGCAGCCGGCGGTCAGGTGGTGTTTCATCTGCATGTCCACATCATCCCGCGGCAGGGTGGCCTAGCCCTCAAGCCGCCCGCGACCAACAAAGAAAAGCCGGAGATCCTTGCCGCTCACGCAGCCAAGCTTATGGCGGCGCTCAAGACCTAAAGCATTGCTGAGTTGTGCATGACCACCGCCCTCGCTGTGATCGATATGCAGGACTGGATGTTCCGCACGCCGGAACGCGTGGCGAGGCTTGCTCAGCTTGTCGAAGGTGTGAATCTCGCGCTTGGAGAAGCGACGAAGCGCGGTTGGTCCGTTTTCGAAATACGCACGGAATGGCCGTCGGATCCCTCGGTCTGGTCGCTTCGAGCCCAGAGGGCCAATGCCGCTGTCCTTCAGGTCGGTTCCGCGGACGTGGTAACGGTCGAAGGAGTTGAATTTCCCGAGCCGCGCGAAGTCGTCATCAAAACCCGGCACAGCGCTTTCATAGGAACCGATTTTGAGACCCGTCTCAAAAATCGAGGCACTACGCGCCTGCTTATTGCCGGCTGCTGGCTGGATGGCTGCGTGACGCAAACCGCCATCGATGCCTATGAGCGAAACATCGATGCGATCATCATCGCTGACGCGGTCGCTTGCATTGACGAGACTCGGGGCAAATTCGTCCGCGAGTGGGCGAACAGTTTAGGCGATATTCCCTATTTGCCGTTGGCAGAAGCGCCCGAACGCTGAGAACCTTCTCGCGAGCGCTCAAGGAACTACAAAAAGGATTGCGCCGACAATCAGCGCCGCTTCCCCAGTTGCGACGCCCATGAAGACCGACCGCCGCGCAATGAAGAAGGCCAAGAGTCCCAATCCGGCTGCCGCGACGCGAATACCGACAGGGATCGTGGTCAAAGCGCCGGCCGGAAACAAGATCAGCTTGCCGATGACACCCGCTAGCACCGCCGTGGCGACCGCGCGGACCCAGATGAGGATTTCCGAATCTTCATGGATACTGCGCGCGAATATGACGCCGAGCACGCGCCAGACTTCATTCGGCAAAAAACCCGCGAAAATGAGCAAGAGATAAGGCCATGTCTCCGCGAGGACCGTGTTCATCGCGCGGCCTCCCGCAGGCGATGAACGGCATAAGCCAGTGTCCCGCCGATGATGCCTGACCAGAGCAGATCGAGTTCGACCGACATCGCCGCCAGCAGCGGGCCGAGCACGAGTCCCAGCGCGAACGCCACCCGGTCGACGAGCAGCCGGCTGTTGCGCACGACCGAAATCAAAAAGGACATCGGCGTCAGGAAGAGCAGTGCGGCGGCAAATATCAAAGGCAAGCTGCCGGCGAGATAGAAGCCGGCGGCGCTCGCCAGCAGCGCCGACAGCAGCAGGCCACTGCCGATGCCGTTGCAGAAAGGAATTCGCTGCTCGCGCGGGATGCGCGGCAACAACCGCAGCGACTCCACCCACATGCTGATCGCCGTGAGATGCGCGGGAAGGATCAAGTCGGTGTTGCGAGTCTTTTCCGTGCGCAGAATCGGCAGCAAGGCGACCACCATCGGCAGCAGCCGCACCCCGCTCAGACCTACGGCGACCGCGGTCTCAAAAGCCGTGCCGCCCGCGCCCAGGGTCGAAATGAGGATAACCTGCGCCGGGCCCGCCCATACCAGCAGCGTGGACAGCAAAACCCAGCCCACCGAGAATCCGAAATCGTGGCCGAGCGCGCCGATGCCGACGTAAGTGCCGAACAGCACATAAGCAAACACCGACCGCCAAGCGGCCTCGAAGCCGGCAAGAAAGCTGGTCAGGGGCGAGACCGTGATGGTTGCGGGAGCGGTGTCGGACATGATCGTGACCTGTCCCACACCGCCATAGACGCCGCAATGCTACCAACTGCTCGCGCGGTTACAGCCGCAAAAAACCGGGCACGAAGCCCGGCTTTTTCATTATCGGTCAGTCCCTAGGCTTTTACGAGTGGGACCTTGGGCACGGAGCCGCGGCGCGGCGCACCTCCATCTCCCTTGGGACCGGACGGTCTCGGTTTGCGCGGCGCGGAACGGCGCTTTGCCCTGGCGCGGCGCGGCTCCGGAAGCTTTTCCGGCTTCGGCGTTACCGGACCGTCGAGATATTCGAAATCAAGCTTGTTGGCGCCGGCCTCGTCCTTAACGAGAATGACGCGCACATGGCCGCCTTCCTTCAGCTTGCCGAACAGCACCTCGTCCGCGAGAGGCCGCTTGATGTGCTCCTGGATGACGCGGGACATCGGCCGCGCACCCATCTGCTCGTCGTAGCCGTGCTCGATAAGCCATTTCGACGCATCCTCGGACAACTCGATGGTGATGTCGCGGTCGGCAAGTTGCGCTTCAAGCTGGAGCACGAATTTGTCGACCACCTTGGCGATGACCTCCGCCGGCAGGTGCGCGAAGGTGATGACGGCGTCGAGCCGGTTGCGGAACTCCGGCGCAAACATGCGGTTGATCGCCTCAATATCGTCGCCCTCGCGCTTGGTGCGGGTGAAGCCGTAAGCCGCCTTCGCCAACTCGGAGGCGCCCGCATTCGTGGTCATGATCAGGATGACATTGCGGAAGTCCACCTGCTTGCCGTTGTGATCGGTAAGCTTGCCGTGATCCATGATCTGCAGCAGCACGTTGAACAGGTCCGGATGCGCCTTCTCGACTTCATCGAGCAGCAGCACGCAATGCGGATGCTGATCGACGCCATCGGTGAGAAGGCCGCCCTGGTCAAAACCGACATAGCCGGGTGGCGCGCCGATCAGGCGCGATATGGTATGCCGCTCCATGTATTCCGACATGTCGAAGCGAATGAGATCGACGCCAAGCGTAGCCGCCAATTGCTTCGCCACTTCCGTCTTGCCGACGCCGGTCGGTCCGGAGAATAGATAGCAGCCAATGGGCTTCTCGGGTTCGCGTAATCCGGCGCGCGCAAGCTTGATCGAGGACGATAGCGCGTCGATCGCCTTGTCCTGACCGTAAACCACCTGCTTCAGCGTAAGCTGGAGGTGACGCAGCACCTCGGCATCATCCTTCGAGACAGTCTTCGGCGGAATCCGCGCCATGGTGGCGATGGTCGTCTCGATTTCCTTGATGCCGATCGTCTTTTTGCGGCGGCCTTCCGGCAACAGCATCTGCGCGGCGCCGGATTCGTCGATCACATCGATGGCCTTGTCCGGCAGCTTGCGGTCATGGATGTAGCGTGCGCTCAATTCAACCGCGGCTTTGATCGCCTCGTTGGTGTATTTAAGCTTGTGATAATCCTCAAAATAGGGCTTCAGCCCTTTGAGGATGCCAATGGCGTCGGGAACCGTCGGCTCGTTGACGTCGATCTTCTGGAACCGGCGCACCAGCGCCCGGTCCTTTTCGAAATACTGGCGGTATTCTTTGTAAGTCGTCGATCCGATGCAGCGCACGGTGCCGGCCGCGAGCGCGGGCTTGAGCAGGTTGGAGGCATCCATCGCCCCGCCCGACGTCGCACCGGCGCCGATCACGGTGTGGATCTCGTCGATGAACATGATCGCGCCGGGATAGGCTTCAAGCTCCTTGATCACCTGCTTCAGGCGCTCCTCGAAATCGCCTCGGTAGCGCGTGCCGGCGAGCAAGGTGCCCATGTCGAGCGCGAAGACCGTTGCATTCTTGAGTACGTCCGGCACTTCGCCATGAACGATGCGCCGCGCCAACCCTTCGGCGATGGCGGTCTTGCCAACGCCGGCCTCGCCGACGAATAGCGGATTATTCTTCTGCCGGCGGCAAAGAATCTGGATGCAGCGGCTGATCTCGGTGTCGCGGCCGATCAGGGGATCGATCTTGCCATCCTTCGCCTTCTTATTGAGATTGACACAATAGGCTTCCAGAGCGTCGCCTTTCTTTTTTTGTTCGTCGCCGGTCTTGGTCTCGGTTTCTTCCTCGATCCCGCGCACCGGGCGCGCTTCCGAAAGACCCGGACGTTTGGCGATGCCGTGGCTGATATAATTGACGGCGTCGTAGCGGGTCATGTCCTGCTCTTGCAGGAAATAGGCGGCATGGCTCTCGCGCTCGGCGAAAATCGCGACCAGCACATTCGCGCCGGTGACTTCCTCCCGGCCGGAGGATTGCACGTGAATGACGGCGCGCTGGATGACACGCTGGAAACCCGCGGTCGGCTTGGAATCGTCCGTGCCGTCGGCGATCAGGTTTTCCAGCTCGGATTCCAGGTAGGCGATGAGACTGCGGCGCAGCTTGTCAAGGTCGACATTGCAGGCGCGCATGACCGCCGCCGCATCGGAATCGTCGATCAGCGCCAGCAGCAGATGCTCGAGCGTGGCGTATTCATGATGCCGCTCGTTGGCAAGCGCCAGGGCCCGGTGCAGCGACTGTTCGAGATTGCGGGAGAAACTGGGCATTAAGGTACCTTCGCTTTTCGGCTTGGAGTCACTTCTTTTCCATGACGCATTGCAGAGGATGCTGATGTTTGCGGGCAAAGTCCATTACTTGCGTCACTTTGGTCTCCGCCACTTCGTAGGTAAAAACGCCACATTCGCCAACGCCGTGATTGTGAACATGCAACATGATGCGGTGAGCCTCCTCCGTGTCCTTGTTAAAGAAACGCTCGAGGACGTGAACGACGAACTCCATGGGAGTATAGTCGTCATTGAGGATAAGTACCCGGTACATGTTCGGCCGCTTGGTCTGCGGCTTCGTCTTGGTAATGACCGCCGTGCCGGGCGTCCCCGGCTCGCCCCGACGTTTGCGGTCGTCGTCCCCCATCCGCGGAACTCGCCGAGGCGAGTGGCTCTTCGCATCTGACATCGTTTCGTTCGTAGCTACCATGGCCGTGCGTAATTATGTGCTGTCTGGGCGTGGCGAGCGATCAACGCGGGAATTCCGATCATAGAGACGGAGCGGCCGCGGTTCCAGTTCGCTTTCCCCTCCTCCACACAGTCATCCGCCCGAACCTGAGGCATCCAAGCCCCATGTGGGCATTGGCTAAACAATCGCAAGCCAATTGCGGGCAATTCGAGGCAAATTTATCGGTAATTCGCGCTTTTACGCTCACGATATTTCAAGCCCCAGTTCCCATGATGAGGAAACACGAACAGGATTTTCCCTGGGGGCTTTAGTCGCGATGCTGCTGGCCCGCTTTATCACGGACCGCACTGGCGGGGTCGCACCGCTGCTCGCGCTAGCCATCATTCCCATCATGGGCGCGGTGGCGGCCTCGGTAGACTATAGCCGCGCCAGTGCGATTCGCAGCGCCATGCAATCGTCGCTGGATGCGACGGCCTTGATGCTGTCGAAGACCGCGCAAGGCCTCAGCTCCACGCAGTTGCAAGACAAGGCCACGGGTTATTTCACCGCGGTCTTCAGTCATCCGGAAGCGGCTGTCACCGGCGTGACGCCGAATCTAACCCAGCCAAGTACCGGCAATTTCGCCCTGACAGTCAGCGGCAGCGCCACCGTCAATACGCTGTTCGCCAAAATCCTCGGGCTGTCTTCGATCGATCTGACTGCCTCTTCGCAGGTACTCTGGGGCATCAAGAAGCTCAACCTTGCACTCGTCCTGGACAATACCGGCTCGATGTCGCAGAGCGGCAAGATGACGGCGTTGAAGACGGCGGCGCATAATCTGCTGAACACCCTGCAGGCTGCCGCGACAACGCCAGGCGACATTCAGGTGTCGATTGTCCCCTTCGCGCTCGACGTCAACGTCGGCACCAGCAACGTCAGCGCCACGTGGCTCGATTGGACCGACTGGAACGGCGAGAACGGCAGTTGCAGCAAGACGAAATATACCACGCAAAGTTCTTGCACATCGAACGGCAAGACCTGGACCGCCGACAACCACAGCACCTGGAACGGCTGCGTGATGGACCGCGACCAGAACAACGACGTGCTCAACACCGCGCCGGTTGTCGGCAGCACTTCGACCATGTTCCCGGCGAACCAAGCCGCGGCCTGCCCGACCGCGATGATTCCATTGTCCTCTAATTGGACGGTGCTTAACAGCAAAGTCGACGCGATGACGCCGACCGGCAACACCAACATCACCATCGGCCTCGCGTGGGGCTGGCAAACGCTGACGTCCACTGCTCCGTTTTACGCCCCGGCGCCGGTCTGGGACACCGACAGGGTCATCATCCTACTGACGGATGGCCTGAATACTCAGAACCGCTGGACCACCAGCGGCACCTCGATCGATTCACGCACGCAGTTGGCTTGCAACAATATCAAAGCATCCGGCATCAAAGTCTACACGGTCCGGGTCATGGATGGAGACGCCGCGCTGTTGCAGAGCTGCGCAACCTCTTCGTCCATGTATTACGATGTGACCGACGCCAGCCAGCTCAATGCGGTTTTCAGCTCGATTGCACAAAACCTGACTGTCCTGCGCATCGCGCAGTGAGGCAACACCGCGCATAGTGGTGAATGCTTCTCTCCATGATGCCATGAAAACAGCCTCTCCATTTTTGAACAAAGTTTACGCTGCGATCCGGTAGATCGCTGCTCCCTCACGTCGCCATCATAGTACCCAAGTTTCTTCGATCAACTTTACGCTGTTTTCACAACTGGCATTTACGTTCTTCGCCAGACATTGAACTAAATTAGGTGATGGCCATGGGCATGAAATTATTCATCGCTCGACTGCGTAACAAGCTACATACGTTCCGCACGGCGCGGGACGGCAATATCGCAATCATCTTCGGTCTCGCGTCGCTTCCGGTCGTAGGGCTGGTTGGGGCCGCGATCGATTACAGCCGCGCGAATTCCATCAAGGCGGATCTGCAGTCTTCGCTCGATGCAACGGCGCTGATGTTGTCGAAATCCATCGCAACGGAACTCGACCCGAAGAAGAAGGCGGAGACTTACTTCCAGGCCATGTTCAACCGCCGCGAAGCGGCAACCACCGTGATAACGGTGTCCTACACCCCCGGCGGCTCGTCGGTGACGGTGAGCGGCGCCACCTCTGTGACGCCGAAATTCATCGGGATCGTCCCTGGCCTTCAGAAAGAAATCAACATTTCCACTGCATCGACCGTTAGCTGGGCAACAACCAAGCTGCGCGTCGCGCTGGTTCTGGATAATACCGGCTCAATGGGCGACATTGGTAAGCTATCGGCGCTGAAGACGGCATCGAAGAGCCTGATCAAGATGCTGCAGGACATGGCGCAGAATTCCGGCGACGTGCAAATCGCTCTCGTTCCGTTTGCCAATGGCGTCAACGTGGGCACCGGAAACGTAGACGAATCCTGGGTCGATTGGAGCTACTATTCGACAAGTGGCGGTAGCGGCTGGAGCAGCAGCGGCAGTAGTAACAACAGCAGCAGCAACAGCAATTACACCAGCGGTAACTGGAGCAGCAGCTCGGACGGCAGCTCAAACAAGAAAGCCGACAAAAGCAAGTGGCAGGGTTGCGTCATGGACCGCGACCAAGACTTTGATGTGAAAAATACCGTACCGACCAAGAACAACAGTTCGACGCTTTTTCCGGCGATCTACTCGAAGTATTGTCCGGCTCCAGTAATGCCGCTGACGTCCGATTGGAGCGCTCTGAACAACAGGATCGACTCGATGATTGCGACAGGCAGCACCAATCAGACGATCGGGCTCGTCTGGGGCTGGCACGCGCTGACGGCTGGCCAGCCGTTCGACAACGCGCCCATACCGGCGGATGCGCAGCCAATTATCGTCATGCTGACCGATGGCTTGAACACGGAAAACCGCTGGACAACCGACGTGACGAAGATCGATCCGCGCACGCAAAAGGTATGCGACAACATCAAAGCCGCGGGCATCACGGTTTACACGGTTCAAGTGAAAGGCCCTATCGATCCGACATCGGCCGTTCTGAAAGACTGCGCGGGCGCGTCCGATAGGTTCTTCGCGCTGACTTCCGTGAACGAGATCGTGACAACTTTCAACACCATCGGCACTAAGCTGACGTCTCTACACGTGGCGAAGTAAGCGCGAGTTGAAGGCGGGCAGCAATGGCGCGCAGTGTAAGATTTACGCCCGCGCTTTTGCTGCTCGCAGTTGTCTTAGCAGTCGCCCAATTGGCGTTTTCCCAGAGCCTGCAGGCCACAAGCACTGTAGGATCCAGCGCTCAGGACGTGCCTGGCCCGCAAGGACCTGAAGCCGGCACTGCGCGGCGTCAGCTCTGGCTCATTCCATTGCCGGGTGAGCGGCTGCTGATGCACGTGATCGTGTTGCGGCCGCCCGGCCCAGGCCCCTTCCCGCTCGCCGTGATCAATCATGGCTCAAGCCAGAGTTCGGCACAGCGCGCGACAGTTACCCCGTCGGAATATGCCAGTGCGTCACAGTGGTTTCTGAATCACGGCTTCGCAATCGCGCTGCCCTTGCGTCCGGGACACGGCGAAACCGGCGGACCTTATTTTGAAGACCAGGGCCGGTGCGAGAGCGTGAATTACGAAAAGTCCGGCTTGGCTACCGCCGATAGCATCCAGGCCGCTATTGATTACTTAACGGCACAACCCTTTGTGAAAAAATCCGGCACCGTTGTAATCGGCCAATCGGCGGGCGGTTGGGGAGCGCTGGCGCTGGCCAGCCGCAATCCGAGGACGGTCCGCGCCGTGATCAATTTCTCCGGTGGCCGTGGCGGACGCGTTGACGACAAAGCGGGCAATAACTGCGCCCCCGATCGGCTAATAGACGCCGCGGGGAGATATGGAAGCTCGGCACGAATCCCGACGCTTTGGCTCTATTCCAAGAACGACAGCTATTTCGCGCCGGACTTATCCAAACGGATGGCTGAGGCCTTTCACACTGCCGGTGGCGATACCGACTATCATTTGCTGCAAGCGTTCGGGACGGATGGGCATTCACTTATCGAATTCAGCGACGCGTCGGTGCTTTGGGCTCCGATTGTAGAGAAGTTTCTCGCTCAGCATCGATAAGCGGCCGACCGCAAGACCCCCGCTGTAAATTCACCGGAGCGGCATCCCATACAGTCATACCGGTTGCTTCATCAGTTGCTCCATTACTTTCCATTTGTTTCAAATTTGCGCGATTATGTCTTGTATTTGATGGCATTTTTTTATGCTGCTTTCACATCTCCAGTCTAATCCTGGCAGTTACGTTCAAACACAATTGTAGGCGATGGCTATGAAAGCTCTTGTCGCCAGACTGCTGAACCGGATCGCGGAGTTCTATTCCGCGCGCGGTGGCAATGTAGCGATCATCTTCGGCCTTGCGGCTCTTCCCATCGCGGGACTTGTCGGCGCATCGGTCGATTACAGCCGCGCCAATTCCGTCAGGGCTCACGTGCAGTCCGCGCTCGACTCAACCGCATTGATGATGTCGAAAAACGCGGCGACGACGACCGACTTGAAAGCCGCCGCGAGGGCTTACTTCGTGGCGCTGTTAGATAATCCGAAAGTCGCTGGAACGATCGACGACGTAGTTTACACACCAGGAAGCTCGTCGCTGACCATAAAAGGATCAGCTACCCTTCAGACCGAATTCATGGGAATTGTTGGATTTCCCTCCCTCAATATTAGCACGTCATCCACGGTTACGTGGGGCAACACGCGGCTGCGCGTGGCGCTTGTGCTCGATACCACCGGCTCGATGGCCAGCGCGGGTAAGATCTCAGCGCTGCAGGCCGCGACCAAAAGTTTACTGGCGCAGTTGGAGATCGCCGCCACCAACCCGGGCGACGTTTATGTCTCCATCGTTCCGTTTAGCAAGAACGTCAATCTTGGTTCCGGCAATTCCACCGCCACGTGGATCGATTGGACCGACTGGGAAGCGGAACCCGCCAGTCTAGACACGGCGCACGGCGGCTCGAAGCCGAGCGGCTGGAACAATGTCGGGCCGGGGTCGGACTGCCCCTTCTCCAGCTCAAATAACTACGCGGCCTACGGCTTCGGCTGCGCGCCGGACGCAGGCAGCACCTCAACCGTCAGCAAAATCCCATCAAGCGGTTCTACGAGCGGTTACATCTGCCCAGGCACTGACACGGGTGGCAAGAATGCCACCAAAATCGGCATCATGTATAACGGGTGCTACAACAGCATCACTTACACCTGCACCGGCAGTACCTGTACCTGCACGGGACACAGTAGTTGCACGTGCTCGGGCAACGGCAACAGCAAAGTCTGCAAACAACCGAGCAACTACTACGAGCACACGTGGCGTCCTGCAGGGACCACCGCGGCGCCCGCGCACAGCACGTGGAACGGCTGTGTCACCGACCGCGGCACTTCTGCCGCTCCTAGCGCCAACCCGGACTATGACCGAGTGGTAACCGCGCCGGTGACGAACAACCCGGCGAGCCAGTTCCCGGCGGAGCAAAATTCCTATTGCTCACCCGCCATCGTCGGACTCAATTACAATTGGATTACGATGAAGTCGCAGGTCGATAACCTGTATCCGCTGGGCGCCACCAATCAGCCAATCGGGTTGGTGTGGGGCTGGCAGTCCCTTGTCGGTGGCGGGCCGCTTACGTCCCCGCCGAAAGATTCGAATTTCAGATACACCGAGGTCATCATTCTGCTGTCGGATGGCTTGAATACGTTGAATCGCTGGAACGGCAACGGCTCCACCACCAATACGTCGGTCGACAATCGCATGTACGATTCGACCGGCGCCGGCACCTGCGCCAACATTAAGGCTGCCGGCATCACGGTCTATACTATTCAGGTCAATACCGACGGCGACCCAACTTCGACGTTGCTGAGGAACTGCGCAAGCGACGCAGCCAAGTTCTCCATGCTGACATCCGCGACACAGATCATGACCACATTCAACCAGATCGGAACCGCACTCACCAGTCTGCGGGTTGCGCAGTAGTCTTGCAGATTATTTGAGCTCGCCGCCGATAGACGCGCTGATCCGATCTAGCCTTGATTTTCGGTAGCCCGCACAAGTTCCAAAGGCGTGCCGCGGCCACATTAACTCTTTGGCAACTGCATTTCCCCTAGGTTGATGAGCTGTGCGGTCGGTAGACGGCTGAACTCGCCTATGGGAGAGTAAGGCCACTTGGGGAGCGCGGGGATCGATTCGAAGCCCACAAAGGGTTGCCGAAGATTGCGCCTTCCGAGACCTTCATCGCAGCCGGCCTCGACAACCACACGGGTGTCGATGCCCAAATGAGGCGCCAACGGATCGGGGACGGGGGGACGATGCGGACTAGTGGTGTCGAAGCCTCGCGGGGGCTTCGTTGGGGCGTATTCGGTCTTGTCGCGACTTTCGCCATTCTGGCGATAACCAGCGATCCTGCCGATGCTCGCAGCCGGCGCAAGCGCGCCGTCCGCCATCACGCTGCCGCCGCTTCGGTCTATTCGCCGCCTTATTCCGACATTGTCGTCGACGTAAATTCCGGCGCCGTCCTGCATTCGACCAATCCGGATAGCCCGCGGCACCCGGCTTCGCTCACCAAGATCATGACCCTTTACCTGCTGTTCGAGCGGCTGGATTCAGGCAAACTGAGGCTTGACACGCCGCTGCAAGTTTCCGCTCATGCCGCGGCGCAGGAGCCTTCCAAGTTGGGCCTCAAACCGGGGCAGACCATCGAAGTCGAAGACGCCATCAAGGCAATCGTCACCCGATCGGCTAACGACGTCGCGGTGGTGATCGCCGAGGCACTCGGCGGCGACGAAGATAGCTTCGCTCAGTTGATGACGCGCAAGGCGCGCGCTCTCGACATGAAGCACACCGTCTACATCAACGCCTCCGGCCTACCCGCCGACGATCAGATCACGACCGCGCGCGACCAGGCGCTACTCGGGCGCGCCATTCAGGATCGCTTCCCGCGTTACTACACCTATTTCGCCACCAGCCGCTTCCATTACCGTGGAAATGTTATCGGCAATCACAATCGCTTGCTCGGACGGGTCGCTGGCGTTGACGGCATCAAGACGGGATACACGCGGGCATCCGGCTTCAATCTCGTGACGTCGATCCGCCGCGACAATCGCCAGCTCGTCGCTGTCGTCCTCGGTGGCCGCAGCGCCAGCCTGCGCGATGCGAAGATGCGTACCTTGATTGACCAAAATATCGTTCTCGCCGCGCTCAAGCGGACCACATCCAAAATCGCCGAGGCAGCGGAACCGTCGGCACGCACGCCCATGCAGCGTGTAGCCGCAGCGATCATCACGCCCGCCCGCGCGGACCCAGCGCCCACCTCGGCCATTCCCGTGCCGCGCGTGGCGCCGGGCTCCAGTGATCCGTTACAGCCAATCCTGGTGAAGACGGTTTCGGTAAAGCCGGCGGCAATCAAAACGGCCTCGCTCGGCCCGGCGCCGCCGACATCCGCCCTGACGGCTATTTCCTTGGCGCAGCCGAAAGCAGCGGCCGAACCGGCCCGCGCGGAAGCAAATGTTGCTCCTGCGGCACCCCGCCCCGCGATGTCAGCGACCGTGCCGGTAAAGGTCGCCTCGGCTGTGGTAACCGCACCGTCCGCGCCCGTTGCCGATCCGGTGGCGACCGCACTGCATAATAATGCCCACAACGGCTGGGTCATCCAAATTGGAGCTTTCGACCGCGAAACCGAGGCCAAGCAGCGCCTCGCCGCGGCGCAAACCCGCGCCAAGACATTGCTGAGCACCGCCGATGCTTTCACCGAACGCGTGATGAAGGGCGACAAGGCACTTTACCGGGCTCGCTTTGCCGGGCTCGACAAGGAACAGGCGGAAGCCGCCTGCCAATATCTCAAGCGCAATGAGATCGTCTGCATGGCCCTCAAAAACTAGGGCCCGTCAAATGGAAGCGTCTGGTCAGGAACCGCTGATGATGTTGCTTTGGGAGTACATCAGCGATGGCGGCGAAGCAGAATTTCCTTGGCCTCGTTCACGCGGGCCGCGAGATACGTAGACCCCCCTTGGTCGGGATGCAGTTTCTTCATCAGCGTGCGGTGCGCGCGCCGGATGTCTTGCGCACTGGCGCCGGGCTGAACGCCAAGGATTTGATAAGCCTCCTGTTCCGTCATTTTGCCGGAGCTCGCCGCGCTGCCCTGCCCCGTTGCCGTGTTTCCCTGCGCGTGTTCACGCCAGCGGGGCTCCCGGCGATCAAGATAAGCCACGAGTAGCGAGCGGCTTTCCTCGTCGATGCCGGCGAGGAAACTTATCAATGTCGCGAGATCGAGCGCCTCCAGCGGCACGCCCTGATGCGGACCCGCAAGAATGCGTCCGCGCATCGCGCCGGTATCGTGGTCAAGCTCCATTTCAATAAAGGCTGAGCGGACGCGAGACACCCGGCCCGGACTTCTGCCGCCGCGCCGTGCAAATTGGCTTGCCCAAGGACCCCAACCCAGCAGTCCGAGGCCGACAAGCCCGAGCGGCAGCGCGATCGCGAGCTCACCGCGAACACCGACGAATGCCGCGAAGGCGAGCGCGCCGATGCCGCCGAGCGGCCGCACGATGCGCGCCAAGTGCTGCGGATTGACCTTGGAAAATGCATTAAGCGCCCAAAGCACCAGCACCAAGACGACCACACCAAAAATCAGCGCCGGCATGGCTATCTCAACTGTTCGAGCAGCTTAGTGGTCGCGGCGCCCGACCGGCGCGAAACGTCGGTCAATGCTTTTAGTCCGCCGGCGGCGTAAGCAGCCACGGCGCGAAGCAACTCGGCCAGTTGATGCGCGGCGCCAGGATCGAAGCGGCAATAAGCGCCATGCGTCAGCCGCACGATCTCGCGAAAGGCCTGTTCGGCGACGGGATCATGTCCCTCCTGGAACATGAAGGCGGGAATGCCGAGCAAGCCCAACTCGCCCGCCGCGACGCAAAGGTCATCGATCCCCTCCTCCATGGCGTCGCCGACGAAAACCAGGGCCTGTACTTTCATTCGTTCGGTTTCGCGCCGCGCATGCGCCAGGACTTTGCCGATCTGTGTTTGACCGCCGCGGCAATCGATTGCTTCCATCAAACCCGCAAGCCGCTCGGTCGCGGAAACCCAGCCCGAGGCGCGGCATTCGCCGAAGCCGCGATAGTAGACGAGTTGGATGTCGAGGCCGCCCACCGCCGCGGCTTCCCTGAACATGTCGCCTTGAAGCTTGCATGCCGTATCCCAAGTCGGCTGCCGGCTCATGGTCGCGTCCAGCGAAAAGATAAGACGGCCGCGGCGGCCTTGCTCGGTGCGAGGGCCGAGTGCGCGAACCTGCTCTAGAAATGCGTCGATCTCCGGACGTGGCGACGCCGCGGCGGGTTTACCGCGGCCTTGCGTCGGCACTGGGGAATCGGAACGGTCTTTGCTCATCGACGGAGGTTTGCCTCGGGCGGGTTTCCCGCCTTAACTTGGCAACCTGTTCCCGCCGGTGCAATGGGCTGGAGATAAACGCCCGGCAGATCAGTCCGCGAGCATTTCGTGGACCTCGAGCGGCTGATCGGCCACCGCACGCCATTCGGCCCGGGCGGCGGCACGCCGCCTTCCGCGCTCGTCGATCGGCAGCTTCAGGGTCGCCAGCAATTGCGTGACCTCTTCACGGGCGGTCACGTGCGACATGTTCGGGCGGGTGCCGAGCGTCGTTTCGTCGAGATTGTCGAGCGCCGTAAGACCGCGCGGAAAAAACTCGCGGTAGATCACGCGTTCGGCAAATCCATCGACGAAGCGGAAGCCGAGCCGCAGTGCCAGCTCATTCAGACCCTCGCCGACCAGGCGGCGGTTGCGCGAGCCCAACATCGATAGGCGGTTGCGCACCACGATCCAATCCGGCAGCAGGCCGTCGACGATACGCCGCTGGCGGCGCGCTTCGCTTACCATCTCCGCATATTGGCTTTGCCCGGTCACCGCGAAGCTCGTTGGATCGATGGTGCCGAGCACGTCGAAGTCCACGAAGCTGTCATTGAGCGGCGTGACCAGCGTATCCGCCATGGAATGCGCGAGACGCATCAGATAATTGTCGGTTCCCGGCGTATCGACCACGATGAAGTCATGGCTTTTCTCAACGGTCGCGACCGCCTCGGCGAAGCCGGTAAACTCGATTGCCTCGTTCTCGTCAAGTCTGATGCCGGTGCCCCGCGCGATGCAGTAATGCGCCGGCAGTTCGAGCGGGATGCCCGCGCGCTTCGCCCAGCCGCGGCGGTGCTCAATATAGTGCGTGAAGCTTTTCTGCCGGGAGTCGAGATCGATGGTGGCGACGCGCTGGCCCGCTTTCATCAGCGCCACAGCGATATGCATGGCGGTGGTGGACTTGCCCGAACCGCCCTTCTCGTTTCCGAGCACGATTACATGGGCCGCCTTGGGCCGCCCGCCATTAGACATCGCAACCATGAGATTCCTCGAGGCGGCGGATTCTTCGGGTGGAACGGCATCTTGGTCAAGGTTTACAACAAACTGGATGTGTTCATGATTAACCGTGGCGTGGCCGGCCGGCGGCGGCTTTGCTAGGGTCCGCGGCGCCGGATTCCACAGGCGGAGCTCATGGCCCATCGACCCCGCGTCGCGCGGACCCTACAGGCGTTACGCCGTTCCATCGCAGGCTTTCGAGCGGCCGGCGAGAGCATCGCCCTCGTGCCGACGATGGGAGCGCTGCATGCGGGACATCTGGCCTTAGTCCGCCGCGCACGGCGCAGCGCCGACCGTGTCGTGGTTTCCATCTTCGTCAATCCCACGCAGTTCGCGCCGCACGAAGACCTCGCCGCCTATCCGCGCGATTTCGACAGCGATGTTGCCGCGCTAGCCCGCGAAAATGTCGATCTGGTATGGGCGCCCCCAGTCGAGGTGATGTATCCACAAGGCTTCGCCACCCGCATCGTGCCGGACGGTCCGGCGAGCGCGGGGCTGGAGGATGCATTCCGTCCGCATTTCTTTGCCGGCGTCGCGACTGTGGTGGGCAAGCTGCTGATCCAGTGCACACCCGACGCGGCGGTGTTCGGCGAGAAGGATTATCAGCAGCTTCAAGTCGTCACTCAGCTCGCCAAGGATATCGATCTCCCGGTCAAGATTATTGGTGTGCCCATCGTGCGCGAGAAAGATGGGCTCGCCCTGTCATCGCGCAACGTCTACCTCTCCGCGAAAGAACGCGCGGTCGCGCCGGCGCTGCATCGGGTGCTCATGGACTGCGCGCGTAAAATCGCGGAAGGACAAGCTATCAGCAGCGTGATGGCAGACGGCCGCGCTGCGGTCGAGCGGGCGGGATTTGCAGTG
>JAXDOS010000092.1:0-20187 GCA_034668785.1 Alphaproteobacteria bacterium
AGCCGAGCCGCCTCCGCCATCCGTACCCGTTGTGCCGGCGCCGGCGCAGAACGGCGATGCCTTTGGGGAAGAGGTGACGCTGGAGGCGAGGACGGTCGTCTATGCCAAGGGGACGGCTACCTGGGAATCCGCCTTCGAGACGCTGGTGAAGGCATTCAAGTCTGTTGACGGCTTTCTCGAGAAGCAGGGGATCAAGGCGTCAGGCCCCTACATGACCATCTATACGCAGACCGACGATACGGGGTTCCAGTTTCAGGCGGCGGTGCCGATCGCCGAGGAGCCGAAGACGCCGCCGCGCGGCGACATCGCGGTAGGAAAATCACCCGCCGGCAAAACGCTCAAGTTCGTCCACCGCGGCTCTTATGACGGGATGGATACCACTTACGAAGCCATCACCAACCATCTCGACGAAAAGCGGCTTGAGGCTAAGGACATGTTCATCGAGGAATACGTTACCGACCCGATCAAGACGCCGGAGGACAAACTGGTCGTCAACATCTATGTGCCGCTCAAATAGGTGCCGGCGCGCCTTGACGAGGTTTCCCCGCAGCCCTAGGTTCCGGCCACTCTCGCAAGAGACGTGAATGCCGATCCACCGCCCGGTCCCAGAGGCCGGAGGTCCCCGCCCGACAGCGCGATGCGCCCTCGGGCGATAAGTCGTTTGAACGTGCTGTAGGAAACTGAGATTTTGATGTTCGATAGCCTTTCGGAAAAGCTTGGCGGCATTCTCGACCGCCTCACGCGGCGCGGCGCGCTGTCGGCGGCTGATGTGGACGTCGCCTTGCGCGAGGTCCGCCGCGCGCTGCTGGAAGCCGACGTGGCGCTCGACGTAGCGGCGGGTTTTGTCGCACGCGTGCGCGAAGGCGCGGTCGGGGTCGATGTCATCAAGTCGGTGACTCCCGGCCAGATGGTCGTCAAAATCGTCCACGACCAGTTGATCCAGACATTGGGCTCCGGCGCCGAGACCATCGACCTCAACGCTCCGGTCCCCATCGCGGTGATGATGATTGGCCTCCAGGGTTCGGGCAAAACCACGACCACCGCCAAGCTCGCCAAGCGGCTCACCGAACGGCAGAAGCGCAAAGTACTGATGGCGTCGCTCGACGTGCGGCGTCCGGCGGCGATGGAGCAGCTCGCCGTGCTCGGCCGCGAAGTTGGCATCGATACACTGCCCGTCGTCGAAGGCCAGCAGCCGGCGCAGATCGCGCAACGGGCGCTGCAAGCCGGACGACTCGGCGGCTATGACGTGGTGCTGCTCGATACCGCCGGCCGCACCACACTCGACGAAGCGATGATGGCGGAGGCCGCCGAGGTCAAACGTGCGGCCAATCCACATGAAGTATTGCTCGTTGCCGACGCTCTCACTGGCCAGGATGCCGTCAACTTGGCGCGCTCCTTTGATGAGCGCGTGGGCCTCACCGGTATCGTGTTGACCCGTGTCGACGGCGACGGACGCGGCGGCGCCGCGCTGTCCATGCGCGCAGTGACTGGCAAGCCGATCAAGCTGATCGGCACCGGCGAGAAGATGGATGCGCTGGAGGATTTCGATCCGTCGCGCATCGCCGGGCGCATCCTCGGCATGGGCGACATCGTCTCGCTGGTGGAAAAGGCCGCGGCCAATATCGACGCCGAGAAGGCGATGCGCGCCGCCGAACGCATGCGCAAAGGCGCTTTCGACCTCAATGATCTGCGCGAACAACTCGATCAGATGACCAAGATGGGCGGCATGGCGGGCCTGATGGGCATGCTGCCCGGCATCGCGAAAATGAAAAACCAGATGGCCAGTGCCAATCTCGATGAGCGCGTGCTCAAGCGGCAGAAGGCGTTGATCGATTCGATGACGCCGAAGGAGCGTCGGAATCCCGATCTACTCAAGGCCAGCCGCAAAAAACGCATCGCGGCAGGTTCCGGCACCAAGGTCGAGGACCTCAATCGCCTGCTGAAGATGCACCGCGGCATGGCCGACATGATGAAAGCCATGGGCAGCGGCAAGCGTGGTCCCATGGCCGGTCTTGCCAACATGCTGGGTATGGGCGGCGGCATGCCGAGCCCCGAGGAAATGGCGAAGCTCGCGGAGAAAATGCCGGGCGGGATGCCCGGATTTCCGGGCGGTGGGTTGCCGCCCGGTATGCCCGGCCTGCCGCCTAAATTTCCCGGGCTTGGCGGTCTCGGCGGCCCGAAGCTGCCTGGGCTCGGCGGATTTCCCGGATTGGGGAAGAAGAAGTGATGACGCCTGCCAACGATCCTCATTTGTCATGCGTGGGCTTGACCCGCGCATCCATCTCTTTCGCGAAAGCGATGGATTGCCGGCTCAAGGCCGGCAATGACGATCACAATAACTGACCACGAAAGGAAATCTGATGTCCCTGAAAATACGTCTGGCCCGCGCGGGCACCAAGAAGCGGCCGTTCTATCACGTCGTCATCGCCGACTCGCGCTCGCCGCGCGACGGCCGCTTCATCGAGCGGCTCGGCTTCTTCAATCCGCTGCTGCCGAAAGACAACAAGGAGCGGCTCAAGCTAGACCTCGATAAGGTCAAGGCCTGGATGGTGAAGGGCGCAGTGCCGACCGACCGCGTGTCGCGTTTCCTCGACGAGGCCGGCGTGATGAAGCGCGAGAAGCGCAACAATCCGGAAAGGGCTATCCCGCGCAAGGAACGCAAGGCGGCAGCGGAAGTAGCAACCAAAGATGCCGAGACCAAGGCTGCCGCCGCCAAGGCGGCGAAGGCGGCAGCTCCGGCGAGTTGATCGCCTAATCACCGGGCGAGGTCGTGATGGCCGATCGCGTTTGCGTGGCTCGCATTGGTGCTCCCCACGGGGTTCGCGGGGAGGTGCGGCTATGGACCTTCACCGAGGATCCGATGGCGGTCCGGCAATACGGTCCGCTGCAAGCTGAGGACGGCTCACGCGTGTTTGAGATCGTCGCCGCGCGGGCGGCCAAGGATCACATTGTGGCGCGGCTGCGCGGCATCGATGACCGTGATGCCGCCGAGCGTTTGACTAATATCAAGCTCTACGTGGCCCGCGAACAGCTGCCCGAGACCGACGACGACACTTTCTATTATGCCGATCTGGTCGGCCTTGCCGCCGTGGGCAAGGACGGCAGCGATCTTGGTAGTGTTGTAGCGGTGCATGATTTCGGCGCCGGCACTCTGCTTGAAATTCAGCCGCAGCATGGCGCCTCGATACTGCTTCCCTTCACCACCGCGGCGGTGCCGACGATTGATGTCGGCGGCGGCAAAGTAGTGATCGTACCTCCGGATGAAACCGCCGAAAAAACATCCTCGGGAAAGCAGGATTGATAGCCATGTGGCGCGCCAGCGTCCTCACCATCTTTCCCGAAATGTTTCCCGGTCCACTCGGGATCAGTCTCGCCGGCAAGGCGCTGGCGGCGGGGCTTTGGTCGCTCAACGCGATCGATATCCGCGATCATGCAACCGACAAGCACCGCAGCGTCGACGACACGTCCGCAGGCGGCGGGCCTGGCATGGTGATGAAAGCCGACGTGCTGGCTCGCGCCCTCGATGCGGGGGACGCGGACGACCCGGGTCCGCGACTCTTGATGAGCCCCCGTGGCGCGCCATTGACCCAAGCCCGCGTGCAGGCACTGGCAGCCGATTCCGGCGCGCTGATCGTCTGCGGCCGCTTCGAGGGTGTCGACCAGCGGCTGATCGAGGCGCGCGGCCTGGAGGAAGTTTCGGTCGGCGATTACGTGCTTTCCGGAGGCGAGATCGCCGCCATGGCGCTAATCGATGCCTGCGTCCGGCTGTTGCCAGGCGTCATGGGCAAGGAAGCGTCAGGCACCGAGGAAAGCTTCGCCGCGGGGCTGTTGGAATACCCGCATTATACCCGGCCCCAGGTCTGGGAAGGACGGCCTATTCCGGAAGTCCTGTTATCGGGCGACCACGCCAAGATCGCCGCCTGGCGGCAGGCCGAGGCGGAGCGGCTGACCCGTGAGCGCCGACCCGACCTATGGGCAGCCCATTTGGCCCAGACCAAGAGAAAGACGCAGGATAGGTGACAAATCCGGCGCGTTGTCGTAGAAGCTGCGCCGACCCTTACAAACACCGAAAATTCGCGCCACGATCTGGCGCAGCCGATGGAGAATTCCCCATGAACCTTATCCAAGAGCTCGAAAAAGAGCAGATGGCGAAGCTTTCCGCTGGCAAGGAGATGCCGGAATTCGGCCCCGGCGACACCCTGCTGGTGAACGTCAAGGTCGTGGAAGGCGAACGCAGCCGCGTTCAGGCCTATGAAGGCGTCTGCATCGGTCGTTCTGGGTCCGGCCTCCATGAGAATTTTACAGTGCGGAAGATTTCCTACGGTGAAGGCGTCGAGCGCGTATTCCCGCTGTATTCGCCGATGATCGACTCGGTCAAGGTCGTGCGCCGCGGGTCGGTGCGCCGCGCCAAGCTCTATTACCTACGCGGGCGGCGCGGCAAATCGGCGCGTATCACCGAGAAGCAGGACCATCGTCCCGAGGCCGAGGCCAAAGAGGCGAAGGCCAAGTAACCCCGCTGCTGGAAGGCTGACGAAAGGCGCGGGCCCCCGCGCCTTTTGCATTTTCGCAGCGGCGCATTATCTTACGGGAAGGTTTCCTCACGGGTACCGGAGGGTAAGCCGAGCGATTCCCTTATATGGAAGCCCGTTTCCTGGAGCGTTTGTGCAATGGCGAACCCCCGCACCCTTTACGACAAGATCTGGGACGACCACCTGGTCGATCAGCAACCGGACGGCACTTGTCTGCTCTATGTCGACCGGCACCTGGTACATGAGGTGACGTCGCCGCAGGCCTTCGAGGGGCTACGCTTGTCCGGCCGCAAGGTGCGCGCGCCGGAGAAAACGCTCTTGGTCGTCGACCATAACGTTCCTACCTCCGACCGCAGTAAGCCAAACCCCGATCCGGAAAGTGCGACGCAGATCGCTTATCTCGCCGAGAACGCCAAGTTCTTCGGGCTGGAATATTACAACGAGTTCGATAAGCGGCAGGGCATCGTCCACATCATCGGGCCGGAGCAGGGCTTCACCTTGCCTGGCACCACGATCGTGTGCGGCGACAGCCATACGGCGACGCATGGAGCCTTTGGCGCGCTTGCCTACGGCATCGGCACCTCGGAAGTGGAGCACGTGCTGGCGACACAGACGTTGATCCAGACCAAGTCTAAGAACATGCGCGCGGTCGTCGACGGCAAATTGCCGCCGGGCGTCACCGCGAAAGACATCATCCTCGCCATCATCGGCGAGATCGGCACCGCGGGCGGCACCGGCTATGCGCTGGAATATGCCGGCGAAGCGATCCGTTCGCTGTCGATGGAAGGGCGGATGACTGTTTGCAACATGTCGATCGAGGGCGGCGCCAAGGCCGGCATGATCGCGCCGGACGAAAAGACCTTTGAATATCTGAAGGGACGGCCAAAGGCGCCGAAAGCCGGAGCCTGGGAAAACGCGATGCGTTATTGGGAGACGCTGCGCTCCGACGAGGGCGCGCATTTCGACCATGAGATCAGGCTTGATGCCGGCAAGCTGCCGCCGCTGGTCACGTGGGGCACCAGTCCCGAGCAGGTGGTGTCCATCAGCGGCCGTGTGCCGGTGCCGTCAGAGATCGCCGACGAGCACAAACGCCGCGCCGCCGAACGCTCGCTTGATTACATGGGGCTAAAAGGCGGCGAGAAGATTACGGACATCAAGCTCGACCGTGTCTTTATCGGCTCCTGCACCAATGCCCGCATCGAAGATTTGCGCGAGGTTGCGCGCGTCGTCGCTGGCAAGATCGTCAATGCGAATCTCTCCGCGATGATTGTCCCCGGTTCTGGAATGGTGAAAGAACAGGCCGAAGCCGAGGGGCTGGACAAGATCTTCATCAAGGCCGGCTTTGATTGGCGCGAGCCGGGTTGCTCCATGTGCCTGGCCATGAACCCCGACAAGCTTGCGCCGGGAGAGCGTTGCGCCTCGACATCGAACCGTAACTTCGAAGGCCGCCAGGGCTACAAGGGCCGCTCACATTTAGTGTCGCCGGCGATGGCCGGAGCCGCCGCGATTGCCGGGCGCTTCGTCGACATACGCGAGTGGTAGTGAACAGTCAGGCCCGTGCGAAAAAGCCCACCTAATCGGTGGGCTTTTTTTGTTTTCTTCTCTTTGCTTCTAGATCAAGCCGCCTCCCATGGGGGAATTTTCCCGCGCTGGGAGCGCAATTAGAACACATTCATAATCCGGAATGGCGGCTCATCTCGGGAGGGGTTCTCATGAAAAGCATCCTGATGATTGCCACCGCGTTGATGTTTGCCACCGCCGCCAACGCGCAAGTCATGACCACAACAACATTTGGTTCCCAGCCATCTGCATTCGCCGAGCCGACGCTCCGTATTACAACGGGTTTCAGAACCGCAACAGCTCCAACAGAGGGCCAGACGATTGCGGATCCAAAATCGCAGGAATCGGCAAGGCAAATTCTCTATCGGATGGCGGAAGCCGAATGTGCAACACTGTCGGAAATTTACAAAGCGGATTGCCGGCTGGCTAGTGTCTCGATCAGCACGTTACCGGCCGTACCTAACTCTGGGCCGCCGAATGGGATGGGAGCCAGCGCAGTTTATGAATTGAAAACGAAGCGATAATGTTCATCGCAGCGTCAATGAAAAAACGCCCGTCGATCCGGCGGGCGTTCTTCATCTAGGCCCTGCGACCATGGCGCTAATACCAAACGGTAAACGGCATCGGAAAGGATGAGATCGTCGGCGGCGCGTAGGCGACGACGTAGAACCTCGCCCGATGATTGAAGCCCCGGACGTCCCGATAGTTACCCCACGTATAGTGAGACCGCGCTGAGACCCTCCCGTCGGCGTGGGCCTTTTCGGCGCTGTGCAGGCCTTGCGATTTGCGCGCTTCCGCACGATTGGCGGTGGCCGCGAACAGCAGCGCTGCGGCGGCAATACTTGTTATGATTTTGAACATGCTGAACTCCGCTCGCCCATCCAAGGGTTAACGCCGAAGATCGCATCTGGTTCGTTAATGTATTGTTTGAAGCGTTCCTAACGTCCCGCTCAGCCAGGCCGCCACCAGCAGCGCATGCGCGGTACGATCACCGTTCCGCTCGGGCGGGCTTCCTGTTCCAGCCATGAGGTGCATTCGCGCACGAGCTTTCGCGCCGGATAGATTTCAATGCGGGGACGGCGCGCGTATTGGACTTCGTGCGAGTATGCGGCGGTGGTGCGCGTTTGCGCCTGCGCGGACGGCGGAGCCTCAAAAGCGAGCGCCAGCACTCCTATCGCCACAGCCGCGACTCGGTTCCCCCGCATAGCCGTTCCCCTCACTTGCACGCGCGATGGCCTAGGCTCCCCCATCGCGGCCTAGACGTCAACGGCTGCGACTTGGCGCCGATCCCGCCCTGACCTAAAACGGACCGCATGAACGACACCCCCGCCGATCCTCCCGAATGGCATAGGGCCAAGGCGCCCACGCTTGCCGAAATCGAGGGGCTCGCGAGCGAGGCATTCCAGCGGCTACCCGAGGGTTTTCGCCTGCTCTGCGAGGGCCTCATCATCCATGTGGAGGATTTCCCCACCGACGAAGTGCTGAACGACCTGCGCGTGGAGAGCGAGTTCGACCTGCTCGGGCTTTTCCATGGCGTCGGCCTGCCGTTTCGCTCCGAAACCGCGCCGCAACAGATGCCCAACATGATCTGGCTCTACCGCCGGCCGATCCTGGATTATTGGGCTGAGCACGACGAGACGCTTGGCGCGGTCATCGCCCATGTGCTGGTGCACGAGATCGGCCACCATTTCGGTCTCTCGGACGCGGATATGGAAGCGATCGAGGCGAGCGTGGAATGATCCGTTTCAAAACAAGTTGCCAGGAGGAAAGGACGATATGCGAACCAAGCCATGCCTGACGTCAAGCGACGTGCAGAAAATGATGGACGCCTGCAAGGCGGAAGCGGCCAAGAACAAATGGAACGTGGCGATCGCCATCGTCGATGACGGCGGCTTCCTCCTGCATCTCGAACGCCTGGACGGCGCTTCTATGACGACGCCGGAGGTGGCCACGGGGAAGGCGCGTGCCGCCGCCCTGACGCGCCGGCCGAGCAAGGCGATGGAAGACCGCGTCAAGGAACGGGCCGTATTCCTCAAATATCCTTACGGCCTGCCGATCCAGGGCGGCATGCCCGTCCTGTATCAAGGCGAATGCGTCGGCGGGATCGGTGTCTCCGGCGTGCAATCGCATGAAGACGAACAGGTTGCGCAAGCGGGGGCCGCCGCTCTGATTTAGCTTAGCGTCCAGCCTGGCGGATTGACCGAGACAATACTGCCGAGGACGCCGCGATCGCCGACCCATGAGCGAAAAATGCATCGAACATCTGCCGGAGGCGGGCCCCTCGGGATGGCAACCCTGCCGGAGAAGTTTCCGCCTCTTTCCAGACTGCCCGCTCGACCTCGACCGCACCGGGCGAACTCCATGCCTGCGACTCGTAGGCACGCGATCCGACGACTCCGAACGGCAACAATGGATTTTTTGTCATTCTTATCTCCGCTCCTGTGCTTGGCAGGCATAGTGGAGCCACCTATGCGAAGACCTCCACCAATCATTAAAATTGAAACGAACTGGACGTTCTTCACTCGAGAACGGACATTCCTGCACTAAAGCGGAGCGGAGTACCTTCGGCATGCCGAACTTTACGCGGATTTAACCCGCTGTTTAGCTCCAATCGGAAAACGCAGGACAGCGGACGCATTCATACCTCCTTTATTGCCGTTCCGAACGTTAGCTTCCCGACATGCCGACGTTGTGGGATTCCCCCTACTCAACTGCGCGACGAGTGGCGAACCTTAGGGCGAGCATTGCGTCGCTGGCAGAGTTGCGGCTCAACGACCCGGGGCTGGTCGGTAGTTTTGTACTTGGCTTATTCGCGCTGATCCTTATGTGGCTCGGCACAGCCTATATTTCACAACAGGATTACAACCGGACCGAGGCCGCCGCCTACCGGGATACGGGCAATCTCGCCCGTGCCTTCGAGGAGCACATCATCCGTTTGTTCCAGGCGCACGACCAAATCCTGCTCTTCGTCCGTTCAGCCTATACAAAGGATCCGCAGCACTTCGATTTAGTCCAATGGGCGAAGGATCAGCAATTCGCCACCGACGTAGCGCTGCAGGTCGCGATCGCCGACAAGGATGGACTGACGATCGCCAGCAATCTCCCGATTCCGACGCCGGCGCCGAATCTCGGCGATCGCAAGCATTTCCGCGTCCACGTCGGTACAGATCGGGACGAGCTGTTTATTAGCGAGCCGGTGATCGGGCGCGTCAGCGGCAAACCGTCGATACAGCTGTCGCGCCGGATCAACGCCGCGGATGGATCCCTTGCCGGCGTCGTGATCCTGTCGCTCGACCCAGCTTATCTGGCAAGCTTCTACGACGCCGTCGACAGCAATAAGAAGGGATCGGTCGCTCTCGTCGGCTTGGACGGCGTGATACGCGCATACGCGGCAGGGCCGATACGCAATATCAATAAATCGCTGGAATCAAGCTCGTTGCTCGATCGAGTCGCTCATACAGACGCCGGGACCTTCCTCTCACGCGGTCAACTTGACGGTACTCACCGCTTGTCGAGCTACCGGCGCGTCAAAGGCTATCCGCTCGCCGTTGTTGTAGGATTTTCTCAGGATGAGGTGTTCGCCGCCGTTCATCGCAATCGCCTAATCTACTACGGAGCGGCGGCATTCGTCAGCGTGCTCATACTCGTTTTCATGAGCTTGGTTCTGAAGCACCAGGTCGGCCTACGGCGCGCGCGCGACAGACTGAACGAAAGCGAGGCGCAATACCGTTCGGTGGTCAACGGGATTCGCGAGGTGATCTTCCAGACCGACGCCGCGACATCGCTAGCCTTCATCAACAAGGCCTGGACCGATGTCATGGGATTTGCTGTCGAAGATTCGCTCAAGCATCCGCTGCTTGGCTATGTCCATCCCGATGATCAGCCGGCCGCGGTAATCTTGTTCGGGGCGATTCCGGATTCGGACGACCACCTGGATTCGCTGGAGCTAAGATTCGTTACTAAAACCGGCGAGGTTCGCTGGATGGAGCTCGCGGCTCGGCCGACATTCGATCATCAAGGCCAATTTACCGGCATGGCAGGAACCCTGACGGATGTTACCGCTCGCCGGGAAGCTGAGTCGGCACTGCGCGACAGCGAATTCAAATTCAGATCGATGTTCGACACCGCCCCCGTGGGCATTGCTCTGACCGGGGCCGGCGGCGAGCTGCTCGAAGTGAACTCCGCCTTTGCGGCGCTCTGTGGCCGCAACGGCAAAGAGCTTCAAACATTGACCTTTGCTGATCTTCTACCGTCCGAGCAACGCGAAAAGGTCGAAGAATACCGCGCGCAGGCGCCGCACGACCGGCAGGCCGCCCCGATCGAGTGCGATATTATCGGCAGCGATGCATCGCAAGTCACGGTGTTGCTGAATTCCGCGCCGGCGTCCAGTTCCGAAAGGCTGCCGCTTGCCTGGTCAATCATTCAGGACATATCCGAGCGCAAACGCGTGGAAATGAAAATTTGGGAAGCTGCCAAATTCGACGCGCTCACCCACCTGCCCAACCGGCAAATGCTGCATGATGTTCTTGATGAGATCATCGCAGATCCGGATAAGCGCAATGCCAATTTAACGCTGCTCCTGGTTGATCTCGATAACTTCAAGATCATCAACGATACGTTCGGGCACGAGGCAGGCGATCTGGTGTTATGCGCGGCTGCCGAACGCATCAGTAGTGTCGCCGGCGATGCAAAACTAGTCGCGCGGCTCGGCGGCGATGAATTTACAATTCTGCTTCACGGAAAGCCGGGTGAGATCGATCGGACTGTGCAGGGCATTTTGTCTTCGTTGCGCCGGAGAATGAATTACCGGGGCCGAGCGGTCGAGATGTTCGGCAGCATTGGTATTGCCAGATTTCCAGATCACGCCGCCACTCGCAGCGACCTCTTCCGCGCGGCCGATCTTGCCCTCTACCGTGCCAAGCACGACGGACGAAATAGAGCGGCCGTCTTCGAGCCAGCGATGTTGATCGAGGCGGAAACCAAATTCGAGGTGCTAAGCTCGGTTCGCTCGGCCATTAAGGAAAACCGTCTTGTACCATTTTATCAGCCGGAGATTTGCATCGAAAGCGGCGAGATTTCCGGCTTCGAAGCGCTGGCTCGAATCATAGGACGGGATGGACGGTTGACCATGCCGGGGGAATTCATGGCGGCGTTCCAGGATCCGGAGGTCGGCCGCTGTCTCGGTCTCAAGATGCTGGAGCTTGTCGCTCGCGATTTGCAAAGCTGGCTCTCGGCCGGCCTGGACGTAAAGCGCATCGCCATCAACGCCTCAAATCTCGAGCTCAAAGTCGACGATTACTCCGATCGGGTGATGTCCGTTTTGCAAGCGCGCGGGATCGACTTCAGGCATTTCGAGATCGAGGTCACCGAAACGGTGGCTTTCGGGGATGATAGTCTTTCAATCGGACGTAACCTGAGCGCGCTCGCGACGCAAGGTATCTCCCTTGCGCTCGACGATTTCGGTACCGGCTTTGCCTCGTTGACACACCTGAAGTCGCTTCCGATTTCACGAGTGAAGATCGACCAATCGTTCATTCGCAATATCGTCAGCGATCAGCAAAGCTACTCAATTGTCGATGCCGTCGTGCGTCTTTGCCACAGCCTCGGCAAATCGGTGGTCGCCGAGGGCATCGAGGACGAGATGCAGCTCGAAGCAATCGGCGGCTTGAGGTGCGACGTCGTGCAGGGCTACTTCTTTGCCCGGCCAATGGCCGCCGAAGCCGTTGGACCCTTCATGCTGCGCCATGTGGCTAATCTGGCCGCCAACGGGCCGCCGCTACAGGGCATCCGCCGGCAGTCGGCCAAGACTTCTCCGCTCAAAGTGGTAGGCAGCTGACCGCACCGCCGGCTCGCGCTGCGCTCAAAAATCGTGAGCACGTTCCTCTTTAGTGATATCGAGATTGAGAAGGCGAGGCGCTTTCAAGGCGGTAACGGCGACCACGACGAGGGTCAGCGCCCCGCCAAGCCAAACCGAACGCGCCGTCCCAAAAATGCTGGCAGTTACGCCGCTTTCGAAAGCGCCCAACTCGTTCGAAGAGCCGATGAAGACGGTGCTCACCGCGGCAACCCGGCCGCGCATCGCATTAGGCGCCATCAATCGCGTGATCGCCCGGCGGATAACGACGCTGAGACCATCGCACCCCCCCGCGATGATGAGGAGGATGAACGATAGCGTGAAGTTCTCGGACAGCGCGAAAAGGATCATGCTACATCCGAAGCCTGCGATCGCGATATGAAGGACACGCCCGGCGTAACGCTTCGGCGGATGCCGCATGGCGATCAGCATGATCGCCAGCGAACCGATTGCCGGCGCTGCACTGAGCAGCCCAAAACCGCTGGCCCCTACTTTCAGAATGTCGGTTGCGAAAATAGGCAGGAGCGCGATGGCGCCGCCGAACAAGACAGCAAATAGATCCAGCGCCATCGAACCAATCAAAACTTGATTCGACAACACGTATTCGACGCCTTCACGTATCGATTGCAACGCGCCCAGTTCGTTTTTGACCTCGGGTAGCGGCCGTCTGTTCACCCAGAAATTTGCGATTGCCGAATAGGCGAAAACAGCGGCCAGCACGGTGTAAATTCCAACCGGACCCAGAGAATCGTAGGCTAAACCCGCCGCGGCCGGACCAACGATGCACATGGCTTGGTAGCCGCCACCGAGCAATACGCCGGACTGCACCGCCGCTTCACGTGGAACTATCTGTCCTTCAAGAGCGGCCTGCGCGGGCTCCGCAAAGGCGCGCAGGCAGGCTGCGAGAAAAGAGAGAAGCAATAAAAGCGTGACGATATCCGGATCGTCGCGAAAGGAGATCACTACAAACAGGATTGCGAGCACGATCATTGCGCTGCGCGACCAGATAATGGTGAAACGCCGGTCGTGCTTGTCGGCGTAATGGCCGCCGTAAAGCACCAGGGTCACGCCCGGTATCGCCTCGACCAGACCAAGCCAGCCGAGCACCAGCGGATTCTTGGTGAGTGCGTAGAGTTGGAAGCCAATCACGACGGCTAAAGCCCGTGAGGCGAAGACCCACGCGCTGCTTGAGAGCCAGAAGGTGCGGTATTCAGAATTCCTGAGGAGCGATGTCTTGGACGGAATAACTACATTTTTGCGCGCAGCGACATCGACGGTCGACATTCGGCCTCCTCGCTTCGAGGCCGCTGCACATCGCGCAGGCCCCATTCAGGTCCGCAGATGACGGCTCGGTTCCTGTCGTACTTTACAAAGTGAACTAGAGCGGAAGTTGAATTTAATTACATCCTAAAGATGCAAACCGCATTTAACAATGATACTCAGGAACGTGAATGCGCGAGCGGCGGCCAAGCCGAATATCAGAAATCAATCTGGCAAATCTTACAGCCGGTTTGTCTCCGGTGTTTTAATACCGTCAATGCCGCTGCTGCTAAGGTCTAACAACTGGAGGGACCGTGGTCAGGATGATCAACAGACCGGAACTTGATCCGGCCCCGAGGCGGCCATGCCAACTATCGACCTGAACGCCGATCTCGGTGAAGGATTTGGTGCTTACCGGTGCGGAGACGACGATGCGATGCTTTCGATCATCACATCCGCGAACGTCGCCTGCGGGTTCCATGCGGGGGACCCGGATATTATGGGACGCACCTTTCAAACGGCAAAGGATCGCGGCATCGCGGTTGGAGCTCATCCGGGCTTTCCAGACCTTTGGGGATTTGGCCGGCGGAGAATTCCGTTCACTGTCGCCGAGATCGAACGCATTGTGGCGTATCAAATCGGCGCCGCCCAAGCCGTGGCAGCTCTCGCCGGTCATCGGCTCAGTTATGTGAAGGCCCATGGGGCGCTCAGCAACATTTCTGAGGTCGAGCGCGAGGTTGCCGATGCCATTGTGCGTGCCACGCGCGCGGTCGAGCCTTCGCTGATGATCCTTGGTATCGCGCTCAGCGAGCACCTGAAGGCGGCGGACGCGCTCGGCGTTGGCGCCGTCGCTGAAATCTATGCTGATCGTGGCTATACTGAAGCGGGCCGGCTGATCCCGCGCGGAAAGCCGGGCGCATTGATCGACGACGTGGATGAAGCCGCGGAGCGCGTGCTCGCCATGGTCGAAAGCGGAGCGGTGATCACGTCGGCGGGAACGCATCTGAAGACGCCCATCGACTCAATTTGCACGCACGGCGATTCACCGCATGCCGTACAGATGGCGCTCCGAGTGCGCGAAAGGCTCACAGCAGCGGGCGTCAAAATCGCTTCCTTTGCCGTGCCAGACATTGGCCGGCACGTCGCGTGAAGCACAGGCGACGCTTCCAGAGAAGCCGGCCGTGGCATCTATTATTCAGACATGGTCTCTTTCGTTACGCAGTGCGTCAGAAAGCACGGCGCAGCGGGACAAAACGCCGCTTTAGCCCGGCCTTGACCCGGATGCGTCAAGCCGCCATGAAAGCGCAGCCAACCCCAGGATTACCGTCAATGGACAAGTTCACCACGCTCGAAGGCGTCGCCGCGCCGCTGCGGATCATCAATGTCGACACCGACATGATCGTCCCCAAGCAATATCTCAAGACCATCAAGCGCACCGGCCTCGGCAAGGGGCTATTCTCGGAATTGCGCTTCCGCGACGACGGCAGCGAGAACCCGGATTTCGTGCTCAACAAACCGGCCTACCGCAATGCCAAGATTCTGGTCGCCGATGACAACTTCGGCTGTGGCTCCTCGCGCGAACACGCGCCCTGGGCGCTGCTCGATTTCGGTATCCGCTGCGTGATCTCCACTTCCTTCGGCGACATCTTCTACAACAACTGCTTCAAGAACGGCATTCTGCCGGTGCGGGTCACCCGCGAGGACTTGGAAAAGCTGTTTGACGACGCCGAGCGCGGCGCCAATGCACGGCTGACCGTCGATCTCGAAAAACAGGAAATCCGCGGGCCCGACGGTGGCGTCATCAAGTTCGACATCGAGCCGTTCCGCAAGCATTGCCTGCTTAACGGCCTCGACGACATCGGGCTCACGCTGGTCAAGAACGCGCAGATCGATGCCTACGAGTCGAAGGTCAAGGCAACGCGCCCGTGGACATGAAGGCGGCGCTGACCGCCTGCGGCGTGGCGGTGCTCGCCGCCGCGCCGGCGGCGGGACAGACGACGACCTTCCGCGGCATTGCCGAATGCACGCACCACGCGGCGGTGCAGTTTCGGCGCCATGATCCGGGCTTCCGGCGCTTCCTGATCGACCGCGCCAGCGTCGTTGAAGACAAGTTCGCCGACCGCGTCGGCAACCAATTCGTTTCCACCGTTTATTCCGGAACCGCGACCTACGAGGCCGCGAACGGACCGAAGCACGTGCGCTTTCTTTGCCTTCATGGCGGCGTCGGCAAGGGGCCAGTCTTCGTCTATACGCTGCCGGATTGATTGACGCCTACTAGGCCACTGCGATGGCTTCCGCGATCACCACGACGCGACGCGCCATGGCCATATGCAGGCGTTCAACCATCCGGCCATCGACCTGAAGCACGCCCTCCCCCTGGTTTTCCGGGCGGTCGAAGGCGGCGATGATGGCCTTTGCCTGCGCCACTTCCTCCGCCGTGGGCGAGAAGGCCTCGTTGCAGGGAGCAATCTGATTCGGGTGGATCAGCGTCTTGCCGTCAAATCCCATATCGCGGCCCTGGCTGCATTCCCGCGCAAAACCTTCACTGTCGGCGAGATCGTTGTAGACGCCGTCGAGGATGTCGATGCCATAGGCGTGCGCCGCCGCGATGCAGGTGGAAAACCACGACAACATCGGCGCGCGTCCCGGCACCATCCGCGCCCGCGTTTCCTTGGCGAGGTCGTTCGGGCCCATGACCAAGCCGGCCAGTCGTGTTTCGGAATCATGCGCCGCCGCCGCGAGCGCAAAAACATTGGCGATGGCAAGCGGGCTTTCGATCATGGCCCAGACGCGTATGCGCAAGTCGGCATGCATGTCGAATAGCCGCTGGCCGATCGTCTCCAGATGCTTGGGTGTCGCTATCTTCGGCACCAGAATCCCGTCCGGTGCCGCCGCGGCGGCGGCGTCGATATCCTCTACGCACCACTTGGTATCGAGGCCATTGATGCGGATCAGCACTTCGCGGGGTTGGTAGTTCCCAGATTTCACCGCCTCGACCACGTTCTTGCGCGCCTGCTCTTTGGCATCAGGCGCGACTGAATCTTCGAGATCGAAAATGACGCCGTCCGCCGGCAGCGTGCGCGCCTTCTCCAATGCCCGCAGATTGGACCCGGGCATGAACAGCATGCTGCGGCGCGGACGGATGGTCATGGTGCCTCCCAGGGGCTGCGAACGCGTCATCCTGAGGTGCGAGCGAAGCGAGCCTCGAAGGACGACGCGTTTTGATCCGTCACCCTTCGAAGGCCGTCTTCGCCGGCCGCCTCAGGGTGACGGGAATAAGTTACGCCGCCTTCTTTTTCGCCTGAATAAGCTTGCGGTTTATCAGGCTCTCGGCGATCTGCACGGCATTGAGCGCCGCGCCCTTGCGCAGATTGTCGGAGACGACCCAGAGCATGAGGCCGTTGTCGACCGTCGGATCGGTGCGTATGCGGCTGATATAAGTCGCGTCCTCGCCGGCCGCCTCGTAGGGCGTGACATAGCCGCCGGGCTTGTGCTCGTCGATCACCAGGCAGCCCGGCGCCCGGCGCAAAATCTCCCGCGCTTCATCGACGGAAATCGGCTGCTCGAATTCCACACTCACCGCCTCGGAATGGCCGATGAAGACTGGCACGCGCACGCAGGTGGCGACGAGCTTGATCTTGGGATCCAAGATCTTCTTCGTCTCCATCATCATCTTCCATTCTTCCTTGGTGAAGCCGTCCTCCATGAAATCGTCGATCTGCGGGATCAAGTTGAAGGCGATGCGCTTGGGGAACTTCTTCTGCTCAAGATCCTGCAGCGTGTAGACCGCCTTGGTCTGACGATCGAGCTCGTTCATGCCTTCTTTGCCGGCGCCGGATACCGACTGATAGGTCGCCACCACCACGCGCTTGATCCTGGCCCTGTCGTGCAGCGGCTTTAACGCCACCACGAGCTGCACGGTCGAACAGTTGGGATTAGCGATGATGCCCTTTTTGCGGAATCCGGCGACGGCGTCGGCATTCACCTCGGGCACGATAAGCGGCACGTCCGGGTCCATGCGCCAGCAGGAGGAATTGTCGATCACCACCGCGCCTTGCGCCGCGATCTTGGGCGACCATTCCTTCGATACGGTGCCGCCCGCCGACATCAGGCAGATGTCCACGTCAGAGAAGTCGTATTGGTCCAGCGATTTCACCTTAAGGGTTTTTTCACCATAAGAGACCTCGACGCCCATGCTGCGGCGCGAGGCGAGCGCCACCATCTCGTCGATGGGGAATTCCCGTTCGGCCAGCACGCTGAGCATCTCCCGGCCCACGTTGCCGGTGGCTCCCACGACCGCGACTTTGTAACCCATCGTTCACTCTCCAAAGGAAAATTCCCCGGCCTGCGATGCCGCGGATACCGGAGTGGAAGCGCTTCTAAGCGAGAACTGCCGCAAAGACAACGCCGATTCAGCCGTTTGGCCGCATCGGCGCGAGCGGTTGCGCGGTAGGAGTAAGGCGGATGTCGAGCACGGATGTAGCAATGGGCGGGATGATCCCCCCGGTGGCACGTCCGAACCGGACATTCGGGATGCGGCGAATACCCCCATCTCCCTTCCCTCCCGTGCCGACGACGAGCCCCCAGTGGCAACACGTCCAGCTTCTGCGGGACCGGCTCACTGTAGTGCTGACATCCTGGCTAAAAGCCGTGGTGCCACCGCTGAAAGCGTCGGCGCTTTATTTGAAGGCCCTGGCGCCACCACTGAAGGTCCTGGCCCCACCACTGAGAGCTTTGGCGCTGTCGCTGAAAGCCGTGGCGCCCTCGCCCAAAGCCGTCGTGCTGTCTTTTAAAGCTCGGGCGCTCTCCCTAAAGCCGAACCTAACTTGGTCGCGTAAAGCTGCCGTCCGCGCGCTGCTGCACACCGAACTGCGAAGCACGTTGCTGCGCTTGCTCGCCTATCTCGCAGCACTCGCCCTTCTCGGCATCGGGACTGGGCAAATATTCCGCTCGGGGCCGGTCGCCGCGGCAATCGAACTTGCACCCCGCGCCGAATGGATCGAAGTCGGCAAGCCATTTCCGGCCTTTGCGTTAGCCATGCCGGAGCTTGCCGAGGCCGGGCTGAGCTACGGCCTGCGCCGTCACGTCACCGGCGGCGGCCGCAGGGACGTCATGACGTGGGGCGAGTGGAGCGGCACGGGCCCGCATCTGGTGGTCGAGGTTTACCGGCCCGGTACGGAATTCACACGCTTCGCGGACATCGGACAGGAAATCGCCGCCAGGACCGAAGGTCACGTGCTCGCCAAGGACATCAAGCCGGCGGACATGCTCGAAAGCAAATTCGGTGCGGTGGCACTTGCCGAATTTGCCGCTAACGATGGCCCCCGCCGGTGCGTTGGCTTCGCGCGGCCCTTCACTCACCCGCATCTGCAGATCGCCGGCTGGTATTGCACGACCGGACCGGAGCTGATCGAGCGTAATGTGATCGCTTGCGCGCTCGACCGGCTGACATTGCTGTCGGCGGGCGGGGACGAGAAGGTCGGCCAGCTGTTTGCCGGGGCGGAGCTGAAGCGCAATTTCTGCGGCCAAAGAAGCATCCTGCTCGCCGCCACCCCGAAACACGGGCCAGGGCCGTCGATCAGCCCTGAAATGAAGCTGCGCGGCCGTTTTTCGGCCCGCTAACCGACGCTATCCCCCTCCAGATCGGCCTGCGGCAGCATCCGCGGCAAATGCCTTGTTGCCGCGAACCAAACATGGCTACACTGCGTTGACATATCGACCGAGGAAGCCATGCGCTTGAAACTGCTTGCTATCGTCCTTGCCTCCGCCGTCGCCGGAGCTTTTGTGCTCTCCGCCGATCCGGCGGGCGCGGCGCCGAAGAAGAAGCAGGTTGTTGCTACGCGCAGCGCCGGCACTGTGGTCGTTAACCGAGACGAGTCGGGGCGCAGCCGCACGCGGATCATCATCCAGAAGCGCTCGTTCCTCGACGGCGGCACCGAGGTGCTTCCGGGCGAACGCAAGTTCACCGATTATGTCTATCCGCCGAATTATTCCGTCACCGGCGTCATCGATCGCACGGCTTTCTCGCATCGCTCACCGCTGCCGGGGCCATGGGATTTGCCAGGCAGGAATAATCCGGGCCAGTTCTGGTGAGTTCTTCGCCACGCCTATAGCTAAGCCGCCAGCTTTTCCATCTCCGCAATTACCGCCTCGCCCATTTCCTTGGTGCTGACGGCTTTCGTGCCTGCTGACTTGATGTCGGCGGTGCGCAGGCCTTTGGCCAACGTCGCGGCGATCGCCTGATCGATCAAATCGGCTTCCTTTGCCATGTTGAAGGAATAACGCAGCGCCATGCCGAATGACGCGATCATGGCGAGCGGGTTGGCCAAGCCCTTGCCGGCGATGTCGGGCGCGGAGCCATGCACCGGCTCATACATCGCCTTGCGCTTCTTCGTCTTGGCATCGACCTCGCCGAGCGAGGCCGACGGCAGCATGCCGAGCGAGCCGGTGAGCATGGCCGCCACATCCGAGAGCATGTCGCCGAACAAATTGTCCGTGACGATGACATCGAACTGTTTCGGATTGCGCACGAGCTGCATGCCGCCGGCATCTGCGAGCTGATGCTCAAGCTGCACGTCCTTGTATTCGCGCGCATGCACCTGATTGACGACCTCGTGCCAGAGCACGCCGGACTTCATCACGTTGCGCTTTTCCATCGAGGTCAGCTTGTTGCGGCGCTTCTTCGCCAGATCGAAGCCGACGCGGGCGATGCGCTCGATCTCGTAGGTGTCGTAGACCTGCGTATCCACCGCGCGTTTTTGCCCATTGCCGAGATCGGTGATGGTTTTCGGTTCGCCGAAATAAACGCCGCCGGTCAATTCGCGCACGATGATGATGTCGAGGCCTTCGACCAATTCGCGCTTGAGGCTGGAGGATTCCGCCAGCGCGGGATAGCAGATCGCCGGGCGCAGATTGCCGAATAGGGCAAGATCCTTGCGCAAGCGCAGGAGGCCGGCTTCCGGCCGCGCCTCGTACGGCACCTTG
>JAXDOS010000093.1:0-12445 GCA_034668785.1 Alphaproteobacteria bacterium
TCTTACATGCATCCAAGTCTTGCGCGCTTGATGGATTGCCGGGTCAAGCCCGGCAATGACAAAGTAAAAGAATGCCTTCCCGCTATCTCCACACCGACCCCGATCTACACAAGGCGCTGCGCAAGCTGATCAAGGCCGATCCGAGGCTTGTGCCGGTGCTGAAAAAGGCCGGACGTCCTTCCTTGCGCCGGCGAGAAGCAGGATTCGCCGGGCTTTGTGCCATCGTGACATCGCAGCAGCTTTCGACCAGCAGCGCGCGGGCGATCTGGGGACGGCTTTCCGCCGCTTTCGATCCGTTTCATCACGACGAACTGCGCCGAGCGCGGCCCGCGAAGCTGGCGCGCTTGGGCCTGTCCAAACCGAAAATCCGCACACTCAAAGCCGTCAGCGCGGCGCTGGCGCAGGGCAAGATTGATCTCGACGCCGTCAGCCGCATGGAAGCTGATGACGCGCATACCGCGCTGATCGCCCTGCATGGCATCGGCCCCTGGACTGCCGATATCTATCTGCTGTTCTGCCTCGGTCACGCCGACGCCTGGCCCGCGGGCGACCTTGCTCTGCAAGAAGCCGCGCGGCTGGCGCTCGGACTAAAGGCGCGGCCCACGGCCAAGGAAATGGCCGTTTTGGCCGAGCCGTGGCGGCCTTGGCGCGGGGTGGCAGCGCATCTGCTCTGGGCCTATTATGCCGCGGTCAAACGGCGCGATGGCGCTCCGATCCAGCCTCCAACCAAGGTGAGTAAGTAATGGCGGCAGAACTCGATGGCCCGCGGCTGGAACCGCGCGGCGGCGCGCCGGCCAAGCAGCTCGTGGTGTTCCTCCACGGCTATGGCGCCGACGGCAAGGATCTCATCGAGCTTGGCCGCGCCTGGCAGACGCTGCTGCCCAACGCCGCCTTCGTTTCGCCTCACGCGCCGGAGCCCTGCGGCCAAGCGCCCAGCGGCCGGCAATGGTTCCCCCTCACCTTCCGCGATCCGAATGAACGTTGGCTCGGTGTCAATGCGGCCACACCGGTTCTCGAAAACTTCCTCGATGCCGAACTTGCGCGCCGCCGGCTGCCTCCCTCGGCGCTGGCGCTGGTCGGCTTCAGCCAGGGCACGATGATGGCGCTGCATGCCGGCCTGCGCCGCGCGGTGGCTCCTGCCGCGATTGTCGGCTATTCGGGGCTACTGGTCATGCAAGAGGATGCCGATCCGGAGACTTTCGCGGCGGAGATCAAGTCCAAGCCCCCGGTCCTGCTCATCCATGGCGACCAAGACGACCTCATTCCAGCCGCCGCTTTGTTCCATGCAGCACAGGGTCTCGCCGCGCTGGACGTGCCAACCCAATGGCACATCTCTCCCGGCGTCGGTCACGGCATCGACCAGGAAGGTCTTCGCCATGGTGGCGAATTTTTGGCCAGGGCATTCAAGGCTCGGTAACTCCACAGGGTTGCGAGCAAACCCTGCGAGGTGCTTCACAATCCGGTCACGCTGCCTATAGACTATGCCCATGCGCCTGCTCCCAGGCGTGACGGCGTGGAGGAGCGTCGATTTGAACGTGCATGTGCCGCCCGGCGGGTTTCCGGCTCTGGTGCTCAACGCGGATTTCCGTCCGCTGAGCTACTATCCGCTGTCGCTGTGGTCATGGCAGGACGCCATCAAGGCGGTGTTCCTCGAGCGCGTGAACATCGTCGCCAATTACGACCACGCCGTGCGCAGCCCCAGCTTCGAGATGAAGATCCCGAGCGTGGTCTCACTCAAGACTTTCGTGAAGCCATCGACGCATCCCGCTTTCACCCGGTTCAACGTCTTCCTGCGCGACCGCTTCTCCTGCCAATATTGCGGCGCGCGCGACGATCTTACCTTCGATCACCTGCTACCGCGCTCGCGCGGCGGGCACACGACATGGATCAACGTGGTCGCCGCCTGCTCCGGCTGCAATCTGCGCAAGGGCAGCAAGACCATGACCGAATCCAAGATGTATCCGTCGCAGATGCCGTTCCAGCCTAGCGTCAGCCACCTGCATCGCAACGGCCGGCTGTTCCCGCCGAACTATCTGCACGAGAGCTGGCTGGATTATCTCTATTGGGATACCGAGCTGGAGCCGTAACGCTTCGCCCGTGCTCCCAACGCGGCAATGGCCGCCAGCGCCAGCGAGATCAGCACGTTGTAACCGGCGAGCGAAATCCCGAGGAAGCGCCACGCCGCCTCGTCGCAGCGCACGATGCGTTCCGTTTGCAGCCGCTTGAGCAGATCGCCCGCCGTGCCGAGATCGAGCGCCGCGCCCGAGCATTCCAGCGGCCCGGCCCAGAGTTTCCACTCGATGCCGGCGTGATAAGCGCCAAGTCCGGCACTCCACAGCATGATCAGCGCGATGGCGACGAGTCCCGCGCGCGCGGCTTTCGGCTGCGACCGCGCCAGCGCGGCAACAACGACCGCCAGCGGGATCACGATGTAGTAGGGAATGCGCTGTTCCAGGCAAAGCGGGCAGGGCTGATATTTCAGCACATATTGGAAGAACCAGGCGCCGAGGATCGTCGCCATGCCGCCCAGCGCCACCACCAACGCGGCGGCGGCGACCGGCTCGTTGCGCGCCAAATCTTGGATTTTTGTAAACATAACTTTCCTGCGCGGACCCGAACCAGTCCGCCTTCGTTCGTTCCGAACTACGGCGTGACAGCCTCCGCTTAGCCGCTCGCGGCTCGCCGAGACAAGCTCGCAGAGCGTAGGCTGGTGCCCCTGGCCGGACTCGAACCAGCACTCCTTGCGGAACCTGATTTTGAGTCAGGCGCGTCTACCAATTCCGCCACAGGGGCAAGGACGCGGATCATAGCGGCCAAGGATGCAGGGTCAACTCGCGCGATATGCTTCGGTTGGTGCGGTGCATTCTCGGATTCCATTTTCAAACAGCCAGATTCCTCTCTCGGCCTCATGGTGAGGAGCGTCCGAAGGACGCGTCTCGAACATCGCAAGTCGGCTATAGCCGACTTGCGCACTCATAGTGCCGATCTTCGGGTAAACCCGAAATCGGTGGCCGCCCATCCTTCGAGACGCGCACTTCGTGCGCTCCTCAGGATGAGGGCGGAAAAGCCAACGCTCCGCGGGCCCTATTCTTTGCGGCGCGGGCGCGCCGGTCTCTTTTTCCTTGCTCCCCAACATGAGGGGAGCGGAGCGCCGAGAAGGCGCACCAAACAAACCGCGCTTGCGAGGCGCGGCACGCACCTTGCGATCGGTGCGTCTCGCCTCTCGGCGCTCCACTGCGGCGACTTTGCGCCTCGGGGCCATGCTTCCGGGGGCGGCGGCGCCCATTCGGGCAACCTGATCCAGGCGGCTTTCGCCGCCCTTCATACGCGCCCGTCCAGCCATTGAAGGCAGAGCCCCGTAGTGGGCCCGGACGGCTGCCCGAGGCGTCCCGAGTGCCCGGCTGATGAGGCCGAACCCGCGGGCGCCGCGCCTCGCTCCATCTTCCGAGCATCACCGGTTGACGCCCCCCAGCGAGCGAGGTGAGAGGATTTAATTCCTAGAATGTGGCGGGATTATGGAGTCTTAGAAAAACTTCAGGATGCGCCGCATGTCGTAATCTTAGAAAGAGCAAGCAGAGTGGATGCAAAATTGCAAAGCGTCGTCTTAAAATTTCACGCTCGTTATTTATGCGGAGCTGTCACTTCCCAACCGCACCAATCGCACGCAAATTGCATAAGGACCACGCGACCGTTGATCGATTCCGTAAGGACGCGACGCATCGGTTTGTCGCAGTATACGCAGCGAGGCGCGGTATCCACTTTCGCTTCCTTTTCGAGAACTGACATTTCCGACCTGCTTTGCTTCGCATCGAGGAGCCTGGTGGCGCCAGTCTAATTAGCAGAAGCGTCACCAGTTCCTCCGTCGGATTCCCAACAGAAGAATCAGAGCGGAACTGTCTTTACGTTTTTTCGTTCAACCGGGATGCAGACTGCAGTGCTTGATGTTGAGGAAGGACCAAGAGGAGAATTGAATGCCACGTGAACTCATAGAGCCGCACAAGGGCGACAAGCGCTTCATCCGCCGCGATAAGGATGGCCAATTCACCGAAAGCCAGGTTGATGTCGGCCGTTCGCTTTCAGCCGACCGGCGGAGCAAGTCCAAGACCGTCGTGAAGAAGGGCGATGGAGACCGAGGCGATCAGAAGCGATAGTTAGGCCAGCGCTTTCGCACTAGCTCTTGTCCCGCTTGAAAAGCGCATGGATGTTCTGAAAAAGTCGGGTCACCGGCCCCGCTCGCACCGTGCGGTCGGTCTTGCCTTCAAGATATTCCTCCACCGCTTTTGCAATCTTCTTGGTGAGGCCGGTCTTCGACGAGGGCTGAAAGAGCGGAAGATCATCCAGCTCGTCGCACTCGTCGTCGATAACCGCATAGCGCGTCACTTCAGGATGCTGCGAAAGCCAGGTCAGCACCTCCCGGCAACGTGGGCTCTTGGGCATGTCAGGGCAGACGTCAATGTGCGGAATCTTCCAATATTTAGCTGCATACAGCCCGATGGGATCTACGCGCCATGTCGAGGACAACACGACCTTCGCGCCGGTCCGTTCCAGCAGCCTATTGAGCCGCGCCAACAGCTTGGAATCGACGATGTAGGGCAGATCGCGCGGGTTCGGTGTCTTCTTGCAATTCAAGACGCCGTCGATGTCGAGGAAGATGACCTTCATTTTCCGAACAAAACCACGTTTGAACCTAACGCTAGCCGTTACCATTCCGAAGGTTTCAAGGAGTCGCGTCTGGACCGGTCGTAGCGCCAGGGACGTTGCGGTCCGCCGGGGCGTTCGGATCGGAAAAACTCACCCACAGTGACGCAAGCAATACGACAAGCAGGCCGCTTACCACTATGACGATAGTTTTCATGCGACTTGAATGTTTGGCGCCGACGTAAGTTTCACGCCGGCTCGTTTTTTCCGTCTTAGGCGTGACGAAGGTGCCATGTGCACCTCTATATGTTGTCTAGAGGCTGTGTGTTTCGGACAAAAAATTGGTGAGGAACCAGATCAAATTTATATTGTTCAAAATACGAAGCACTGAGATTGGCGGCGCAGATTCCATGCAGAATGGAGAAGAAAAAATCGTGAGCGCGAGCGCGAAGACGGTCTATGCCGTGTTCGCCTTCCTTCTTATTGCCGTGTTGATATACGGAGCCGCTCAGTGGCGATAGCGCGGGGAGAAAGATAACAAGGCTGCTGTACGCGGCGCCGATATCGAAGCGGGCAAGGCCGATGTGGCGGGCTGTGGCCGCCCGTCTACAGCTTCAGCCTGATCGTCCAGCGGCGCGACGAATCGTCGTCGCAGTTGAACTGAAGGGCGGTCACGTTGTTGGCGGTGCTGGTGCCACCGGCAATCGTCAGGCACTTGTTGGTCTGCACGTTCCTAATCTGGTGGACGCCGCTGCCGGTCACGTCGCTGATCCTCCAGGTGCGCGACGGATGGCTGTCGCAGTCAAACTGAAGAGCCGTCACGTTGTTGTCGGTGCTCGTGCCGCCGGCGATCGTCAGACACTTGCCGGTCTGAACGTTCTTGATCTGGTAGATGCCGCCGGCCGTCTCGTTCAGCATCCAGCGGCGTGACGGATCGTTGTCACAGTCGAACTGCACGGATTCAAGGTTGTTGGCGTCGCTCGTGCCCCCGGCGATGGTCAGGCACTTGCCGGTCTTGGCGTTGACGAGCATCACCTCGTTGGTGACGGGGGCGGCATATGTTGCTGCGCTTGAGTAGAACAGCCCGAGGACGAAGATGCTCAACGCAACCGGGCCGGTCGGGACGCGACGGAACATTGTCATGATGTTTTACCTTGTCCTGCAAAGCAACATTGCCTTGACTGCGCGATGGCACCCTACTTCCGAGATAGGCCATTGAAGACATATCGCAAAAGTCGAGTATGCCCACTCTTCCGCCAATAGCAACAGGACATAGGCACCAAGCGGCTGACCCTGCGCGCGCAATTAGACGTACAGCGCTATGTTTGCTTTACGGATGCACCAGGCACGTCAGGCCGCTGGTCCGCGCTGATACTGTTCGTCGCTGACCTTCTCCATCCAGTCCACAGGGCTGCCATTGAGCGCCTCCTGAATCGCGATGTGGGTCATCGCCGTCTTAGGAGACGCGCCATGCCAATGCTTCTCGCCGGGCGCAAACCAGACCACGTCGCCCGGCCGGATTTCCTCGATGGGGCCGCCGTCGCGCTGCGCCCAGCCGAGGCCGGCGGTGACGATCAGCGTCTGCCCCAGCGGATGCGTATGCCACGCCGTGCGCGCGCCGGGCTCGAAGGTCACGTGGGCGCCGCGCACACGGGCGGGCTCGGGCGCCTCGAACAGCGGATCGACGCGGACGGTGCCGGTGAAATAGTCCGCCGGGCCCTTGTCGGAGGGCTGCGAGCCGCTGCGTTTGATGTCCATGATGTTTCTCCGTCTGCGCGAGCCGTGTGCTCATCCTACTCGCCAGTTTAGTTCTGGTTGCGCCGCCAGGAACAAAATTCACATTCGCCGATTGAGCAGGTATCTGCCAACCCCTTTTCAGGAGACTACGATGCTCAAACAACTCCTTATCGGTGGCCTTCTCGCCGCCGCGATGGCCGTTCCGGCGGCTGCGCAATCCAATAGCGCGGCGCAGCAGGATTTATGGCGCGCTTCCAAGCTCGTCGGCGTCAATGTCTATAACGACAAGGATGAAAAGCTCGGCGACATCAATGAAGTTCTTATCGACAAATCCGGCAAGGTGGCAGGCATCGTCATTGGCGTCGGCGGCTTCCTCGGCATGGGCGAACACGACATCATGGTCGACATAGCGAAGCTGAAATTCGTCGATGAGCCGGCCCGCACCGCCGCGAACACCAAGGCGGCCCCGGATGCGGCTGGAAGAAATATAACGACCGGCGCCGCCAGCAACACCGCAAACACCAATGCAAATACCAACAACGCCTCGCGTAATCGCTGGTATCCCGACCATGCCATCTTGGCCGGCGCCACCAAGGATTCGCTGAAGGCGATGAAGCAGTTCAAATACGACTAATCTCTCGCCATCTGCTCGCGAACAGCCCCGGCGTAAAGCCGGGGCTGGGAGACGGAAATTGTCGCCGGACCAATTCTAATCATTTCTCCGGCGCGCCGCTGACCACCTTGAATTTCTGGATGCGTTTTCCTTCGAAAACTTCCGCGGTGTAGACGTTGCCCTTGGAATCCACGGCGACGTTGTGCACGCCGAAGAAGAAGCCGGCGCCGCGTCCGCCGCTGCCCACGGTACTGACGACCTCGCCGTCGGAGCGGCGCACCACGCGGAATTCCTCGTTGGAGCCGTCGACGTTGATGAAGAAAGTCTGATCCTTGTCCGGCCAAAGATAGATGTCCCAGGCGGAGCCGGAGGCTTTCGTCTCCTTCAGATAGACCCACTCGCGCACGAAGCTGCCGTCCTTGTGAAAGACCTGGATGCGGTTGTTGACGCGGTCGCAGACATAGACGAGCCCGTCGTTGGCGATCTTCACGCAATGCACCGGGTTGGCGAAGTTCTGCGACGGCGGCGCTTTCGGATCGTATTTGTAGGCACCCTCGCCTGCTACGATATCGTCCGGCGGCTTCTTGCCGTAGGCACCCCAGTGCCGCTTATAAGCGCCGGTCTTGTAATCGAAGACGATGACGCGGTGATTGCCGTAGCCGTCGGCGACGTAGATCTCGCCCGCCTCCTTGTCGAACCAAGTGTCGGCGGGCTGGCCGAGCTGCGTGGTGTCGTTGTCGCCCTTGCGCGGACCGGCTTTGCCGATCTGCATGAGGAATTTTCCGTCGCGGGTGAATTTCAGCAGCGCGCCGTCTTCCTTGCCGTTGCCGCCGAACCAGACATTGCCGTCGGGATCGAGCCGCATGCCGTGTTCCTGCGTCGGCCAGTCGTAGCCCTGCCCCGGCCCGCCCCAGGCCTGCACGACGTTGCCTTCGGGGTCGAACTCGATCACCGGCGGCGCCGGGCGGCAGCATTTGCCGGCATTATTGGCGGCGTTGCTTTCCTGCCGCGATAGGCTGCGCGGGCGCTGCATGATCCAGATGTGATCGCGTTCGTCGATGGCGACGCCGGCGACCTGGCCGAGCATCCATTCGTTCGGCAGTTTCTTTGGCCAGAACGGATCGACTTCGAATTTCGGCACTTCGGCGGCGGGGGCCAGGGCGCCGAATGCGAGCAGCAACGGGGCAGCAAGAATTCCCAGGCGCAAAAGTCGCGCGATCTCCGGCATGGCTCCTCCCGAAGAATTTATTTTTGCCTGCGTATCCTACGCTCATTCCCGCGCAAGCGGGAATCCAGCAGCGATCCAGTAAGCCTGTCCCGTTTTCGCTGGGACGAGCGGGTTAGATCACTGACACACGGCTTTGACGACGAAAGCTTCGGTCTCACATTCGCTCGGGTCCGGTCTGCGGCCGGACAGCCAAATTCGCGTGGGGCATTTCTGCGCCGACTGGACCTCTGTGCTCTTGCCGGAGGCGAAACCCTTACCGCGGCAGACCGTCTCCGCCGCGACGCGGCAGTCCGGAGCGCCGTTGGCGGCGGTTACGCAACGCTCCCGCCCTTCGATAATCCGCGCACCGGGCAGGCGGGCGACCGTGTCCGCCGCATCCTTCGCGGCATCGGCCGCCCCCTTGGCGGTTCCGCTGGCGTTATCGCCGAATTCGCCGAGCGTGCCGCGCATGGTGGAATTGAAACGGGCCGCGGAATCCTCGAACCAGCGGCCGATGCCCTCAAGCATTCCGGGCTCATGGGGAGGCGGGCTTTGTTGAGCCGGCGGCGTCCCGGGCGCCTGCGGCTGCTGCGCCATGACCGCATGGGCGAGCAGCACGATGACACCGGCAGTCACAGCCGCGGCCAAGCCCCGGTCGATCGCAGCTGGAGATTTAGATCGGTGATAGCGAACGGTCATGTCGACGACAATTTTGGCGCTCCCGCTGGTGCCACGGCCACCCAATAACTTCATGCCGACTCCGTGGCAAATTTGCGGACAAATGGATTAGCGCCTACTTCGCTCCCACGGGAAAGGAGCGCGCCCAATTGCCGCAACGATGATCTTAGAACAGATAGACCGCGGCGACGATGCCGAGGATGAGGACGGCGGCGCTGACCGACACCCAAAATCCCAGCCGCTCCTCCAGCATCTTGCGCGCCTGCGGCCCATAACGGTTGAGCAAGAAGGCCACCGCGAAGAAGCGCGTGCCGCGCGCAATGATCGACAGCAGGACGAAAGGCACGACCGGATAGCCGGTGAAGCCCGAAGCGATGGTGACGATCTTGTAGGGGATTGGAGTAAGTCCCTTCAGCAGAATGATCCAAGTGCCCCACTCGCGATAGGCCTCGCGGAAGGCGTCGATCTTCGATCCGTAACCGTAAAGCTGCATCAGCCACAGCCCGAGCGAGTCGTAGAGATAGGCGCCGATGAAATAGCCGAGCAGCCCGCCCAGCACTGAGGTGATTGTGCACAGAGCCGCATAAAAATAGGCCCGGTCGGGCCGGGCCAGCGCCATCGGGATCAGCATCGCGTCGGGCGGCACGGGAAAGAACGAGCTTTCCACGAATGACACGGCGCCCATGATCCAGGCGGCATGCGGCTTACCGGCGGCGCCGAGGCACCAATCGTAGAGGCGGCGGAGCATGGAGCCTGCTTAGTGGCGGGGGGAATTTATGTCTACAGCCAGATCGGCCTGCGGCACGCTGTCTCAGCGGCGCTTGCGAATGCGGCGGGCCTCAAGCGCAACGACCTTGCGCCTCGCAGCAGGCTCGGGCCGAGTCTTCGGCATCTTTTCGGCGATGCCCAGCAGCCGCTCGCGGCGGTCCATCTCCTCCCAGACATCCTGCGGATGAACGCCGGCGGAAACCCAGAGCACGACGAGATTGTAGAAAAGATCGGCGCTTTCGCGCACCACCGCATCGGTATGGCCGTTCATGGCGTCGATGACGACTTCGACGGCTTCCTCGGCAAGTTTCTTGGCCATCTTCGCGCGGCCTGACTGCAGCAGGCGCGCGGTTCGCGACTTTGTCGGGTCCGAGCTGCGGGCGGCAAGGACGGCTTCATAGAGGCGGCCGAGCGAATCACTCATGCTTCGCACACTACCGCGATCCGAATGATCATTTGTTAATGATTTCATTCGGAGGCACCGCTTCCTGGCGCCGCGCGCGGCAGCGCCAGGATGTCGCACGCCATACTATCGGTGCCGGCGATAATGCGCGACATGGCCCCGCCACGCCGGACGGTATCCATAAGACCCATAGTACGGGCCAGGCGCGTAATAGGCAGGCCCATAATAAGAACCATAGCCGTAAGGAGAGCCGTAATACGGGCGATAGCCGTAATAGGGGCCGTTATTCGCCGCCGCGATGGCGGCGATCGTTCCCGCCATCACGGCAAAGGCGCCGAATGCGGCCGCGCCGTTGCCACCGTGACGGCGCGCGGCGGAGGCGGTTGTGGACGTCAGTCCGACGCTGAGTGCGAGGCCGGCCGCAGCGGCGGCGACGATCGCGCGATGAGTGGTGCTGCGCATGATCTTTCCCGTTGTTTGCTGGTCCCAAGTCAGGACCCTGTACGAGATTTAGGAAGGAATTGAGACAAGGTAAGATGCGCTGGTCATGACGTTTTCGTTAGATGGCGCTGCAGCAAACAGCGGCTATGAACGCCCGTTCACAGCCGAGAAGTGAGCCTGCCGATTCCGTGCTTGCACTTTGGACTGTCATGTTCTTTTGTGCGCTCAGTTTCGCTCGGGGGTGAAAAGAAGGAAGACAGCGTGCGGCGCATCACGCTCCCTCGTGCCGGGTTCGCTTTGGTGGCGGCATTCTCGGCCGCCCTCGCCGCAAGCCCCCTCGCGGCGCAAACCGCAATCAAGGTAACGCTCGACGGGGGCTTCGGCGGACCGTCGGCTCCCTTTCTTGTCGCGCAAGACAAGGGCTACTACCGTGGCGAAAAGCTCAACGTCACAATCGACGCCGCAGGCGCGACGTCCGATCCAATCGCGGCCGTTGCCTCCGGAGCTTCTGATTTAGGTGTTGCCGATATCAACGCGCTGATCAAATACCGCGACCAGAATCCGGCGGCACCGGTCAAGGCCGTGTTCATTGTCTACAATAAGCCGCCCTACGCCATCATCGCCCGCAAAAGCCGCGGTATCGCCACGCCCAAGGATCTCGAGGGCAAGAAGCTCGGAGCGCCCGCCGCCGAAGCCGCCAGCGCGCATTGGCCGCTGTTCGCCAAGCTCAACGACATCCATACTTCAAAGGTAACTATCGAGAATGTCGCACCTCCAGTGCGGGAACCGCTACTGGCAGCCGGTCAGGTCGATGCCATCGTCGGCATCTCCTTCTCCTCCTATGTTGATCTCAAGGATCGCGGCGTGCCGGTCGACGATCTCGTTGTTTTACCGATGGCCGACTACGGACTGCATTTGTATGGCGATGTCATCATGGCGAATACGAAATTCCTCGCGGACAACCCGGACGCGGTGAAAGCGTTTCTCCATGCCGTCCTGAAGGGCGTCAAGGACAGCATCAGGGACCCGACACACGCGGTTGACTCGGTGATCAAACGAAACGATGCCGTCAGAAAAGAGCTTGAGATCGAACGTCTGCGGATGGCCATCCGCGACAACATCGTCACGCCGGAGGTGAAGGAAAACGGATTAGGTGCCGTCGATTATTCGCGGCTTGCGAGCGCAATCGATCAGATCGGGCTGACGTTCAAGTTCAAGGCGAAACCCGACGCGGCTGCCATATTCGATTCGACCTTCCTGCCGCCGGCTGCGGAACGTAGGGTTAATGAGCCGCAGCGGCCGGGATAGCTTCGCCGAATTTTGGACGCTTTCCTAAAGGAGACAGCGGAACGGTGGCGGGCGAAGCGCATTAGGAATGATTAGTGTCGGGCTTTGCCTTTACATACCGCCTTCGGCTTAGATAGATCATCGTCATCGCCTGCGGGAATCCCATACTGTTTCCGAGGCTTTATAGAAACGGAACCGGACACCGACCTGTGCCATTTCGTGCAAAATCCCTGATCACAGCCTTTGTCCTTGGGCTCACGAGTGCCGCCGCCACGGTGGCAGTCGGTACGGGACCAGCGCTCGCCGGGGCGCAACTCCTCATCGAGGCCGATAGCGGCCGTGTGCTTCACGCCGAGAATGCTACTTACCCCTGGTACCCAGCTTCGCTTACGAAGCTGATGACGCTCTATGTGACACTGCATGCGGTGAAGGAAGGCCGGATCAAGACCGACTCGCTGATCACCGTTACACCCAGCGCGGTGGCGCAGGCGCCGGCGAAGATGGGTTTCAAAAACGGGACGCAACTCACCGTCGACAACGCCATCAAGATGTTGATGGTGAAATCGGCGAACGACATGGCGGTGACACTTGCCGAGGGCGTTTCCGGCTCGATCGAGAATTTTGCCGACGAGATGAACCGTTCCGCCCAGCGCCTCGGGATGACGCAGACCAG
>JAXDOS010000094.1:0-13153 GCA_034668785.1 Alphaproteobacteria bacterium
AGTCCGACAATACCGACAACATGATGTTCCCGGTGGCCGAGACGTTGGCCGACATCAGCCAGGGTATGACGCTCGAGCCGGGAGACGTGATCGTCACCGGCACGCCGTCAGGAGTGGGCTTCGCGCGCAAGCCACCGGTATGGATGAAGCACGGTGACGTCTGCGAGATCGAGATCGAGGGCGTAGGTTTGTTGCGCAATCCGATCGAAGACGAAAAGCCTGCTGCATGAGCGAAGCCAAGAATTTGAACGTCATCAGCATCTGCGGGAGCCTGCGCAAGGGTTCCTATAACGCAATCCTGGCGCGGGCTTTGCCGGAACTCGCGCCGGCGGGAATGACAATCAAGCCGGCCCCGTCTTTTGCTGAATTTCCCATCTACAACGCGGACACTCAGCACGAAAAAGGAATTCCCGCGGGTGTGACGGCGCTTGCCGACGCCATTCGTGCTGCGGACGGGGTGGTGGTCGTCTCGCCGGAATACAATTTCTCCATTCCCGGCGGGCTGAAGAATGCCATCGACTGGCTCTCGCGTGTGGAGAAGCAGCCGTTCGCCGGCAAGCCGGTGGCGATCCAATCAGCTTCGCCGGGACCGGTCGGCGGCGCGCGGGTGCAATATCACCTGCGGCAAGCGCTGAATTCCATCGACGCTTTCATCCTCAACAAGCCGGAAATCTTCGCCAGCAATGTGAAGTCGCGGGTAGACGAGGCCAGCGGCAAATTGACTGACGAAACCACCCGCGGCTTTATCAAGCAGCAGCTGGCGGCCTTCGCCACTTTCATCGAGCGGGTCCGGGCCTAACGCGAAAAGCTCCGATTTCGCATCGCTGGCGTGCAGCTTCGGCTGGCCTCCTATTATTCCGCAAGCCGGTCCCTTGCGCTATAATGCATGAAACCGAAATCCTAGGGAGGAATGTCATGGCGGTCTCGACAGCGAAAAAGGGCCATGCGGCGCCTACAGCTCCCGGCGCCCAGCGCGACATTCAAGCGCTGCGTCACGCCTATTATGAGCGCATCGCCAAAAAGGACATGGCGCCGCTGTGGGAGGTGATGAAGACCCTCGTGCCGAAGGAGCCGGCCACGGCTTTTGTGCCGGCGATTTGGCGCTTCAATGATTTCAAGCCGATGGTTTTCGAAGGTGGCGATTTAATCACGGCGCAGGAAGCGGAACGGCGCGTTCTGGTGCTGGAAAACCCGGGCGCAAAAGGCAAGTCCGCAATCACGCAATCGCTCTATGCCGGCATTCAACTCGTCCTCCCGGGCGAAATCGCGCCGCCGCACCGCCATACCGCGGGCGCGATCCGTTTCATCCTCGACGGCGACGGAGCCTATACCCAGGTCGACGGCGAGAAGACGTTGATGAGTCCCGGCGATTTCGTCATTACGCCGAGCTGGACCGCGCATGATCACGGCAACGATTCAAGCAAGCCGATGATGTGGCTCGATGTGCTTGACGTACCCACCGTCAATTTTTTCGCTGCCGCCTTCTTCGAGGATATGGGGGAGGAGCCGCAGAACACGCGGCGCGAGCACGGCGACTCGCTGGAGCGCTACGCTTCCGGCGTCTATCCCGACGGCAGCGACACGTCGCTCAAACGCAGCCCGATCATCAATTATCCTTATACGCGCATGCGACCCATCCTTGAGCGGCTGCAAAAAAGCGGCGAGGTGGACGCACGCCACGGCGCGCGCATCCGCTACGCCAACCCATTCAACGGAGGATGGGTGACGCCGACCATGGGCGCGCACCTCTCGCTGCTGCCGAAGGGCTTCAAAGGTAAGCCCTACCGGTCCACGGACGGCACCATTTTCACCTGTGCCGAAGGACGGGGAAGAACCACGGCGGACGGTGTCGTGCTCGAATGGACAAAGGGCGACGTTTTCGTCGTGCCGTCGTGGAAGCGCTATAGCCACGAGGCCACCGACGAGACGGTGCTGTTTGGCATCTCCGACCGCCCGTCTCAGGAAGCGCTTGGCATCTGGCGCGAGGAGAACTAAGCGCGCCTCTGTAGTTCAAGGACGTGTATTCACGGCGCGTCCTCTGGGCGTAGGTGCCTCTCGGCTGGCGAAGCTCGATCTCTACTGCTGCGCCTGACAATCTTTTACCGATACTAATCATGGTGCCAAATGGCAGGCGATAGAATACGCAGAATAACCGACCCCCGGCAGGCCGCTGAAGCGGCGTTTAAGATTGCGACGACGAAACCTGCCGAGGTCGCGCCAAAGAAGCCGTCTGTTCCAAACGCCAAAGAGCTTGTCTCTTTGCGCATCGATCGCGACGTTCTCGATTATTTCCAGGAAAGCGGACCGGGCTGGCAGGACAGGATCAACGAAGCCCTAAGAAAACTGGCGGGAAAGTAGCGCGCTTGCACTTTCCGCCTCCACGTTTTCCTTTCTGTTTACGCTGTCTCCCAGGGATTTACCGGACGTACACGCGGGCGGCGTAGAAGGGCCGGATGCGTCCTATTGCCCAGCCACGACCGTCTTCGTCGAGCCAGCGCGGGAGTCAGGCTCTCATGCAGCCGGGCTTGGATACCCAGGACGCGGTGGCCAAGCTTGGCCGAATTGCAGCAAGCACTTTCCCGCTCAGCGGATTGGACTGCGAAGTCGACACCGTCGCCGACCTGTCCTGGGATCAACTCGCCAACGAATTCGAGGATCTGAACTACGACCAGATTGCCTGCTACTCCGCAGGACAGTGGGGAAAGCGCGTCAGCCATTTGCTATTGCGCCAGCAGGGTATGCCCGTGGCTGGGGCACGTATCGCCATTATCACGCTGCCTGGATTCAAGAGGGGGCTTGCATTTTTGCGCTTCGGGCCATTCTGGCGCCGGCGCGATGGCGCCGCGGACCTTGCCGTTTACCGCGCGGCGATTGCCGCTTTAGTCGAGGAATATTGCGTGCGCCGTGGCCATTGTCTCACGGTCATTCCGCGTCCCAATCCGGAATTCTACCAGCAGGAGCGTCAAGTCCTATCCGAGTTCGGTTTCTCCGTACGGCGAGCGTTCCCGGACCCCAATCGCTATCTGATTGATCTGTCGCTTGATGAAGACGCGCAGATGCGCAGTCTTGAACAGAAATGGCGCTACAATCTGCGCCAGGCGCTGGCTCATGATTTCGAGATCCGGCTGTGCGAGAGCGATGCGGATGTTAGCGCCTTCCAATCGCTGCATGCGACCATGGTGACCAGGAAAGGCTTCTACAACCACGACATGGTGCATCTGTTGCCGGAACTCGCGGCGCAGCTGCCCGAAGGGTTGCGTCCCCGAATCGCTTTGGCATTCCACCAAGGCCGGCCGGTCGTCGGCGCGGCTATCGCGCTTCTGGGAGACACGGCCTATTACGTATTCGGAGGCAGCGACAGCGCAGCGCTCTCCCTGAAAGGGGGATATGCCCTGCAATGGTGGATCATCCGGTGGCTCTCGAGCCAAAATGTCCGCTGGTACGATCTCGGCGGCGAGGCCCAGGAGCCGGGGTTGCGCCAATTCAAGAAGGGCCTCGTCGGTAAGCGCGGCGCGGTCGTGACCATGGCCGGCGAGTATGATTTTTGGACGCAAACGTCCGGGCGTCTGATGGCGGATGCCATTTACGGCATCCGCGGGGCGCAGCGAATCATGCGCAGCTGGCGTTAGCTCACCCCGATAGCAGCGACTACCTGGGTTGCCGGTTTAGAAAGACTCCACCCGCCTCGTAACTGCGCTGGAATGCGCCTTATCTTGTGACGGGCGCAGAAATGCATTTCTCTGCATTGCGTTGGCAGCCAGCATTGATAAGTTGGCGATCATGTGGGGACGATCGCGCGAGAGCAAAGCCAAAGCCGAGGAAGGGCCGCCGCCTCGGCTCAAGGATGCCGTCCGCCAAGCGCGGATCGAGACGGCGGAGCGGACCAGCGTCGTCGTTGACCTGCGCGACGCCGAGGTCGCCCGGCTGGAGTTACTCAACGAAGCCCTGGATCCGATATTCACGGAGATTTCCGCCGAGATCGAGCTATTCGATCGCGGCATTACTCGGGGTGATACGCCGCGGTTGTGGATTGATGCTATTGCGCATGTGGCGATGGGCCGCGACAAGCGCCTCTATCGGTTTGTGCAGGACACCAGTTACGGCCGCCGCGTGATTGCGGAGTCGTTCGAGATTGAGAAGATTGTCGATGCCGTGACGAGTTATATCGCGCGTCGGCTGGTCGATCGTGAGCACGCATTAGCGGCGGGATCTACGTTTCCCGATCTCACCCTTCGGGCATACCGCCGCCGTCGGCGCTGGAGCGCCTTGAAAGCCTTCATTTTCGGCCTGATCGTCGGCTGCGCCACGCTTTTCGCCATCGCCTGGCGCTTTGCGGCCCCGCCTAGCTGAGCATCTGCCGGGATAATTCGACAATATCCCCCGTTTCGCGGTGGAACCCCCGCGAAATCGCCTCGCATTGCCAAGCGCCGGGCGCCCCCGTGATCCGGTACAGCCGATACGCCGCCGGGTCTTCGCTATGCCCGCGCGGGGTTGACGCCGACGGCACCCCGACCGCCGGTATCCGGCCTTGCGGCCCTTCGAGCCAGGCCAGCGAATGCCGGTGGTTATGGCCGTGCAGTACCAACTCGGTGCCTTGCTCGGCCAGCACGCCGCGAAAGGCTTCCGCATCCACCAGGCGCCGGAGATGGGGTGCGGACCCGCTCGTGGGGGGGTGATGGATCAGCACCACCCGGAATAGCCCTTCGGCGGCGAGGCCGGATAACAGGCCGGGGAGGCGGCCTAATTGCTCGGCTCCCAGTCGCCCCGTGGCCAGGAGCGGCCCGGTCGGCACGGCAGTCGACAGCCCGACCAGCGCTACAGGGCCGCGCCGCCGCACGAAGGGAAATCCTTCCGCACTCGCGTCGCTGCTCATGTAATCGCCCCAATAACGTCCGGCATGCAGCGCCGTCGCACGCACATAGGCGTCGTGATTGCCGGGCACGAGGCTCACGTCCGCCGTCGGCCCCAATGCTTCGAGCCACGCCCGCGCCCTGCCGAACTCCCTATCGAGGGACATATTGACGAGGTCGCCGGTGACCGCGACGTGATCCGGCGCCGCCGCCTTCAAATCCGCAACCAGCGCCGCTAGCACGTCGCCGCGATGTAGCCAGCGCCGCTTGCGATGCCAGTTGAGGAACCCGAGCCCCTGTTTGCCGGCGAGTTCGGACAGTCGCGGTACCGGCATCGGCCCGAGATGCGGGTCGGACAGATGCGCCAGCGTGAACATCGCCGTCAGGCGCTGCCGATCAGGATGCCGGCGAGAAAGACCAGCGTGCCGCCGACCACGATCTGGAAGGCGGCGGAGAAAAACGGCGTGTCCATGTAGCGGTAGCGGATATAGGAAATCGCCACGAGCTCGACCGCGACGACGATGACGGCCAGCACCGTGGCGATCCAGAAATCGGGAATGAGATAGGGCAGGGTGTGGCCGACGCCGCCGATCGTGGTCATGATGCCGGTCACGAGACCGCGCACCCATGGCGTACCGCGGCCGGTTAGCGAGCCGTCGTCGGAGGCAGCCTCGGCGAAGCCCATGGAAATGCCGGCGCCGACCGAAGCGGCCATGCCGACCAGGAACGTCTCCCAGGTGTTATGCGTGGCGAAGGCGGCGGCGAACAGCGGCGCCAGCGTCGATACCGAGCCGTCCATGAGGCCGACAAGCCCCGGCTGCACATATTGCAGCAGGAACATCCGCCGCGCCGTTTCGTCTTCGCGTTCGCGCGCGGTCCTGGTGAGAATTTGCTCCTCGAGCTTTTGCGCGAGATTTTCGTGCTCGCTTTCGATCTCCGCGAGTTCGTCCAGGAGCTTGCGTGTCGAGGCGTCGCGCGTGGTTTCCGCAGCCTTGCGGTAAAAGCGCCCGGCTTCAAATTCCATGGCCTCGGCGTATTTACGCACCTCGTCGAGGTTGAGCGGACCCATCAGCCAGATGGCGGGCTTGTTGATGAAGCCCTTGACGTCCTGGCGGCGGATCAGCGGCAGATAATCGCCGAATTTCGAGCGGTAGAGATCGAACAGCATGCTGCGATGGCGCACTTCCTCGTCGGCCATCTCATCGAACACCTTGGCGGAGGCGGGAAATTGCGCGCGCAAGCCTTCGGCGAATCCCCGATAGATGCGGCTATCCTCCTCCTCATTGGAGATTGCGAGCGCGAGGATTTCCTGCTCGGTCAAATCGGCGAAGCGCTTCACATCGGCCTCTTGGGACTGGGGGAACCGGAAGTCTGCTATATTGGAAATATTCTAATGCAGGAAGGGCGCCATGGCGGGTTGGCGAGGGAAAAGACTGAAATGCCTGTGAAAGTTCCACGTCTGCGGGGCAGGATTATCGCCAGGATCCTGCATTTTTATTGGCGCTTTGCGCGCGGGATGACGCTCGGCGTCCGTGCCGTGGTGATCGATGCCGAGCGGCGCATCTTCCTGGTCAAGCACAGCTATGTCGACGGCTGGCATTTGCCGGGCGGCGGTGTGGAGACCGGCGAAACTGTTTTGGCGGCGCTTGCGCGCGAGCTCGCCGAGGAGGGTAACATTGAAATAACCGGCACGCCGCAGCTTCATGGGATTTTCTTCAATCAACACGTATCGCCGCGCGACCACGTCGCCGTGTTCGTGGTCCGGGCTTTTCGCCAGGACGCGCCGCCGAAACCCGATCGCGAAATCGTCGCCCACGGCTTCTTTGCGCTCGACGCCTTGCCGAACGACACCACCGCGGGCACGCGCGCGCGCATCGCCGAGGTGATGCTTGGTGCGCCGATGAGCGAAAGGTGGTGAGAGGGCGGTCCGAATCATTCAAACCGCTCATTCCCGCTTACGCACGGCGAGCGGATGAGACGCGCCAGACCGCAGATGGACCCCGGCCCTGCCAAATGCTAAGCGCGAGGGGACTGGACGGGGGCATGACCGATCTCTCTTTGACCATCCTGCCGGAAACGGCGGACGACGCCGCGGCCATCGAGCGCCTGCACGAGCGCACCTTCGGCCCGGGGCGCTTTGCGCGCACTGCCTACCGCATCCGCGAGGGCATTGCCCATAGTCTGGATCTGTCGTTTACCGCGCGGATCGGCACACTGCTGGTCGGGTCGGTGTGGCTTTCGCCCATCCGCATCGGCGAGACGCCCGCGCTGCTGCTCGGGCCGGTGACGGTCGAGCCGCCGTTTCGCGACCGCGGCATCGGCACCGCGTTGATCAAGCGGGCAATCGCGGAAGCCAAGGCGAAGGGGCATCGTCTTGTCGTTCTCGTCGGCGACGAGCCCTATTACGCGCGCTGTGGCTTTAAGCGCATCCCCAAGGGCGCGGCAACGATGCCGGGGCCGGTCGATCCGCAGCGGCTCTTGCTGGCGGAATTGGCCGATGGCGCCTTCGCCGGCGTGAACGGGCCGATCAAGCCGGAGTGGGAAGCGGCAGAATAGCCGAGTAAAGGATTCAACCGCGCAGCGACCGATCAGCAGCAACAGGCCGTCCAGGTGGAAGCCAACGGAACCGAAGAATTCCAGCGGCGTTGATTTACACTCCGCCCGCCTCTGAATAGAGAGCTTGGGAATAGCGGAAGAGGATTTCATGGCGGTCGCCGCTGTCAGTCGCGAAGCGTCGCCGGCCGCGGAAGAACCGCTGGAAAATCCAGATTCTCTTGTCGTCGTCGTTGGACAGATTCTCTGCCTCGTTGTTCCGGTGGTTGTTTGGTTCGTCCCGCTGCCGCTTCAACCGGTCACCCAGCATGCCTTCGCCATCGTCGGATTCATGGTGGTGGCGTGGATCACGCGCGCCATGGACTACGCGCTCGCGGGCTTCGTCGGATGCTTTCTGTTCTGGGCGCTCGGCGTTGCAAAATTTCCGGTGGCCTTCAGCGGCTTTGCCAATGACACTGCCTGGTTCCTGTTTGGTGCGTTGCTGCTGGGCGTAATCGCCACCCGGTCCGGCATCGCGCGCCGGATTGCTTATTTCATCATGCTGCGCATAGGCGTCACCTATCCCCGCATCCTGCTCGGGCTCATTGTCACCGACTTTCTCCTGACCTTCGTCGTGCCTTCGGGCATCGCGCGCGTCGTCATCATGGCGTCGATCGCGCTGGGCCTTGCGGAGGCTTTCGACTCGCCTCGCGGCAGCAATGTGTCGCGCGGCATGTTTCTGATCCTCAGCTATACCGCCAATATTTTCGACAAGATGATTATTGCCGGGGCCGGCTCGATCACCGCGCGCGGTCTGATTGAAAAGTTGGGTGGCGTCGAGGTGCTCTGGAGCTATTGGTTCATTGCCTTTCTGCCGTGCAGCCTCGCCACCGTTCTCGCCGCCTGGGGATTGACGCTGTGGCTATACCCGCCGGAAAAGGTCGCGCTCGCGGGCGGCAAGAAATATCTGCGCGACGAAATCAAGAAAATGGGTAAGTGGTCGCTGTTGGAGAAAAGGTCGGCGGCATTGCTGATGGTGGCGATCCTGCTCTGGGTGACGGATTTTCTCCATCACATCCCGGCTTCCGTGATCGGCATGGGCGTCGGCTTATTCGCGCTGCTGCCGCGGGTGGGGATCCTCGGTATCGAGGATATGAAGCGGCTGAATTACCTGCCTGTTTTCTTTGTCGCCGCCGCCGTGAGCATGGGCACGGTTTTGGAGGAAACCAAGGGCATCGAAGTTCTCACGCATTCCGTCTTCGCGTTCATGCAGCCCTACTTGACCAACATCTACACCACGACGATCGTCATGTACTGGACGGCATTCGTCTATCACTTCCTGCTCGCCAGCGAGATTTCGATGCTGGCCACATCGATCCCGTTGGTGATGGAATTCGCCAAATCGCACGGCATGCATCCGCTGCTGCTCGGCATGATCTGGACTTTCGCCGCCGGCGGCAAGCTTTTCGCCTATCAGTCCGGCGTTCTGATCGTCGGTTATTCCTATGGGTATTTTGTCGCGCGCGATCTGCTGATCATGGGTGCGGCCCTCACCATTGTGGAGTTCGCCGCGCTGATGCTGCTGGTCCCGTTCTACTGGCCATTGATCGGGTTGCAGTGATGGTGGCGTCATTCCAGAAGCCGCGCAGCGGCTGTTCGGAATCCATAGTCCCGTTGGTGATTATGGATTCCGGGCTCGCGGACTTCGCCCGCGCCCCGGAATGACGAGAAGGGTTTACCGCCCCTCTCTTGCCCAAGTCGCCGCAAGCGAGCCGATTAACAACAATAGCCCGATGAAGCCGGCGAAGATCGGCAGCACGCCGATGCCGCGCACGATGCTGGCTTCGCGGATTTTCAATCCAATCCAATCGTCGCCGTGAAACGTGCCGGTGGAGCGCACGGGAAGAACGCGCGGCAGCGTGACGCCGGAGCCGTTCTCGACGCGGCGGACATCGCCGCCGGTGGCGGCGGCGAGCGGAGCCAAAACGTCGCCGGTGGAGGTGACCTCGGCGAATTCACGCGGGTTGGCGGGGCCGATATTGACCAGCGCCGTCAGCTTGCCGTCGGTAGCGCGCCACAGCCCCAGCTCGCCGGCCTCGATCGCGCTTCGCCAGAGGCCGGGCTGCGCGGGCTGCAGAGTCAAGGTGCGGGTCGCGCCCGACGGCGTCGTCACCGTGACCTCGGCGACGCTGTCGGCCATGGTCTGGCGCTCGACGCTCAACTCGCGCCCATTGGCAACAAGCCGCAGCGCCTCCTCCTCCAACTCCGGCTGCTTCATCAGCCAATGCGAGAGCCGGCGCAGCAAATCGAGATGCGGGCCGCCGCCCTCATAGCCGCGCGCCCAAAGCCAGATGTGGTCGGATAACAACAGCGCCACGCGGCCTTCGCCCTCGCGCGACAACACCAGCAAGGGCTTGTCGTCGGCGCCCTGCATCACCGTGGAGCCTTTGGCGTTCTTGGTATCGACGACGCGGAACCAGCGGCTCCAGTGCGGCGGCTCGCTGTTGGCGCCTTCGAGATCGCGGGTGACGGGGTGGCGCTTGCCGATGTCGTTGAGGTGGGCGCGGAACGGCGTCTCCGTCACCTGGCCGCTCGGCTCCGCCGGGAGGATGACGTCGAGCGGCGTGCGCCACAGGCTGGTCGGGCTCGCATAGTCGGGGCCTGCGGCGATCAGCACCGCACCGCCTTCGCGCACGTAGCGGGCGATGTTGTCGAAATAGATGATCGGCAGCACGCCTTGCCGCGCATAACGGTCGAAGATGATGAGCTGGAATTCGCCGATCTTCTGCTGGAACAATTCGCGGGTGGGAAAGGCGATCAGCGACAGCTCGTTGATCGGCGTGCCGTCCTGCTTTTCCGGCGGCCGCAAAATGGTGAAATGCACGAGATCGATGCTGGCGTCGGACTTCAGCAGATTGCGCCAGGTGCGTTCGCCCGCATGGGGCTCGCCGGAGACCAGCAGTACGCGCAGCTTGTCGCGGACGCCGTCGATGGAGACGACGGCGCGGTTGTTGACGGCTGTGAGCTCGCCCGGGAGAGCGGAAGCCTCGATCTCGATGATATTAGGGCCCGCATGGGGGATAGGCACGTCGACGCGCTGGGTCTGGCCGACCGCGACGCTACGCGTATCGATGGTTTCGCCGTCGCGGCGGACCGCGATCTGCGCCGAGCCGGCGGACACGCCCTGGTCCTCGACGCGATAGGCGATGGTTTGCGATTGACCGACGATGCCGAAGCGCGGCGCCGACACCAGCACGACGCGGCGGTCGCGCTCGTCCTTGTGGCCGGTGATCAGCGCATGCACCGGCGCGGAAAATCCCAGCGCCGCAGCGTCGGTCGGAACATCATGGACACGGCCGTCGGTGACCAGGATCGCGCCGGCGACTCGGTCGGGCGGCACATCGGCGAGCGCGGTGCTCAACGCGGAGAATAGCCGCGTGCCATCGTTGTTGCCGTCGGCCTGACCGGCTTCGACGGTGCGCACTTCAAGCCCGGGAATGCGGCCGAGGCGGTCCACCAGTTCGGCGCGCGCGGCTTCCGTCTGTTGCAGGCGGTCGCCGAAATTCTGGCTGGGACTTTTGTCGATGACGATGGCGGCCACGGAGGTGAGCGGCTCGCGGTCTTCCCGCGTAAACGAGGGATTGGCGAGCGCAAGCAACAGCAGCGCCAGCGCGATGATCCGCATCGGCGCGCCACGGCTGCGGGCGAACACCAGCAATAGCGAAATGACGAGCACGACAGTGAAAGCCGCCCACAGCAGATAGGTGGGAACCAGCGGCGCGAAGGCGATGCCAAAGTTCATAGACAATCTCTTCCTTCGTCATTCCGGGACGGCCTGAAAGGCCGGACCCGGAATCCATAATCCGCAGCGGTGGTTATGGATTCCGGGTTCGCCGCTTTGCGGCGCCCCGGAATGACGAGCAAGCGCATTATTGTCCCAACCTTTCCAGCAGCGCCGGCACATGCACCTGATCCGCCTTGTAGTTGCCGGTGAGCGTGTACATGACGATGTTGACGCCGGCGCGGAAGGCGAATTCACGCTGCCGCGGCTCGCCGGGCGTCAGCGGCAGCATCGGCTGGCCGTCGGGCCGTATCGCCCAGGCGCCGGCGAAGTCGTTGGAGGTGATGATGATCGAGGACACGCCGTCGCTGGCGCGGGCCGGACGATTGGCTTCGTCTTCGTCGGCGGCGGGCAAGGCTTCGACCCAAAGCTGGCCCGAGGTGAAGCGGCCGGGGAAATCATGCAACAGGAAAAAAGTTTTCGTCAGCACGTGATCGCGCGACACCGGCTCTAGTTCCGGAATATCGAGCGAGGAGAGGATGCTGCGCAGCTCCGCCATGCCGGGCCCGCGTGACTCGCCGCCGGGACCGGCAGGCGCCTCGCCGGCATCGCGGGTATCGAACAGCACGGTGCCGCCCTGTTTCATATAGGTGTCGAGGCGCGAGAGCGACTGATCGGAGGGCTTGGCGGCGCCACGCACGATCGGCCAATAGATCAGCGGAAAAAAAGCGAGTTCATCGCGCGATAGATCCAGCCCGACCGGTTCGCCGGCTTCGAGCGCCGTCCGCTGCGCCAGAAACAGGGTCAGACCCTGCAGTCCGGTTTTGCTGATCCTATCGACCTCGGCGTCGCCGGTGACGATATAGGCCAGATGCGTTTCGCGGGTGGCATTCACGGAAGGGTCGGCGTTCGGTTCCGCGGGACGGCCCGAGCGCGGCTGCTGCATCGGGAATAGCGGAACCGGCGGGGTCTGGAACTGCTGTTGCTGAAGGAAACGGTCCAAGATCGATCCGCCATTCTGGGCGCGAGCCTGCGGCGCGCTGAGCAGCGCCGCAGCAACAATGCCCAAGGCGACAACCGCCGTAGCCGGCCGGCGCCGGAATGTCAGCCGCGCAATTCCGCCGGCGAGCCAGAACACCACCAGTGCATCAAGCAGAAGCAATCCGAGCGCGGTGAGGAAAACAAGCCCGCGCAAATCCTGCGGCTCGCCGACCATGTATTGTCCCCGGCTGGCGTTGAGGGGCGAAAAATCCAACAACGCCATGCGGTCGGCGGGAGCCAGAGTATTCACCGCGATCAGCCCTTCCGGCGGTCCGTAAAAACCCGGCGGGTGTTCGGCACTAGCGCGTCCGCTGAAGTCCATGGGTATCGGCCGCGCCGTCGATGGCGGCGGCACGAAAGCGCCGAAGCCATCGAGTACACGGGTCGGCGGCACCACTTCTCGCGCGCTCTGCTTGTCGGCGTCTTCCGCCTGGGTCTTGGCGGTCGAGCCCGCGAGCGCGACGACGCGTTTGAGCATCTCGACGAAAGTGCCGGAGAGCGGCAGGTCGGACCAGCGGGTGTCGGCGGTCACGTGGAACAGCACGATGACGCCTTTGCCGCGGCGGGCCGCGGTCACCAGCGGGGTGCCATCGGCGAGAGTGACCCAGGTGCGGTCGGAGAGATCGGAATCCGGTTCCGCCAGCACCTGCCGGCTCACGGTGACATCGGTCGGAACCGCCATGCCGTTGAAGGGGCTTTCGCGGGAAAATCCGGCGAGCGGCTGCGGGTGATCCCAACTCAGGCTGCCGCCGAGCACGCGCCCGCCGCGCCGCAACTTTACCGGAATGAGAGCGTCGTCGCCGGCGGCAAGGCGCGGTCCGGCGAAACGCACCAGCACGCCGCCGTCCTCGATCCAGCGCATCAGCTTATCGCGCGCGTCGCCGGTGACATTGCCGACATCGGCGAGGATCAGCATCGGCAGTTTCTGTTCGAGGAAGCGCGTCACCGC
>JAXDOS010000095.1:0-13424 GCA_034668785.1 Alphaproteobacteria bacterium
CAACGGGGACGGCAAGGTCGACTTCCTGTGGCGGCATAACTCCGGCACGGTCGGAGTGTGGCTAATGGACGGTACGACGATTACATCTGCTGCGAACATCGGGGCGGTTGGATCTGATTGGAAGATAGTCGGCGTTGGCGACCTGAACGGCGACGGCAAAAGCGATATCCTGTGGCGGCACGATTCTGGTGCGGTAGGCGCTTGGCTTCTCAACGGCAGCAGTCTGGTTTCGGCCCTGAATATTGCGACTATCGGGAATGATTGGCATCTGGCCGCCGCCGGCGACCTGAACGGCGACGGCAAAAGCGACATTCTGTGGCGGCACGACAATGGGACGGTGGGATATTGGCTGATGAATGGCAATGCGATCTTGTCTGCTGGCAATATCACGTCTCCCGGCAATGATTGGCACATCGTCGGCGGCGAGCACGACCATCCCATTCTTCCTCCTGCCCCCGGGCCTTGTTGAAAGCGGCTATCTCGCGGCTATGAGTCTCGACGGAACGACAACAAGGCCGAGAGCATGTTGACAGCTGAAGCTCCGAGCCTACATTAACCCTGTTTCGAGGGGAGCCCTGGAAGGGACGGAGAGACCGCTCATCCGCGGAGACCCTTCGAACCTGATCCGGGTCATGCCGGCGAAGGGACAGGACATATGTCGACCTCTATTTTGCGGGCGAAGCTGATCGGCCGCTACTGCTCGCGGCGATGATCGGAAATCCGCGCGGCTTCCACACCGTGGTCGAGGATTTCAGCCGCAGCCCGGCGCTGTTTTTCCTATCGGGCGCGCTCACTTTGGTGGCGGGCTAGCCACCCTCCACGCGCACAATGCCGGGAGCGTCTCGGCGGGGACCGATATATGTCAGTAGTCACGCCACGGCCGCAAAGTTCGCTCAGGATCAAACCTTGGCTGAGGCCGCTTAAGCGCTCGCTAAAGGCTGCCGCAGCCGCCGCCGCGTTAATTTATTTCATCCCGGAGATCACGATATTTTACGTGCTCTGCGGCATCTACGATGCGGCCCGCAACCGGCCCGTCAGCTTGGAAGTGCTCGACAAGTATTTTCTCGGCAACGGCGTCGGCACCTGGGTGATGCCGCCCTTCAACATTCTGCTCGATCTTCTCTGCCTGCCCTATCGCAACAAGGGCGTTTATAAGCTCGAAGACCTGCCGGAGGCCTACCAGCAAGAACTCCGGCACGTAATCGACTCCGCCGTGCAGGCAGACCTGGTGACGCAGCTCCAGGAGAAGACGCGCGACCACGCGCGGACCATGTTCTTCTTCAAATGGTACGGCGCCAATGTCGACACTACGCTGCAAATCCCCGCCTTCCATGCGGACTACCGCTACGTCAAGACCATCGGCGTTTCGGTATTCAACAAGAAGGAATGGACCTCTAAGCATTTCGGCTATACCCGCGCCAGCCTGCGAGTCCTGTACAACATCAACGACTCCGAGGACGCTTCGGCCTATATCCAGGTCGGCGCGGCCGTCAATTATTGGCGGGACAACAAGCTGTTTATCTTCGACGACACGCTGATGCACCAATCCATCAACGACTCCGACAAGCCGCGCTATTGTCTGTTCATCGATATCGTGCGGCCTTCGCTGCTGCCGGCGGTCTTGGGAGTGGTGATCGACACCATCCGCATCGTCGCCGGCCGGGTGAATTCGATCTTCTATAACCGCTGGAAGCTGCTCCGGGCCTAAGCACGCGACGGGAAATTCACCCCGCGCCGCGTTGACAGCTTTGGCAATGCGCCTAGATTAGAGGCTGTTCCGAGGGGAGCCCTGGAAGGGGCTGAGAGACCGCTCATCCGCGGAGACCCTTCGAACCTGATCCGGGTCATGCCGGCGAAGGGACAGGACAAGATGCAGACTTCCATTCTTTTGGCGAAACTGATTGGCCCGCTGCTGCTGGCGATGGCGGCGGTGATGGTCGCCAATCCGCGCGGTTTCCGCGCCGTGGTCGACGACTTCACGCGCAGTCCGGCGCTGTTTTTCCTCTCCGGCGTTCTCACATTGGTCGCGGGACTCGCGATCCTGCACGCGCATAACGTCTGGGTTTTCGACACGGGCGCGGTGTGGATTTTCAACTGGCGCTCGATCATCACTATTGTCGGCTGGATCGCCGTGCTCGGCGGTCTCGCCCGCATGCTGTTGGTGACGCAGCTTGCTTCCTGGGCCGCGGGCTTCAACCGCCACGCTTGGATTGGTCAAGGCATCGCCATCGTCGCGGTGATCTTCGGCGCCATCCTCACTTTCAAAGGCTACATGACTTAACCGTCTCTCACGCGGAGCAAGAAAAATGAACATCCACGATCCAAACATCGCCACCCCGAAGGTCACCACCGGGCCGCTGCCGGCGTCGGCGAAGATCTATTCGGTTCCGGAAACAGCACCCGATCTGCGCGTGCCGCTGCGCGAGATCGCGCTGGATGCCTCATCCGGCGAGCCGCCGCTGCCGGTCTATGACACCACGGGACCTTACACCGATCCCGATGCTGTCATCGATGTGGAAGCGGGATTGCCGCGCACGCGTATCGAATGGGTGAAGGAACGCCGCGGCGTCGAGCAATACGAGGGCCGTCCCATTCAGCCGGTCGACAATGGCAATGTCAGCGGCAAACATCTGGCGCGCAATTTCCCGAATACACCCCTTCCCTATCGCGCGCTGGAGGGCAAGCCCGTCACGCAATATGAGTGGGCGCGGGCGGGGGTCATCACCAAAGAGATGATCTACGTCGCCGAGCGCGAGAATCTCGGCCGCAAGAAGCAGCTCGACCGTGCGGAAGCCTCACGCGCCGACGGCGAAAGCTTCGGCGCCGAGGTGCCGCTGTTCATCACGCCGGAATTCGTGCGCAGCGAAATCGCGCGCGGCCGCGCCATCATTCCCTCCAACATCAATCACGCCGAACTCGAGCCGATGATCATCGGCCGCAACTTCCTCACCAAGATCAACGCCAATATCGGCAACTCCGCCGTCACGTCGTCGGTGGAAGAAGAAGTCGAGAAGATGGTCTGGGCGATCCGCTGGGGCGCCGACACCGTGATGGACCTCTCCACCGGCCGCAACATCCACAACACCCGCGAATGGATACTTCGCAACTCGCCGGTGCCGATCGGCACCGTTCCGATTTATCAGGCGCTGGAGAAAGTCGACGGCGATCCCGTCAAGCTCGACTGGGAATGCTACAAAGACACGCTGATCGAGCAATGCGAACAGGGCGTGGATTATTTCACCATCCATGCCGGCGTGCGGCTGGCTTACGTGCCGCTCACCGCCAACCGCGTCACCGGGATCGTCTCGCGCGGCGGCTCGATCATGGCGAAGTGGTGCCTGTCGCGGCACAAGGAGAGCTTCCTCTACGAGCGCTTCGACGAGATTTGCGACATCATGCGCAAATATGACGTGTCGTTCTCGCTCGGCGACGGGCTGCGCCCCGGCTCGATCGCCGACGCCAACGACCGCGCGCAATTCGCCGAACTGGAAACGCTGGGCGAGCTCACCAAGATCGCCTGGGACAAAGGCTGCCAGGTGATGATCGAAGGCCCCGGCCATGTGCCGCTGCACAAGATCAAGATCAACATGGACAAGCAGCTGAAGGAATGCGGCGAGGCGCCGTTCTATACGCTTGGGCCCCTGACCACCGACATCGCGCCGGGCTACGACCACATCACCTCCGGCATCGGCGCCGCGATGATCGGGTGGTTCGGCTGCGCGATGCTTTGCTACGTGACGCCGAAGGAGCATCTCGGCCTGCCCAACCGCGACGACGTGAAAGTGGGCGTCATCACCTACAAGATCTCGGCGCATGCATCGGACCTCGCCAAGGGCCACCCGGCGGCGCAGCTGCGCGACGACGCGCTCTCCCGCGCGCGCTTCGATTTCCGCTGGCAGGATCAGTTCAACTTAGGCCTCGATCCCGACACCGCGCGCAGCTACCACGACGAGACGCTGCCGAAGGACGCGCACAAAGTGGCGCATTTCTGCTCCATGTGCGGGCCAAAGTTCTGCTCGATGAAGATCACGCAAGACGTGCGCGATTATGCGGCGACGCTGAATGATCCCACTCTTAATCCTCATCCTGAGGAGCGAAGCGTCTCGAAGGATGAGGCCGAGGCGGGGATGGCGGCGATGAGCGAGAAGTTCAAGGCGATGGGCGAGCAGGTTTATGTCGATGCGGAGAAGGTGAGGGAAAGTAATAGGACGTTGTAAGGCGCAACGAACCCTGTCGCGCTCAGAAATTGCTGCTCGCTGCCCAAAAGAAGGTTTGCCGCCGCTGACCCGCGGCTATGGACTTGTGCCAGCTGAGTGTTTCATGCAAGGGTTGCAATCGCTCCCGTGCGAAGCGGGATCGGATTCTGGAGCTCGCAATCACGAGGGGGTGATCATGAGCATCAATGCGTTAGCCAATGCGGCCGCCGCGCGCCGGTCCGACGTCGGTGAGATCAACTCCGTTCCACATGGATTTTCCGAAATCGCCGCGGCCGCAACAACGCCGCCCGACAAGGCGCCACCGCAAAAAGAAAAGGCGAACGACGTTAATACGGCGCTGCACGTATTGTTCGGATACATCCCGACGGAGATCGTCACTCTCTACGTCGCCGTCGCCGCTGCGCTTCAACCTCCGACGACATCGAACGCCGGTGCAGCCGCGTCGGCGGGAAGTGCGCTAGCCGCGTCGTCACAGGCACAGTGGATCGCCTTTTGGTGCTTCTTTGTCGCCACGCCGCTTGTTGTCTGGGTGGTTTATGCCACCAAGCTGAAGACCGCCGGGAAACCGTTGCCTTCCACCTACGATACCTGGCCGGTCTGGGAGATGTTTGCGGCTCTGTTAGCCTACTGCGCGTGGGCCTTTGCCCTCCCCAATACTCCATTCCGAGAGTTCCCCAACTGGTATTCTCCAGCACTTGCAAGCCTTGCGGTGCTTCTCGCTTCTACGATACTCGGTCTTCTGGCACCCTTGTTCCAGCGGCCACTCGGTACCGGACTGCCGGCAAAGGGGGCCCCCGCGCAGCTGAGAACGCCCTAATTTTATTGCATTACAACGTGTATGCTAGGATTGAGGCTAAGCGCGGGTGCATGAGTACAAGTTACGCTCTTAGAAAAGGATCGAGCATGAAGACGGCCGCGCTAGCTCTATTTGTGCTTGCTGGATCAATCCCCGTTGCTTCCGCTCAGGAGATTATACTGGACCCCGGCGACGGCAACGGCAGCCCCCAGGAATTTGTAACTGACCCGGGCGACGGCAGCGGCGCCTCGGAACATCAACGTCCGTCCGTCCCGTTTCCGAAAGAGCTTCTTCCGAAGACTCCGCCTCCGCGCATCGAACTGTATACTCGCGATGAGCGGGTGCGCGAGCAGCGGACCACCAGACCAGGCCGCGGCACGGGACAATAACGAGTCGCCCGGCTCGTGCGAGCAACCGTAGTGTGGGTAAGCGCGGCGCGCCAAAGTCCACGTTTGAGAATCCTGTGACGAACAACCCGCGTGGGCTTCGCTTAGCCTACGCTTGCTTCCTGGACGGATCGGCAAAGGCATAATCCGTTATTGTCAGAACCAGTCGGGGATATGCTTCGCTATTCGACCTATCAGCTCGGGAGGATTATATGGCAGACGGGAATGAAAGAAGCTCGGAAAGCATAAGTCGGGAAGTGTTCCAGGCCAATCTGGCGGGACTGCCAGCGCCGACTTTCGCCGGGCGACAGACACAAGATGTCCATTCCGCGCTTGCTGGAGGTCCGATGGATGCCCACCAGTGGCACGACCAATTGGTATACGGCGCAGGCCAGAATTCCGGCACGAGCGACCCGGCAAACACAGCTCTTGGATATTTCTTTCTTGTCGCCATTCCCGTTTGTCTGATCGCGGCGATCTTTCCATTATATTTGATGTTTTACGCCACAGACCAAGTGCTTGGGCCGCCGCTTAGTGAATATTTGCATGTCGAAGGAATTTTGTATGCGGCACCGATGCGGGTATTTTCAACTTGGGTGTATCCTGGGATCATTGCTTTAACGCTCGCCATCTTTTTCGGCTTGCTTCTTTTGTTGCCGCGTTGGCTGTTCGCCGGGCTGATTGGTCTGCTTGGCATTTACGTGTTCGAATATAGCCAGAATTTTAAAATTTTGGCTTTTCTGGGAGCAAGCATCGGCGGCTTGGTATATCTTACTGTGTGGGGATTTTGCGTCGGCTACTTCGCCCGGAATTTTCGCAGGCGGAAGAGCATATCTTGGCGGCGACGGGTTGCTGTGCCGATCAGCGCGGCGGTTGTTGCGGTGCTATTCGGGCTATCTCAGCTCACGATGGGAGGCATATACCTAAGCGCCGCCTTTTCGAAGGCTGCCGTTGTATGGGCATATCTCCCCGCCGCCGCGATGTTTTTCTATACGCTGATTTGGCTCACAATCGTCGCATTCATAGACCGCCGTTTCGTTTCATAACTCGTAGCCCTTGGGCCACTGAATCGTCGAGCGCAGCTAACCCCACCGATTTGGCGCGTCGCAAGTCGTAGGATGGGTTAAGCGCAACGCAACCCATTAGGTTTCGCCAAAGTCGCCTTCCTCGCCCTTCGCATGTCCGGCCCATCTGGCAGATAGATGGCAAGCCACATCATGCGGTGGAATGATGAATGTGTTCGCCATTGGCATGAGTTTCGCTGCGTTCAACCCATCCTACGAACTTCGCTACCATTGAAATCTCTTGACAACATTCCTAGGATTGTATACCCACAGCCCGCCTCGCTCAACCGAGGGCGTCTTCTAGGGGCGCTTAGTTGATGGAGCGGGGTGCGGCGCCTGCGCGGATGCCTCGCAAGCATTCGTCCGGGACGCCCCGGGTAGCCGTCCGCTCCAACTACGTGGGGCTGCCTTCAATGGCTGGACGGGCACGGACGAAAGGCGGCGAAAGCTGCCTTGCTAGGGAGGGCGAAGAGTCCTCCGTCCAGTGGCCGGAAGTACGGCCCCGGGGTGCAAAGTCGCCGCAAATAGCGCACGCAGGCGCGAGCTTGTGTGCGTGTGGAGCGCCGCAAGGCGTGTGCCCTTCGCCAAGGGCACGCCACGCGAGCGCTTACAGGTGGCGCAACTGCGTACACTTGTTTGCGCATGACGTGGACTGTTGGTGCGCCTCGCGGCGCTCCACTTCCCTCGGCTTGTCCGAGGGAAAGGAAAAGGGAGACGGCGCGCCCGCGCCGCAAACAATAGGGCGGGCGGAGCTATTCTTACTTCCCCTCTCCCCTTGTGGGAGAGGGTGGATCGCCGAGCAAAGCGAAGGCGAGCCGGGTGAGGGGTCGGGAGATTCAACAAATGCGGTGCTGCTGACCCCTCACCCGCTTCGCCGCTGACGCGCTCAGCACCCTCTCCCACAAGGGGAGAGGGAAGAAGAAACAGGGCTGTTTGAAACCAAATCGGGGATGCGCGCAGCGGCAAAGAAGCCCGGACACGCCAAGCGCATCCGGGCTTGTAAGATTTGCGTGCGCCTATCGTTGCAGCGAGATCGCCAATCCGCTCAGGTCGGCATTGACCATCAATCCGGTCTGGCGGCCTTGCAGCTGCAAGAGCGCGCCCTTCTCGTTGCGCAGCGTGATCGCCCGCGCTCCGGTGCCAATCGCAGCGCCGGCGCCGACAGCTCCATAGACGCCGGCGACGTCCGATGGGCTACGAATGTTGCTCACCCGCCCGGAAAGAGAGGTCTGCGACGCGCCGAATACGAGGCCGGCGTCCAGGCCGCCGATCGACAACGGGTATTGCCGTCCGTGAAAGATCAGCTTGCCGTTGCCGCCGGAGGCGCCGATGAACCAGCCGCCCTTGACGACGGAAATCTGGATGGTGCCAGTGTCGGCAGAAGCTGCGGACGAAAGACTGGCGCCCGCCACGGCAAGCAGGGCGATGCAAGCTGTACGAAATCTCGATGAAGGTTGCATGGTAATGTCCTGGGTTTGAATTGCGTTAATTGCGTAACAACAATTCGCCGCGGGGCTTTGCGTTCCCTGCAACCGCCCGGCGATTGCCGGTTTCGCTGCAAAAGCCCCATTATGTATGGTCCCGCCAGAATGAGGATACCAACCGTGTCCCCTGACGAACGCGCTATTCGCGACCTGGTCGACACCTGGATGGCGGCGAGCCGGGCCGGCGACACGCAATCCGTGCTCAGCCTGATGACCGACGACGTGGTCTTCATGGTCCCGGGACGCGAGCCGTTCGGGAAGGCAGCCTTCGCCGCCATGTCGCAAGGCATGCAGGGGATGCGCATGGAAGGGACCAGCGATATCCGTGAGATCGAGGTGCTCGGCGATTGGGCCTATCTGCGCAATTACATCACGGTGACGCTGACGCCGCCGGATGGCGCGGCGGTGCGTCGCGCGGGCTACACGCTCACGATTTTCCGCAAGCAGCCGGACGGACGCTGGCTGCTGGCGCGTGACGCCAATCTGGTGATGGCGCAGGGCTAGCTTGACGGATAACCCGCGCTTGACCGCGCCTGCCGTTTGGGGCGTCATGGGTTCGCCCGGGGGCCGAACATACGGGTGAAGTCATGACGCATGTTACCTACAAAGTCGTCCGCCATGAGGACGGCTGGGCTTACTCGGTCAACGGCGCTTATTCGGAGACCTTTCCAAACCACGCCGCGGCGCTTGAAGCGGCGCGGGAAGCCGCCGCCGAACAGCGCGTGCCCGGACAGACCGAGGTCATTGAATACGAGGACGAAAACGGCCGGTGGCACACCGAAGTCGCCAGCGGCCGCGACCGGCCGGAAACGGACGTGGAGGATAGCGCGTAGCGCAGAAGGAAGGATTGATGAGCCCGCGTATTTTGCTGACGGCAACCGCCGCTTTCTGTCTGGCAGTCTGCGGCGCCGGTTCCGCGGATGCACAATCCTATCCCAGCAAGCCGATTAAGCTCATCCTGCCCTACACCGCCGGGTCGCCGAACGACGTGGTCGCGCGCATGGTGGCGCCGCCGCTGTCGGCGCGTCTCGGGCAGCCGGTCATTGTCGAGAACCGGCCGGGCGGCGGCACCACCATCGGCGTCAACGCGGTGATGGCCGCGGAGCCGGACGGCTACACGCTGTTATTCTCCAACAGCCCCACCCATCAGATCGCACCCGCGGTCACCACGGCGCCCGGCTACGATGCGCTGAAAGATACCGTGCTGATCGCGACGGTGGGCGCAAGCTCGAATGTGATCGTAATCGCCAACGACGTACCGGCGAAGACGGTGCAGGAGTTTGTCGCCTACGCCAAGGCCAATCCCGGCAAGATGAACTTCGGCTTCGGACAAGGAACGCTGCCGCAGCTCGTCGGCGAAATGTTCAAATCCGCGGCGGGGATCGATATCGCCAATGTGCCCTACAAGGGCGGCGCTCAGGCGATCCCGGACCTTCTCGCCGGGCGCATTCACATGAACATCGGAAACGCCTCGACGCTGCTGCCGCTGCACCGCGCCGGGCAGGTGCGGATGATCGGCTATACGGGCGCGGCGCGCAGCCCGGAGATGCCGGACATTCCGACCATGGCGGAAAGCGGCTATCCCAGCATGGTCTCGACCACCTACTACGGCATTTTCGGCCGCGCCGATCTCCCCGCCGCGATCGTCAACAGGCTCAACACGGAAGTAAGCGAAATTCTCAAGTCGGCGGAAGTCAGCGAGAACATTGCAAAGATCGGCTTCGAGCCGAAAGCGCTGTTGCCGCCCGAACTAGCAACGCTGCTTGCCGAGGAAACGAAGAAATGGTCGGTTATCGTGAAAGCGACCGGCTTCCAATTATAGTCGCTACCGCGTCGGCACGCTCACGCGCGTTGCCCGCGCGCCCACAGCATGCCTGCGTAAACGGTGATGGCGATCAGGGTCGCCATCAACCCGAAGAGCGCGGCTACCGCGAGCCCTCCTACTGCAGCGGACTGATAGGCGTGGAAGATATATTGCGGAGGCTGTTCCGAGAACGGACTGAAGTGTCCGAGCCAGCCGACCGTGACGCTGAGCGCGCCGAATATCGTCCAGAAACGAGCGCCGAGCCGGCCGCGCCGGTAGAGCGCGAGTGCGCCCAGGACAATCGCGAGGATCGCCAGAGTGGCGGCGAGAAACGGGATCGCCTCCGGCGTCAGCGGCCAGCGCAAGTCACGGGCGACATGATCGATGGTATGCGCGACCAACAACAGCGCGGCCAGGGAGATCAGAACTTCGAGTTTCTTGTCGCGCATCGAGGGCTCCCGGAGCTCGAGTAGCTTAGCGCTGATCGCGCCGCCGTTTCCATCAGTGAAAGATTCAGGCAAACCGCTCGCGCGAACGGGCCCGGGCCTTTTCCGCCTCGGCCTCCCGGTCTCGTGGTGGCGCCGCCGTGTGCAAAGACTGCAGCAGCTGCAGCGCTGCTGTGGATACCTCCTCCACCGCGCAGTCGAAAGCCTGTGCATTCGCCTGCGACGGCACGTTGAAGCCGGAGAGCTTGCGCACGAACTGCAAGGCGGAAGCGCGGATTTCGTCTTCGGTCGCCGGCGGCGCGAAATTGAACAGCGTGCGGATATTGCGGCACATCTTGATTACTCCGGCATAGGTTCGCGAACAGTCGCATGTATTATACAGGGCGACCCGCCCGGTTACAGCCAGAGGCTCGCCGATGAATCCCTTCGATGCCGCGGTCTACATCTGCCTGCTAGTCGCAGCTGTAATGGGCTTTAATTCCGGCTTGCTGCGCAGTCTGGCGACGATCTTGGGCTATGTGGCGGCGATGCCTATCGCGGTGGGCACGGCGCCGGCGGTCTCCCTGCTTCTGGCCGAGCGCTTCAAGATGCCGCCTACGCTGAATGGGCTAGTGTTGTTCGGCATCTTGTTTGTCGCCGGCATACTATTCAGCGCGTTGTTGCGGCGGGCGGTCGGCGATCTCGTCGGACCCGAAGTCGGCATCTTGGATCGCTTTGGCGGGGCGCTCCTCGGCGCGGTTCGCGTCGGTCTTTTGGCGGTGCTGATGGTCGTCATTTTCGACCGGATTATCCCCGCCGACCGGCAGCCGCCGTTCCTAGCAAATTCCCGGCTGCGGCCGATCCTGTCGCTGGCCGGACAGCAGGGCTTGAGATCCCTGCCGCCGGACGTCACGGCCTACATCGACCGCTTGAAGCGAGAACGCGGCATCTGAGCGCGCAACTGTAGATCAAAGCAGATGTGGACTCTTCCGGGACAGGCGTCCTCACGAGCTTGGCGCCGCACACACGTCCGTTCCGGAACGGAGCGTCTCTGCCAAGTCTTTTGCTTCTTCCATGTTGTTGACCGAAATCTGGAAACACGGCTGCGTGCAGAGCGGCTCGCGTACGACGGGTTTTGAGACAAGCCTGCATCCCACCCGAATTTCCACTGCTTCTTCCTCGATAAATCTGCGCGTCAGCCGGCAAATCTCCTGATGAATCGCCCTGGTAAAACAAACCTCGACATTGGGAGGCGAGAATTCCCGCTGCTCCTGAGTTTCGCGGTTGGACTCGTGAGTCGAAGCATGCGGCTCGATGCGGCGGATCGCGTTCACCGGAACGTCAACGCGTCCGTGCTTGTGAATGAGCGAAAGGGCAATCTCGTCCGCGTCGGCTGGCACGGACACATTGCCAATGGCAACAGCCGCGATGAACGAGAAGAGAAGCCTGCGGGTCTTGATGGCCATCTTCACTCAATGTGCGGACAAGATCATAAACATAGACAAGCATAATCGAACGATTAGGGACGCGGCGCCTCTTTGCGCACGCTGGAGAAATGCATGGCGAGCCATAATGCCGTTAGCAAGGCTCCGGCAAAGCCGGCAACGCAGCCCATAAGCGGCGGCGGCACCACCGGCGGCCAGAAATAGTGCAAAAGCCAACCGCCCACTGCGATGTTAAAGAAACCCCACAACACGTTGATGACCGGTGATGACTCACCAACCGCCGGCGGTGAAGCAAGTGGGATTTGGAACCTGTTGCCGCAAATGCCTTGCACGACGTGCGGAATGCTGTTGGCCAAAAAGGCACCGGCAAAGAAGTACGCGACGTAGTAAGACCAAGTCATGACGGTATCCTCCATTTAGATCAATTCGCGAGGAGGTAGTTTGTTCGTACTGTCGAGAACTGGACACATCAACGGCAGCAAACATATCGCGGATTCGGGGCGGCGAAAGCCGGGATCCGCGTGCGGGCTGCTTATCCCCGCATCGATGAGTTTGCCAAGTACGTATTCGGCACGGCTGGAGAATTATGCGGCAACGTCGCCGTTCTGACGGCGATCAGTATCACGGCTGATACCTCCGCATGCGTAGGTGCCCTCTCACCGTCTCGTGCCGCCTCCCCATATACGTTGGGAGCTTGCTCCAGGGAGTCATTTGCCCATGTCCATCCGCCCGGTCAAACGCATTGTGCAATCGACGCCCACCATGGAGGGCGCGGGGGTAAAGCTGCGCCGCGCCTTCGGCTTCGGCGAGACCAGCGAGTTCGACCCCTTCCTATTGTTGGACGATTTCCGCAACGAACGGCCGGAGGATTATCGCGCCGGCTTCCCCTGGCATCCGCATCGCGGCATCGAGACCATCACTTATGTGCTTGCCGGCAGCGTGGAGCACGGCGACAGCCTCGGGAACAAGGGCAAGATGGGCGCCGGCGACGTGCAATGGATGACCGCCGGCCGCGGCATCATGCATCAGGAAATGCCGAAGGGCGACGCCCAGGGCCGCATGCACGGCTTCCAGCTATGGGCCAACCTGCCCTCCTCCCTGAAGATGACCGCGCCGCGCTATCAGGACATTCCCGCCGCCGTGATCCCGGAAGTGACCGACGACGACGGCACGCGGGTGCGGGTCGTCTCCGGCGACTTCTGGGGCAAGAAAGGTCCGGTGGAGGGCGTCGCCGCCGATCCGCGCTATCTCGACATCTGGGTGCCGCCGGGAAAGCGCAAGACGCTGAAGGTGGAAGTCGAGCGCCATGCCTTCGCCTATGTGTTCGAGGGCTCCGGCCGCTTCGGCGGCGCGTCGCAGCCGTTCGGCGTGCTGACGGAAAAGGACAATGGCGCGGGGCAGGACATCCTCGTCCGCGAAAGCACCGGCAACCGCTCGCTGGTGGTGTTCGATTCCGGCGACGAGGTGACGGTGCAGGCCGGCGATCAGGGCATCCGCTTCCTGCTGGTATCGGGCAAGCCGCTACAGGAGCCGGTCGCCTGGCATGGGCCGATCGTGATGAACACCCAGGCCGAATTGCAGCAGGCCATCAGCGAACTGCGCGACGGCACCTTCATCAAGCGTTGAGCGACAAGCGCCGGTGGATTGACGGCCGTCAAGGCGAGCGCGGGTGTCTTCTGTCACGCAGGGGTCTCATCGGCGCGCCGCCGCGCCGCCGCGAAACCTAGGCTGGAGGAATTGCCATGCTCATCACCATCTGCCGCCTCTATGACAGCTTCGACGATGCAACGCAGACCGTGAACG
>JAXDOS010000096.1:0-39784 GCA_034668785.1 Alphaproteobacteria bacterium
CAAGGTGGTCCGCACCGTTCCCGGAGACCGCGCTGGTAGTGCCTTGGGCGACAAAAATACGTCGATCCCCCAGCCATCGCGTGCAAGGCTTGAAAAAAGCAGGCGCTTTTCTGGGCAGAGTCGCCATTGTGATTTATGACGGTGCGATGATGGCCGGCTGCTCTCAGATTTCGATGAGATGATCGCGTAACGCGATCGCCACGGCCTGAGTCCGGTTTACAGCTCCGAGCTTGTGAAAAGCCGTTTGTGCATGCTCGTCGACGGTTCTCTTGGCGATGTGAAGAATTTCGCCAATTTCCCAAGCCGATTTCCCGTGCGCGGCCCAAGTCAAGACCTCTTGCTCGCGGGATGTAAGATGGGCCTTCTCAGAGACGCACGGAACAACCAGCCGGCGCGTGCGATCGTAAGCATAAATGGCCATGAGATGCAGCGCCGCCTTGGTGCGCGGCGTCAGATCAAATCTGGCGCCGGTCATCGACACGAAGCCCGTGACCCCGCTCGGCTCCAGCACCGGAACAATAAGTCCGTTTCTGAAGCCAAAATCCCAGCGCCGCTGCATGACTTCGGCTGCTTTCGGCTCCCGCTCTGGATCGTAAGGAGCCTCTTTCCACTCGAAAGGCCGGTTGGCCTTTTTGAGGAAGCGGCTACAGGGGTCGACCCGAATGTAGTTTTCGCGTATGTAGATTTCGTACCATCCAGGCGGCCACCGGCGGGCGATAATAACCTTTTCCAGCCGCTCATCCGCGCGCGGCAATCCCGCGAGCAACAAGCTTTCCCCGCCAAAATCGGAGATAGCCCGATTCATGGCATCCGCTACTTCATCCGTGCTGGAGAGTCTTTCCAGCCCTTCGATGAAGGCAAAGGTGTCTCGACTATAATCCAAGGCTTCGCTAGACCTCCGATCAACCCTCGCAGAGACGATAGGTAAAAACAATCATCAGGCGACCTGAAGTTGCGACATGCGAGTACTCTTAGGTCGCAGGCTATCACGGTTCCTGTCTCCAGCCGCTTCGAACCCGCGGTCGAGCGGCTCTTTCTGAAGCAAGCGCGGCGACCGTATTTAAGAGCGCATCATGCCTGACACGTCCTTCGACATCGTCATTATCGGCTCCGGCCCCGGCGGCTATGTCACCGCCATCCGCGCGGCGCAGCTTGGCTTCACCGTGGCTATGGTCGAGCGCGACTACCTCGGCGGCATCTGCCTGAACTGGGGCTGCATTCCGACCAAGGCGCTGCTGCGCTCGGCGGAAATCTTTCATTACATGCAGCACGCCAAGGACTACGGCCTCAGCGCGGAGAAAGTCGGTTACGACGCCGCGGCGGTGGTGAAGCGTTCGCGCGGCGTGTCGAAGCGGCTTAACGACGGCGTCGGCTTCCTGATGAAGAAGAACAAAGTTTCAGTGATCTGGGGCGAGGCTGCCATCGAAGCGCCTGGCAAGGTGACGGTGAAGCCCTCGAAAACGGAAGCGCCGAAAGGCACGCTCAGCCCAGGCGCGTATCAAGCCAAACACATCATCATCGCAACCGGCGCGCGGCCACGCATACTGCCGGGGCTTGAGCCGGATAAAAAATTGATCTGGACCTATTTCGAGGCGATGGTTCCCGACAAGATGCCAAAATCCTTGCTGGTCGTCGGCTCCGGCGCCATCGGCGTCGAGTTCGCGAGCTTCTACCGTTCGTTTGGCGCCGAGGTGACCATCGTCGAACTGCTGCCGCAAATCTTGCCGGTGGAGGATGCCGAGATCGCCGCCTTCGCGCGCAAGGCTTTCGAAAAGCAGGGCATCAAGATCATCACCGGCGCGAAGGTGACAAAGCTCGACAAGCAGAGCGACAGCGTCACCGCCACCATCGATGACGGCAAGGGGAAGACGCAGACACTCACGGTTGATCGCGTCATATCCGCCGTCGGTGTCACGGGCAATATCGAAAATCTGGGGCTGGAAAAAGTCGGCGTGAAGACCGACCGGGGCATTGTCGTCGTCGATCCGCTCAACCGCACCAGCGTACCCGGCATCTACGCCATCGGCGACGTGTCCGGCCCGCCGATGCTGGCGCACAAGGCGGAGCACGAGGGCGTCATCTGCGTCGAGGCGATCAAGGGCCTAAAAGTCCATCCGATGAACAAACAGATGATCCCCGGCTGCACTTATTGTTCGCCGCAGATTGCTTCGGTCGGTATCACGGAACAGGCGGCGAAAGAAAAGAAGCTCGATGTCCGCATCGGCCGCTTTCCTTTCGCGGGCAATGGCAAGGCCATCGCGCTTGGTGAGGATCAAGGTTTGGTGAAAGTGATCTTCGACAAGAAGACCGGCCAGCTGCTTGGCGCGCACATGGTCGGCGCCGAGGTTACCGAGTTGATCCAGGGATACGTCGTCGCCATGAATCTGGAAACCACGGAAGAAGAGTTGATGCACACCGTCTTCCCGCACCCGACGCTGTCGGAGATGATGAAGGAAGCGGTGCTCGACGCCTATGGGCGGGTGTTGAATATGTAAGGCTAGGAAACCGTCATGGCCGGGCTTGTCCCGGCCATCCATGACTTACTTTCGTGGGCAAAGACGTGGATGCCCGGCACAAGGCCGGGCATGACGAAAAAACGGCGGGCCGACGGAGTAGACACAATGGGCTTCTTCGCCTGGATCATCATCGGCCTGATCGCCGGCTGGCTCGCGGCCAAGATCACCAATGCGCCGCGCGGGCTGATGCACAATCTCGCCGTCGGACTGGTCGGCGCGATTGTCGGCGGCTGGCTATTCGACCGCCTCGGCATCTACGTGATGCCGAGCTTCTTCGGCGGCCTGATCACCGCCACCATCGGCGCCGTGCTGTTCCTGTTGATCTGGCAGGCCATCCGCCGCGCCTGAATTGGCGCAAGAACGCCTATGGCTTGCGGCAAGTTGAGCGCTTACGTATGAGGTGACGGGCTTTCGCCCGGGAGAAGTCATGGCCATCGTGCTCGACACCATCAACGGCCTGCCGCGCCCGCGCCATCCGGAAAAAGCGCACCGGCCGGATACGCCCGTGCTGAAAAAGCCGGATTGGATCCGCGTCAAGGCGCCGGTGTCGCGCGGCTATGACGAGACGCGCCGCATCATGCGCGAAAACAATCTGCATACGGTGTGCGAGGAGGCCGGCTGCCCCAACATTGGCGAGTGCTGGGAGAAAAAGCACGCCACCTTCATGATCATGGGCGACACTTGCACCCGCGCCTGCGCCTTCTGCAATGTGAAGACCGGGCTGCCCGGCGCGCTCGACCCGCATGAGCCGGAGCATGTGGCGGAAGCGACCGCGAAGCTCGGGCTTGCACACATTGTTGTCACGTCCGTAGACCGCGACGATCTTGATGACGGCGGCGCGGAGCATTTTGCGGAAACGATCCGCGCCATCCGGGCGCGCTGTCCGTCCACGACCATCGAGGTGCTGACGCCGGATTTCCTGCGCAAGGATGGTGCGGTGGAGAAGGTCGTCGCGGCGCGGCCCGACGTCTTCAATCACAATCTCGAAACCGTGCCTTCACTCTATCTGACGGTACGGCCCGGCGCGCGCTACTTTGTCTCGATCCGTGTATTGCAGCGGGTGAAGGAAATCGATCCGGCCATGTTCACCAAGTCCGGTATCATGCTTGGGCTTGGCGAAGAGCGGAACGAAATTCTGCAGGTGATGGACGATCTGCGCGCCGCCGATGTCGATTTCCTCACCATCGGCCAATATCTGCAGCCGACGCGCAAGCATCATGAAGTCGTGCGCTTCGTGCCACCGGAAGAATTCAAGGCACTGGAGGCCGTCGCCTATGCCAAAGGCTTCCTAATGGTTTCGTCCTCGCCGCTGACGCGCTCGTCGCATCACGCGGGCGAGGATTTCGCGCGGCTCAAGGCGGCGCGCGATGGCAAACTTGGCCGCGCCTGACGCGCTGATGTGTCGCGTTTTGGTGTTGGGTTGCCCGGAGCAGGCAAGACCACGTTCGCGCGAAAGCTCGCAGAAAGGCTGCCGCTTCCCGTGATCCATCTCGATGGTCACTATTGGCACAACGGCTGGAAGGCCTCTGACGAAGCGGAGTGGCGTGAAAAGGCTGCGGCGCTTGCCGCCGCGCCTAACTGGATCATGGAGGGTAATTATTCCAGCACCTTTGATATCCGCATGCCCCGTGCCGACACGCTGATCTGGCTCGACCATGGGCGGTTTAGGTGCATGCGCCGGGTGCTGACACGGATCATCAAGGACTACGGCCGTACCCGTCCGGAATTGCCGGATGAATGCCCCGAGCAATTTGACGCGGAATTCCTGCGCTTTGTCTGGGATTTTCCGACCGATTACCGGCCTCGGATCGTCGATGGCATCGAAAAATTCGGCAGCCACCTCAGGATATTTCATTTCCGCGGTGATCGCGACGCCGGCGATTTCCTGGAAAGGATCGGAACGGCTTGATGCCGCAATTTTCCACCACCCGGCGCGTGCGCCATTCCGCGAGAAACATGTTCGATCTGGTCGCGGATGTGGAGAAATATCCGCAATTCGTGCCGCTCTGCCAGGCGCTCAAAGTGAAAAAACGCACGCCGTCGGGGGAGGGGGCCGAAATCCTCGTCGCCGATATGACCGTGGCCTACAAAGTGGTCCGAGAAACCTTCACCAGCCGCGTCACCCTCGACAAGCCGAAGCTGCAAATCCTGGTGGAATATCTCGACGGACCTTTCAGCAATCTGCAAAACCGCTGGAATTTTCGTCCCGCCGGGGAAGCTGCCTGCGACGTCGAGTTTTTCATTTCCTACGAATTCAAAAGCCGCATACTTGCCGCGCTGATGGGCGCGATGTTTGATGCCGCCTTCCGCCGCTTCGCCGTTGCTTTCGAAAAGCGCGCGGACGAAGTTTATCGGTCAGTTTAATATTCGCGCTCGATCTAGCTCAAAATTGCCTTACGTGACGGATTGCCGGATTCGGCTTTGGCGAGTTCGTGCAGCATTTTGAACGCTTGCAGCACCGATTGCTTGCGCACTTGTGCGCGACCGATGTCGCCATAGCGCTTTTCGGCGTCGATAATCTTGCCGCTGCGCGAGGCAGCCGCGAAATATACAAGCCCGACCGGCTTTTCCTCGGAGCCGCCGTCCGGTCCTGCAATTCCAGTGACCGACACCGCAAGATGCACGCGCGATTGGCCGAGCACGCCGCGTACCATGGCTTCGGCGGTCTGCGGGCTTACCGCACCATGTGTTTTGAGTATTTCGCGCGAGACGCCGAGCATCTCGTGCTTGGCCTCGTTCGAATAGGTCACATAGCCTCGATCGAGGATACTCGAAACTCCAGGGATTTCCGTCAACGTACCGGCGACCAAACCTGCGGTGCAGGACTCCGCGGTGGCGACCAGAAGATTTTTATCTTTGCAGATTGTGAGGAGGTCTTTAGCCGCCTCGACAATGTCCTCATCCAACATCGGTCGAACTCCAGGGCAGCCGGATCGTCGCCGTGGCCAGCGCGGCGATGCCTTCGCTCCGCCCGATGAATCCGAGCTTCTCGTTGGTCGTCGCCTTCACCGCCACGCGGTCGAGGGGGAGAACGGCGAGCGCGGCGATTTGTTCACGCATGACGTCGCGATACGGCGCGATGCGCGGCGCTTCGCAGATCAGCGTGACGTCGAGATGCGCGACGATGCCGCCGCGTGCGCGCACGCGTTCCACGGCAAATTTCAGGAAGCGGTCGGAGGAAGCGCCGCGCCATTGCGGATCGCTGGGCGGAAAATGCGCGCCGATGTCGCCTTCAGCCAGTGCGCCGAGAATGGCGTCCACCAGCGCATGCAGCGCCACGTCGGCGTCGGAATGACCGGAGAGGCCGCGCGGATGCGGGATTTTGACCCCGCCCAGCGTCACGTGGTCGCCATTGCCGAAGGCGTGCACGTCGTAACCGCTGCCGGTTCGAATGTCCGCCAGCGCGGCAAGCCGCATGGCTTCAGCGCGGGCAAAATCGTCCGCCGTCGTCAGCTTCACGTTGCCCAGATCGCCTTCGAATACGGTGACCTTGGCGCCCGCCCATTCCATCAGCGCGGCGTCATCGGAAAAGTCGTTGCGGCCTGCGTCAGCCGCGCGGCGGTGGGCATCGAGCAGAATGGCAAAGCCAAATCCCTGCGGAGTCTGGATGGCGCGAAGCTGGGCGCGGTCGAGTGTAGCGCCGACGCGCCCGCCGGCATCGATTGTCTTGATGGTATCGGCCACGGCGACGCCGGGAACCGCGGCGCCCTGGGCGGCGGCGGCGATAGCGCGCGAGAGCAGCGCGGGGGAGGCGAACGGCCGTGCCGCGTCGTGAACCAGCACGATGTTGGGCCGGTGCGGGACTAAAGCCTCCAGCCCCGCGCGTACCGAGGCCTGCCGCGTAGCGCCGCCGTTAACGGGCGCAAGCACGTCCATTCTCGCCGTGGCGGTTTCATAGAGGGCGGCGTCATCGGCATAGATCACGGGTTGGACCAGGTCGATTTCGTGGTGCCCTGAAAACAGGCGGAGGCTCATCCGGATCAAGGGTTCGCCCGCGAGCTGCCTATAGGACTTTGGCAATCCTTCGCCCGCCCGGCTGCCCCGCCCTGCGGCGACTACGACTGCTGCAACCGTCCCTACCACCGCATCTCACTCCTGACGACACGCCGAATGCCTTAGCCTTAGCGGTTATCAGCACAAGGAAAAATCGATTTCCCCATGGTTCTTCGCTTTTGTTGCAGTGCAGCACTTGCGCTGAAGGCAAAAATGGCTAAACTCTATGCACAATACATATTAGCCCAATTCTTGGGCAGAGCCCGCGAATGACCCTAATTGGCAGCCCTATCGCTTCACCGGCCCTGACGATTGGCAAAATCCCACTGCCTAACCGGTTGGTTCTGGCGCCCATGTCTGGGGTCACGGACGCACCGTTCCGCCGCCTTGTGGCGCGGCTTGGCGCTGGCCTGGTGGTTTCTGAAATGACCGCTTCTCAGGATTTAGTGGAAGGCGACCGCAATGCCTGCCTGCGTAGCGAAGGGCAGGGCGTCGGCGTCCATGTCGTCCAGCTAGCCGGCTGTGAGGCGCGCTGGATGGGCGAGGGCGCGCGGGTCGCCGAGGCGAACGGCGCGGCAATCATCGACATCAACATGGGCTGTCCGGCCAAGCACGTCACCAATGGCGAATCCGGCTCCGCGCTGATGCGCGATCTCGATCATGCGCTCACACTGATTGAAGCAACCGTGAATGCCGTCTCCGTACCGGTGACGCTGAAGATGCGGCTCGGCTGGGACGCGCAATCGATCAACGCGCCCGAACTCGCCCACCGTGCCGAGCAGGCCGGCGTAGGGCTCATCACTGTGCACGGGCGCACCCGCTGCCAATTCTACAAAGGTAATGCCGATTGGTCCGCGGTGCGTGCAGTGAAAAACAGCGTTTCCATTCCTCTCGTGGTCAACGGCGACATCGACAGCTTCGACGACGCGGACGCCGCTCTCAAGGCTTCCGGCGCTGATGCGGTGATGGTCGGCCGCGCGGCGCAGGGCAGGCCCTGGTTTCCCGGACAGATGGCCCGCTATCTCGATACCGGCCGGCGCGAGCCAGCGCCGCCTCTTGCTGAACAGCTCGCTCTTATCATTGAACTTTACAAAGAGATGCTTGCCCATCATGGCCTGCGCATCGGCTTACGCCACGCGCGCAAGCATCTCGGCTGGGCGCTGGATGCCGCGGCGGCGACGGCCGGTATTCCCGCTGATCTGCTGAAAAAATGGCGCGGCCAGGTTCTCACGGTCGAGAAGCCGGGCGAAGCAGTTCGTCATCTCGTCGATGCTTACGATGCCTTCGGTTGGAGTGCTGCGGCATGAGCGTAATGGAATCCCAGCCAGCGTCGTTTCCATCGGTTACCGCCGACGCAGTGCTCAACGCGTTGCCGCATCCGGTGATCATGGTGTCGGCCGACGGCAAGATCGCCGACGCCAATACGGCGGCCGAGGTCTTTTTTGAGGTTTCTGTATCGCTATTGCGCCGCTACCTGTTGCGGGAACTGGTGCCGTTCGGAAGTCCACTGCTGACGCTGGTCGAACAGGTGCGCACGCGCGGCGCCCCGGTCAATGAATACAAGGTCGATCTCGGCACACCGCGCAATCCCGGCGACCGCCTGGTCGATTTGCACGTCGCGCCGCTTCCTGAGCGTCCGGATTATGTTGTGGTCATGCTGCAGGAACGCAGCATCGCCGATAAAATGGATCGGCAGTTGACGCATCGCGGCGCGGCACGTTCGGTCAGCGCGCTTGCCGCCATGCTTGCCCACGAAATCAAAAATCCTCTGTCAGGCATTCGCGGCGCGGCGCAGTTGCTCGAACAATCGGCCGGCGACGATGATCGCACGCTAACGCGTCTCATTTGCGACGAAGCCGACCGCATCGTGAAGCTCGTAGGGCGATTGGAAGTGTTCACCGACGAGCGGCCGATCGAACGCGAACCGGTCAACATCCATGCGGTGCTTGAACACGTGAAGCGGCTCGCGCAATCCGGCTTTGCGCGCAACATCAAATTCGTCGAGGAATACGATCCATCGCTGCCGCCGGTATTCGCCAATCGCGATCAACTCGTTCAGGTCTTTCTGAATTTGGTAAAGAACGCCGCGGAAGCTATTTCGGATGGAAACAGCGACGGCGAGATTCAGCTTACGACGGCGTTCCGACCGGGCGTGCGTCTGTCATTGCCGGGAAGCAAGGTGCGGGTTTCGCTGCCTTTGGAATTCTGCGTCAAAGACAATGGCCCGGGCGTACCGGAGGAACTGCTGCCGCATCTGTTCGATCCATTCGTGACGACGAAGCCGACCGGGTCCGGCCTTGGTCTTGCGCTCGTCGCCAAAATCGTCGGCGATCATGGCGGCATCATCGAGTGTGAATCGCAGCCGCGACGCACGATGTTCCGTGTGCTGTTGCCAATCTACGCGGGAGAGGGCGCTGCTTCGGAAGACCCCGATCTTCCGGATTTTACACATCAGCCCAAAGTTAGTTCGGCGTCTGTGAAACCGAAGAAATTGGCTGGACGCGCCGGCCGGGGCGAGCTGCACCGAGACAAGACCAACGCAGCTTTAAAGGGCTGAAGAGGAATCCCATGAACACGGGAAGCATCCTGGTTGCCGACGACGACGCAGCGATACGCACGGTTCTGAGCCAAGCGCTGTCGCGCGCCGGTTACGAGGTGCGCTCAACCGGGACCGCTGCAACTTTGTGGCGCTGGGTCAGCCGAGGCGATGGCGATCTTGTCATCACCGATGTCGTGATGCCGGACGAGAACGCGTTCGATCTGCTGCCGCGGATCAAAAAGGCGCGTCCGGATTTGCCGGTGATCGTCATGAGCGCGCAAAATACCTTCATGACCGCGATCCGCGCATCCGAACGCGGAGCCTACGAATATCTGCCCAAACCTTTCGATCTTAAGGAACTCATCGCCATCGTCGGCCGCGCGCTGTCGGAACCGAAGGAGCGCCCGCGCGAGAAGGAAAAGGTCGAGGAGTTCGAAGCAATCCCACTCATCGGCCGCTCGCCTGCCATGCAGGAAATCTATCGCCTGCTCGCCCGTCTGATGCAGACCGACCTCACGGTCATGATCAGCGGCGAATCCGGTACCGGAAAGGAACTCGTCGCCAGAGCGTTGCACGATTACGGAAAGCGCCGGACGGGTCCCTTCGTTGCCATCAACATGGCGGCGATTCCGCGCGAGTTGATCGAATCCGAGTTGTTCGGGCACGAGAAGGGCGCCTTCACCGGCGCCAACAATCGCAGTTCAGGTCGCTTCGAGCAGGCGGAGGGCGGCACTCTCTTCCTTGACGAGATCGGCGACATGCCGATGGAAGCGCAAACCCGGTTGCTGCGGGTTCTACAGCAGGGCGAATACACCACTGTCGGCGGACGCACACCGATCAAGGCGGACGTCCGCATCATTGCCGCCACCAACAAGGATTTGCGGCTGCTGATTCAGCAGGGCCTATTCCGCGAGGATCTATTCTTCCGGATCAATGTCGTACCGCTGCGGCTGCCGCCTTTACGCGAGCGCGTCGAAGATGTTCCGGACCTTATTCGGCATTTTTTCACGCAAGCCGAGCGGGAAGGTCTGCCGGCCAAGCAGCTCGATCAGGCTGCGCTTGACCAGCTCAAACGCCACCGCTGGCCGGGCAACGTTCGCGAGTTGGAGAATTTGGCCCGGCGGCTTGCAGCGCTTTATCCGCAGGAAATGATTTCGGCCGCGGTGATCGAAGCCGAGCTGTCTCAGCCTGTGTTGCAGGCCGGAGGCGGCGAGCCGACGACGGAAGAAGGCTTGGCCGCCGCCGTTGAGCGGCATCTGGGCGACTACTTCGCGGCGTTCAGCAATGGCCTGCCGCCGCCCGGCCTATACCACCGGATTTTGCGGGAGATCGAATACCCCCTGCTGTCGGCAGCGCTGGCCGCAACGCGGGGAAACCAAATCCGCGCCGCCGATCTCCTGGGGGTGAATCGCAACACTCTGCGCAAGAAAATCCGGGATCTGGATATCCAGGTTTACCGCAGCGGCGGCTAACCCACTCCGCCTTTGAGCGCCGCGGAATTGTCGTAATTCGGCAACATTGATGTATAAAAGCCTCACCTTAAAGCGGGTGCTCGGGTTAGGTGGAGCGCCCCTTCCTTCCCAATCGATTGAAAGCGCGTTCATGTCCAGCGTGAACAATGCCATGACTGCTGAAGCGGCCATGGTCGGAGCAACCGCGGCCCGGGTGGAAAATCGGATTCTCGGGCCGATCGCGATCGTTCTGGCACTGCTCTCCGCGCTCCTCACCTTTCTGGTCATTTCCGACCTTATTCCTATTGCGCCGACCCACGAAGCTGTCGTCACGCTCCTGCTCGTCAATGCGGCGACCGTTCTTTTGCTCATCGGCATCATCGCCCGCGAGCTATGGCGGATCGTTCAGGCACGGCGGCGCGGACGCGCCGCGGCCCGGCTGCATGTGCGCATCATCGCACTGTTCTCTATTATCGCCGCAGCCCCGGCCATCCTGGTGGCGATTGTCGCCAGCGTCACTCTGGACCGTGGATTGGATCGTCTGTTTTCCACCCGCACACGCGCGATGATGGAAAATTCCATCGCCATGGCGGACACGTATCTGAGCGAACAAGGGCAGGCGCTGCGCGGCGAAACTTTAGCCATGGCCGTCGACCTCGCACGCGCCAAGCCCTTATTCGACCAAGACCGCGATCGCTTCCGGCAATTCTTTACCGCGCAAGCGACGGGGCGCGGACTTCCGGCGGCGGAGTTGGTCGACGGCAATCTTTCGGTCATCGAAAAGGTGGGGAGCAAAGCCGACCTGGAAATCACACTGCCGCGCGAGGCGCTCGCCAGCGTCAATGAAACCGAACCGCAAGTCGGCTTGTTCCTCGATGCGAGTTATGTCGCGGCAATCCTTAAGCTGCGTAATTTCGACAATACGTTTCTCTACGTTGTTCGGACGTTTGATCCAGGCATAGTCACTCGCCTGCGGGAAACAGAAGAGAACATCAGCGACTACAACGCCCTGCAAGAGCGCCGTTTCGGCATCCAGATCGCATTTGGATTGGTTTACACCGTCATCGCGCTCATCGTGTTGCTGTCGGCGGTGTGGATCGGACTTAATTTTGCAAACTATCTTGTCGGTCCGATCCGCAGGCTTATCAGCGCGGCCAATCTCGTCTCCACCGGAAACTTTTATGTTCAAGTGCCGATCCGCCGCTCCGAGGGCGATATCGCCAATCTCGGTGAGACCTTCAACAAGATGACCCAGGAATTGCGCACGCAGCGCGACGACATCATGCGCGCGCGCGATCTGATCGACAGCCGCCGGCGTTTTACGGAAGCCGTCCTCGCCGGCGCCAGCGCCGGCGTCATCGGCGTGGATGCCGAGGGCCGGGTCAGCATTCTCAATCGCTCCGCCGAGAGACTGATCGGAAGTTCGGAGGCGGAAACGCTTGGCCGGCCGCTGGTCGAGATCGTGCCGGAACTGGCCGAGATGATGACGGCGGCCCTCTCGGGTGTCCAACGGCTCATCCAGGGCCAGGTGACGATCAACCGCAAGGGTCAGGAGCGCAATCTCTCGGTCCGGGTTACCAGCGAACAGTCGCCGGAAGCCGATCACGGTTACGTTGTCACTCTCGACGACATAACCGAGTTGGTCTCCGCGCAACGCACCTCGGCCTGGGCTGACGTGGCGCGCCGCATTGCCCATGAGATCAAAAATCCTCTGACCCCGATTCAGCTTTCCGCCGAACGGCTGCTGCGCAAATACGGCAAGGTCATCACTGAAGACCGCGATATTTTCGAGCAGTGCACGGACACCATCGTGCGGCAAGTCGAAGACATCAAACGGATGGTGGATGAATTCTCGCGCTTCGCCAGGACGCCGAAGCCGGTGATGGCGGCCGACGATGTGGCAGATGCTGTTCGCCAGGCCGTATTCCTGATGAAGGTGGGCCATTCCGATGTCGATATCGACGTGGAGCTCGCCGAGGATCCGCTGTTGGCGCGATTTGATCGCCGGCTCATTTCTCAAGCCTTGACCAACATCATCAAGAATGCGGCGGAAGGTGTCGCCGCGGTGCCGGCCGCTGAACTTGGCCGCGGGCGTATCCTGGTTTCGGCATCGCGGGACGGCGGCGATATCGTGATCGACGTGATCGACAATGGAATAGGTCTGCCGAAAGAGAACCGCAGCCGGCTGCTCGAGCCTTACGTGACGACGCGGGAAAAAGGCACCGGCCTGGGCCTCGCCATCGTCGGCAGGATTCTGGAAGAGCACGGAGGCCGCATCGAGTTGAAGGATGCTTCCGAGCGGATACCTGGACAACGCGGCGCCTGGGTGCGGCTGCGCTTCGGGAGCAAAGAGATGTCCGCGAGCGCTTCTCCCGCAACTGCCACAGCCGCGAACGGATAATAAATATGGCATCCGACATTCTTGTCGTCGACGACGAGTCGGATATCCGGCAATTGGTGTCGGGTATTTTACAGGACGAGGGCTACAGCACCCGTACCGCGCGCGATAGCGACGAGGCCTTGGCCGCGATAGCCGTGCGCCGGCCGAACCTCGTCTTTCTTGATATCTGGCTTCAAGGCAGCCGGCTCGATGGGCTGCAATTGCTGGACAGCGTCAAGCAGGTGCATTCCGAAGTTCCGGTGGTCATGATTTCGGGTCACGGCAACATCGAGACTGCGGTCGCAGCCATCAAGCGCGGCGCTTACGATTTCATTGAAAAACCATTCAAGGCGGACCGCTTGCTTCTCGTTGCCGATCGCGCGCTGGAAACGTCGCGGCTGAAGCGGGAGGTTAGGGCGCTCAAGCAGTTGGCCCCGCTGCCGTCGACGCTGGTTGGCCACTCGGCGTCGCTCAATCAGCTCCGCCAGACAATCGAGAAGGTGGCTCCGACCAATAGCCGCATCTTGATCGTCGGTCCCTCCGGATCGGGGAAGGAACTCGCGGCCCGCACGGTGCACCAGTTATCGAGCCGCGCCGATGGTCCCTTTGTGGTCATCAATGCCGCCGCGATCACGCCGGAGCGCATGGAAATCGAACTATTTGGCATCGAGGACTCGAACGGCGCGCAGGGCCGCAGGATCGGCGCTCTCGAAGAGGCACATGGCGGAACCGTGTTCATCGATGAAATCGCGGACATGCCGCGGGAGACACAGAACAAGATCCTTCGTGTCCTCGTCGAACAAAACTTCCAGCGCGTCGGCAGCAACGCCCAGGTTTCTGTCGATGTACGGATCGTGTCTTCGACCGCTCGCAACATCGAAGCCGATATCGCCAGCGGAAAATTTCGCGAGGACCTCTATCACCGTCTTTCTGTGGTTCCGGTCCGCGTGCCGCCGCTGGCGGAACGGCGTGAAGACATTCCCGATCTCGTCGACTATTTCATGGCGCAGATTTCTCAAGCCACCGGCCTTCCGATCCGCAAAATTGGCGCCGACGCCATGGCGGTTTTGCAATCGCATGATTGGCCCGGCAACGTGCGGCAACTCCGCAACAATATCGAGCGGCTGATGATCCTCGCCGGCGGCGAGCCGGACGCGGTCATCAGCGCCAACATGTTGCCGCAGGATGTCGGCTCGATGATTCCCGCTATGCCCGCCGGTAACGGCGGCGAACAAATCATGGGCTTGCCGCTGCGTGATGCCCGCGAAGTTTTCGAACGCGAATATCTGGTGGCGCAGATCAACCGCTTCAGCGGCAATATTTCCCGAACTTCGGAATTCGTCGGTATGGAAAGGTCGGCGCTGCATCGCAAGCTCAAGGCGCTTGGGATCGGCTGAGGCTCCATGTCTCGTATCGCTTATGTAAACGGCCGTTACCTGGCTCGCCGCGAAGCGGCGGTGGATATCGAGGATCGCGGCTACCAATTCTCCGACGGCGTCTATGAAGTTTGCGAGGTGAGGGGAGGCCGCCTCGTCGACGAGCGCCTGCACATGGAGCGCCTGCAACGCTCGCTACGCGAGCTTCAGATCCGGATGCCGATGCCCGTGGCGGCGCTGGGCGTAATCTTGCGCGAGACGATTGAGCGCAATCGCGTGCGCGATGGCATCCTCTATCTGCAGATCACCCGAGGCGTCGCGCGGCGCGACCACGCCTTTCCGCCGAACACCACTCCCAGCATCGTCGTCACCGCCCGCAGCCTGGATTTTTCCGCTACCGAAAAAACAGCGGCAGAAGGAATTTCGGTCATCACTGTTCCCGACAACCGATGGGAACGGGTCGATATCAAATCCGTGTCGCTTTTGCCCAACGTGCTCGCCAAACAGGCGGCGCGCGAGCAGGGCGCCAAGGAAGCTTGGTTTGTAGATAAGCACAGCTTTGTCACCGAAGGATCGTCGACCAATGCCTGGATTGTCAGCCGCGAAGGCAAGGTGGTGACGCCGTCCGCCGACCACGGCATCTTGCGCGGGGTTACCCGAACGGTCCTGCTCCGGGTCATCAAGGCACAGGGGCTGGAGCTCGACGAACGGCCGTTCACCGTCGACGAGGCCTATGCCGCCCGCGAGGCCTTTGTTACCTCGTCGACACAGACGGTCATGCCGGTGGTGCGGATTGACGGAAGACCAGTGGGTAATGGCGCTCCCGGCCTTGTGGCTACGGCGCTGAGACGCGACTTTCACCATTACAGCGAGTTTGGTTGAAGCTTCCCAAGCAGTTTTTTCGGGCATCCGCCAACTTGGGCTTGCACCGCCCCCTGACCTACCATCTAATGGTTCGGTCCGGGTTGCTGCGGGGAGCCGACGTTTGGTGAAAGGGCAGTAGCTTGGCAAAAACAGCCCGCATCACAGACGGGCATAGAACGGAACACGGCAATGGCCGAACGCGCCCAAAATCTACAAGACACTTTCCTCAATCACGTCCGCAAGACCAAAACGCCGCTCACCATCTTTTTGGTCAACGGCGTCAAGTTGCAAGGCGTCGTGACCTGGTTCGATAATTTTTGCGTGCTGCTGCGGCGAGATGGTCATTCGCAGCTTGTCTATAAACATGCCATCTCGACCATCATGCCGGGGCATCCGATCCAGCTATTCGAAGGCGCCGAGGAGGCGCCCGCCGGGGAAAAGGAATAATTGCGGCCCCGCCGGCCTAACAAACGCACGGATCGTCTGAGCCCGACAACGGCGGGTTCGGAAACCGCCCGCGCGATTGTGATTGAGCCCTTCCTGCGCCAGCGCTCGACGCCACCCGCCGCCGGAGCCCGGCTGGACGAAGAAATCCGTTCGCCCGCCACCCGCCTTGATGAGGCCGTTGGCCTTGCGCGTGCCATTGACCTCAACGTCGCGCAAGCCGGCGTCTTACCTTTGTCCGCCATCCGGCCCGCGACTTTTATCGGCAAGGGCAAGGTCGAGGAGATCGCGGGCTTGGTCAAAAGCCTCGAGGCCGGGGTGGTCGTCATGGACTGCGCGATTTCTCCCGTGCAACAGCGCAATCTTGAGAAGGCGTGGAACGCCAAGGTTCTCGACCGTACCGGCTTGATCTTGGAAATCTTCGGCCGCCGCGCCCGCACGCGTGCGGGCGCGCTACAGGTCGAACATGCGCATTTGACCTACCAGAAAAGCCGGTTGGTGCGCTCATGGACGCATCTAGAGCGGCAGCGCGGCGGTTTCGGCTTCCTTGGCGGACCAGGCGAGAGCCAGCTCGAAACCGACCGGCGGCTGATCGAGGAACGTATTTCCCGCATCGAGGGCGAGCTCACCAAGGTCAAACGTACACGCAAGCTCCATCGCGATAGCCGCAAGCGCGTGCCTTATCCGATTGTCGCGCTGGTCGGTTACACCAATGCCGGCAAGTCGACCCTGTTCAACTATATGACCAAGGCAAGCGTGCTCTCCGCGGACATGCTGTTTGCCACGCTCGATCCAACACTGCGCGCCGTCAGCCTGCCGCATGGCGTCCGGATCATCCTGTCCGACACGGTGGGTTTTATTTCGGACTTGCCGATCATGCTGATCGCCGCCTTCCGCGCCACCCTGGAGGAGGTGATCGAAGCCGACGTCATCCTGCATGTCCGCGACGTATCGCATGAGGACGCGCAAGCCCAGTCGCGCGACGTTAGCGAGGTGTTGCGCGAACTCGGAATCGAGCCCGAGGACAACCGCCTGGTGGAAGTCTGGAACAAGATCGACCGCCTGAGCGCAGATCGGCGCAGCGAGCTTTCCAATCAGGCCGAACGCCAACCCGCGAAGCGCCGTCCGGTCCTGGTTTCAGCCGTGACGGGGGAGGGGCTCGATCTGCTGAAATCAGCGATCGAAGCCCGCTTGGCAGCGAGCCGGATGATGCTTGATCTTGTTCTTGATCCCGCGGACGGAGCAGCGGTGAGCTGGCTGCATCGTCACACCGAGGTATTGTCTAAGGCGATGAACGATCGCGGCCAACTTGCGATGACCATACGCGCCGATCAGCCCGCCATGGAGCGGGTGCGGTCCAAGTTTGCTAAGGAATTGGCGGGTTAGGCCGCCCACAAGGATGCGATGGATTGTCGAATTCTCGCCGCGACGGTAGCGCTGCTCTGCGGGTCGGCCATTCCGCCCGCCCGGACGGAGGCGATCACGCTCCGCTACGGCGCCGCCCCGTCGGAAATTAAAAGCATCTTTGCGCTTCCGATCCTGGTGGCGGAGCGCGAGGGCTTCTTCGCCCGCGAGGGGCTTAATTTCACCCTGCTGCCCATCGCTGATGCGGGCGGCGAGAAGATGATCGCGGCGCTGGAAGAGAGTGCGGTCGATGTCGGTCATATTGCGACGGCGTTCTTGATCCAAGCCGTGCTCAAAGGCTCCGACGCGGTGGCTATTGCCGCCGAGTTCAACAATCCGATCTACAGCCTGGTGGCGCGCCGCGACATCACGAGCTTCGCCGATCTCAAGGGAAAGTTGCTCGGCTTTGCCGCCGAGACCGGCACAATTACGATCTCGATCCGCAAGCTGCTCGCGCTCCACGGACTTCACAGTGGCGATTTCCGGACCAAGGAGATCGAGGGCACGCCGACCCGCTATAATTGCCTGATCCAGGGTGAATGCGACGCGGTACCGCTTGGGCAGCCGCAAGATTTCTTCGCCCTGCGGCGCGGCTATCGATTGCTGGGGCTCTCGTTGGAAGCCGTGCCGGATTTTCTCTACACCGTGACAATCGCTCGGCGCTCCTGGGCCGAGGCTCATAAAGAGGCGCTTGTGCGCTACGTCCGCGGCCTGGCTGCAGCATTCAAATTCATCCGCGACCCGGCAAAACGCAGCGACGTTGTCCGCACTATTGCGGATACTACCGGCGCATCCGAGGACAGCGCCCGGCAAACGCTGGCGCTCTATTTTGAGCCGGAACGCGGTGTTTTGCCCAAAGCCGGCGAGATCGATCTCAAGGGATTGGCCCAGGTGATAGCCTTCATGGGCGAAGCTGGAACGATCAAATCGCCGTTGCCCGCGCCGGAGCGTTTTGTTGATCTGCAATATTTGCAGGCCGTCGGCGTTAAGTAATTCGGAGGCAAAGCGCGACGCGCTATTTCTCCGTCGCCTTGGCCGCGTCCCACAAGGCATCCATCTCGGACAGTGTCGATTGTTGCGGAGTTTTTCCCTGCGCGTCGAGCGCCTGTTCAATGGCGGAAAATCGGCGCTCGAACTTGGCATTGGTGGCGCGCAGCACGGCCTCGGGGTCGGCATGCAGATGGCGCGCGAGGTTGACCACGGCGAACAGAAGGTCGCCGACTTCACCGGCAGCTTCCTTTTGCTTTCCCGCGCTCAACTCGGCCTCAATCTCGTCAGCTTCCTCGCGGATTTTAGCGAGCACTGCCATGGGATCGTTCCAGTCGAACCCGACCGCGCCGGCCTTGGTCTGTAGCTTCAGCGCGCGGGTGAGGGCGGGAAGCGCAACGGGAATACCGGCGAGGGCACCTTCATCCTTACCTGGGCCTGCCGACGGCCGCGCCGCCTTTTCCTCGGCCTTGATTTTCTGCCAAAGCTTGGCGACCGCCTCGGCATTCAGCCCGTGGGCGTCGCCAAACACATGGGGATGCCGGCGCAGCAGCTTTTCGGTGATAGCCGAAACTACATCGCCGAAGGCGAAGCGGTTTTGTTCCTCGGCCATGCGGGCGTGATAGACGACCTGGAGCAGGAGGTCGCCCAGCTCGTCGCGCAAGTCGTCGAAATCGCCGCGCTCGATGGCGTCGGCGACCTCATAGGCTTCTTCGATCGTGTAGGGCGCGATGCTGCGGAAATCCTGCTGCAGATCCCACGGACAGCCGCTGCCCGGCGTCCGCAGCGCCGCCATGATCTCGATCAGCCGGGCAATATCACGCGAGGGTGTCATGAAGCGATCCCAATAAGGGCAGGGACCGTATCAGACCGTCGGGGATGAGGCGAAACGTCGGCTATGCAACCGTCGAGGTTAATGGCCGGTCGGCTCGGCGTTCCGGCTCGCCTCAAACAGAAACCAGGTGCGGCGCTCGGTCTGGTCGATCCAGACTTCCAAAAGGCTCGCCGTAGCCACGTCCTCGTGCTTGTCGCACAGATCATGCGCCTCGCGCATCGCCTGGGCGACGGCTTTGTTGTCGGCCAGAAGCTCGCGCAGCATCTCCCGCGGCGGCACAAAATCCTCGTCGTTGTCCTTGATGCTCTGGTGCTTGGAAATGTCGCCGATGGAGCGCAGCGTCACGCCGCCGATCTTGCGCACGCGCTCGGCCAGTTCATCAGTCGTTGCGAAAATCTGCTCGGCCTGCTCGTCGAGCAAGAGGTGATAGTCGCGGAAGTGTGGACCGCTCACATGCCAATGGAAGTTCTTGGTCTTCAGATACAGCGCGAAGGCGTCAGCCAAGAGGCCGTTGAGCGCCTTCGAAATGTCCCGTACCGCGGCCTCGGAAAGATCGGTCGGCGTATCGAGGGCGGACGCCGGTTTATGCCGGGGCTCAAGCTTTCGAACTTTATTGCTCACGGGAGACCTCAATTAGGGGCGGCGGAGTGCCGACTAGCGGGGGAGCCTCGTTGATAATTCGCCTGGACTGAGTGGGTTCCCAAGGCGGTTAAATGCCCCCCGCAAGCGTCTACGACGGATTCGCATAAGACATATTATGGAATATTCCTAGGCACCTGCATGAGCGAAGAACTAAGTACAAGTTTCTGAAATCGCAGAATAAATAGAGATACCTAAGATTCTTCATTAGCTGTTACCAATCGTAATCCTCATTCCGTCATAGGCCGGCTCCACGTGCGGCGGCAGCTTCGCCCGCAACACCTCGTAATCCAGGTCCGCGTGTAGGTTGGTGAGGATTGCCCGTTTCGGCTTCAAGCGTTCAATCCAGGCCAGCGCATCGCTCAGCGAAAAATGGCTTGGATGCGGATCGATGCGCAACGCGTCGACCACCCACACATCCAGCCCCTGGAGCGCCGCTATGCTCTCCGGCGGCAGCCCATTGATGTCGCAAGAATAGGCAAAGCCGCCGAACCGGAATCCCAGCGAATCGATGGCGCCATGGCGCTGGAGGATCGGCAGCACCGCAATCGGCCCAGCCTCACCCTCAACCGTTACCTGACCGTCCGGCACCAGCCGATGGGCTTTGGCAATGGGCGGATAGTCGCTACCAGGCGGCGATGCGAAACAATAATCAAACCGGGTGATCAACTCCTGCTCGGTCGTGGCGTCGAGGTAAATATCTAGGCGCCGCCGGGCGTTAATGTAGAGCGGCCGTAGATCGTCGATGCCGTGGGTGTGGTCGGCGTGGCCATGGGTGAACATCACCGCATCGAGCGAACGCACATCGGCATCGAGCAATTGCGCGCGCAGGTCGGGCGAGGTGTCGACCAGAATGCTGGTGCGCCGGTCGTCGACGCACCGTTCCACCAGCAATGAGCAGCGCCGCCGGCGGTTTTTCGGATTGGCCGGGTCGCAGGCGCCCCAGCCGAGCGCAACACGCGGCACGCCCATGGACGAGCCGCAGCCGAGGATGGTGAAGGTCAATGTCATGCGGCGCCCACTGCGGGCCGCGGAACCTTGCTAAACAGCCGAAGGAAATTCTCCGTGGTCTGCCGCGCGATCTCCTCAAATGAGACGCCGCGCGCAGCCGCCAGGACCTTCGCGGTTTCCACCACAAACGCCGGCTCATTGCGCTTGCCGCGATGCGGACCGGGCGCAAGATAAGGTGCGTCGGTTTCAACCAGAATCCGCTCGACGGGCAAGTCGCGGGCGATGTCGCGCAGGCCTTGCGAATTCTTAAATGTCAGGATGCCGGTAAAGGAAATGTATAAGCCGAGATTGATCGCGGCGAATGCAAGCTCGCGGCTGCCGGTAAAGCAGTGAAGAATAGCCGGGAAGGCGCCCTTCCCTGTTTCCTCTTTCAAAATCCGCGCCATATCGTCGTCGGCCTCGCGCGAATGAATGACCAGCGGCAATCCGGTTTCCCGCGCCGCCGCTATATGGGCACGGAATCCCTGCTCCTGCGCCGCGCGCGGGCTGTAGTCATAGTGATAGTCGAGGCCCGCCTCTCCGATTGCCACCACCTTCGGATGGCGTGCGCGTTGCACGAGTTCGCCGGGGCCGATATCGAGTTCTTCATGCGCGTTGTGCGGATGCGTGCCGACCGAGCAATAGATATCCGGAAACCTCTCGGCGATCGCCAACACTTCGCCATGGCGCCGTACCCGCGTCGAGATCGTAACGATGCGCCCGATCCCGGCGGCTTCGGCGCGGGCGACGACAGCCTCCAGTTCGGTGGCGAAGTCGGGAAAATCCAGATGGCAATGGCTGTCGACCAGCATGGGCGTATCAAGCCTGCGCGCCGGTTTCCGGTTCCACATAACGGGGGAAAACCCCGCTAGGCGCTGGAAGCGATTTCCCCGCGGCAAGCCGATGTCCGCCCTCGAGCTTGGAAAAATCGCGCTCGCCTTCGGGTACCGCCAGCAGGTCGAGCAGCTTGCTCGCCGACCCCGGCATGAAGGGCTGCGCCAGGATCGCGACCTGCCGGATCACCTCGGCGGTGACATAAAGGATCGTTCCCATACGCGCCGGATCGGTCTTTGCCGCGGCCCAAGGTGCTTCGCCGGCGAAATAGCGGTTGGCCTCGGCTACCACAGCCCAGACATGATTGAGCACCTGATGCAGCTGTTGGGTCGCCATGGCTTCGCGCGCCTTGCCGACCATGGCGTCGGCGGACGCCAGCATCGCATTGTCGTTGGCACTGAAAGGCCCGGGCTTCGGCAGCACGCCGCCGAGCTGCTTTGCGATCATCGACAGTGAGCGCTGGGCGAGATTGCCGAGGTCGTTGGCGAGGTCGGCGTTGATGCGGTTGACGATGACCTCATGGCTGTAATTTCCGTCCTGACCGAACGGCACCTCGCGCAAAAAGAAATAACGCACCGGGTCGACCCCATAGGCATCGGCGAGGGCGAAGGGATCGACCACGTTGCCCACCGACTTCGACATCTTCTCACCGCGGTTGAGCACATGGCCATGTCCGAAGATGCGGCGCGGTAGCGGCAGGCCCGCCGACATCAGGAAGGCGGGCCAATAGACCGCGTGAAAACGCACAATATCCTTGCCGATCACATGCAGCGCGGCAGGCCAATAGCGTTTGAATTTTTCGCTATCAGTGTTGGGAAAGCCAACGGCCGTAAGGTAATTGGTCAGCGCATCGACCCAGACATACATGATGTGTTTGGCGTCGTCCGGTACCGGAATGCCCCAATCAAAGGTGGTGCGGGAGATCGATAAATCACGCAGGCCGCCACGAACGAAACTCACAACCTCGTTGAGTCTCGTCTCCGGCAGCACGAAGTCCGGCTGCCTCTTATAAAGATCGAGGAGCTTGTCTTGATAAGCGGACAAGCGGAAGAAGTAACTTTCCTCCTCGACCCACTCGACCGGAGTGCCGTGCGGCCCCAGCCGCGCACCGCCCTCGGCGAGCGTGGTCTCGCTCCCGTCGTAGAAAGCCTCGTCGCGCACCGAATACCAGCCGGAATATTTCGAAAGATAAATGTCGCCGGCGCCTTTCATCCGCTCCCAGATGGCGGCGCAAGAACGACGATGGCGTTCCTCCGTGGTGCGGATGAAGTCGTCGTTGGAGCAATTGAACCGTTCGAGCAGGGCGCGATAGCGCGGGACGGTGCGATCGAGCAGTTGGCTGGGCGTAATCCCCTCCTTCGCCGCAGTCTGTTGCATCTTCTGGCCGTGCTCGTCGGTTCCGGTTAGGAAGAACACGTCGTAACCATCCAGCCGCATGAAGCGCGCAATGGCGTCGGTAGCGATCACTTCAGAGGCGAAGCCGATATGCGGGGCGCCATTCGGATAGGCGATCGCGGTGGTGATGTAATAGGGCGGCTTGGTCGCCATTGCTGCTTTCTAGGCAAATACCAGCTGACGCCTGGCTAGGCCATCAAGCCGGACCCTATGGGTTCGGGATGAGATGTGTTGGTGCCAACAGAACGCGGGGAAATCAAGGGTAGTAAGGGCTTGGCGCCCTTTCGATCTGCGCCGCTCTAGCTACCCAATGGGTTTCAGCCCGCCCGCGCCTTGGCCCGGGGTGTCGCGGCGCGTCCGACCATTTCGGCGTAATCCTCGATCGGCGCCGGCCTGCCGATGAGATAGCCCTGGATCTCTTGGCACTGCTCCCGTTTCAGGAACTGCAACTGAGCCTCGGTCTCCACCCCTTCGGCGGTAATCGGCAGGTCAAGGCCGCGTCCAAGGCCGATCACGGCGCGAATGATTGCCATCGATTGCGCGTTCCGCTCCAAATTGGAGATGAACGCCCGGTCGATCTTGATTTTATCGAAGGGGAAAGCCTGCAAATACGACAATGAGGAATATCCGGTGCCGAAGTCGTCCATGGCGATGCGAACACCAAGTGCCTTGAGCTTGCGAAGAATTGAAACGGCACGCGAGAAGTCGCCGATCAGCACGCCCTCGGTGATTTCCAGCTCCAGTCGCGACGGCTTAAGACCGGTTTCCAAAAGCACCATATGCACAAGCCCGGCCAGGTCGCCATGCTGGAACTGCACCGGCGACAGGTTGATGGCGACCTGCAGGGGCTTTGGCCAGGATGCCGCCTCGCGGCAAGCCTCCCGCAAAACCCATTCGCCAAGCGAAATGATAAGGCCGCTCTCCTCCGCAAGCGGAATGAATGTATTGGGCGGTATCTGTTCTCCGCTTTTATGGCGCCAGCGCAGCAGGGCCTCGAATCCTAGGATCTCGCCATCGATCCCAGCCTGCGGCTGATAATGGATCTGCATTTCCTTGCCGTCGACCGCCAAGCGCAAATCGTGCTGCAGAGCGCGCTTTGCCCGCAGGCGTTCGTCCATGTCCTGCTCGAAGAAACGGATCGAACCTCGGGCAGAGGTCTTCGCCCGATAAAGCGCGGCGTCGGCGTTGGAAAGAAGCGCCGCGGCATCGATGCCATCGGCCGGAAATAACGCGATGCCGACCGTCAAGCTGGCGCGGAGCGGATGGCCGGCGATCTCGATGTCGCCCTCAATCACTTCGACCAATCGCCGCGCAAGCGCTTCCGCCGTTGCAGGCTGCGGGCCTTCAGGCGAGATGATGGTGAACTCGTCGCCTCCCATGCGCGCTAAGAACGCCCCGTCACACGCCACGCTGAGACGTTGTGCCACCTCACATAACAAGGCATCTCCGGTCGAATGCCCGAAGACATCGTTGACTTCTTTGAACCGATCCAGATCGACACAGAGAACGGCAAAGCTTTCTCCAGCAGCCGTAGCTCGGGCAATCGTCGTCTCCAGACACATATTGAAAGATGCCCGATTTGGCAGATTCGTCAGCGCATCGTGATGCGCCATGTGTGCGATGCGTACTTCCGCCTGTCTTCGTTCGGTAACGTCATTGATCACGGTGAGCAGATAACGCATCTCGCCATCGTCGCCCAACACCGGAATCCGGTTGGTCGTCACGATGCGGGTCCCTAACCCAGGCGTGTCGATGGGATGCGGTTCATGGAACTCCGCACGGCCGGAGCGCACTAGTTGCTCATCATGTTCGCGGATACTCGCCGCGGCGGCAGGCGGGAACAGATCGGCGGCCGTCTTGCCAATCATGCTTTCGCGCGGAACCCCGAATTGCTCCTCGCCGGCGCGGTTGATCAGCACATAGTCGAAATCCGGCAGTTTCTTGACGACCAGCATCGCGGGTACATTTTCAATGATGGTATCGAGAAAACTCCGAGTGCGTTGAAGTTCCTTTTCGGCTCGCCGCCTTTCGGTGATGTCGTCGTGCGTGGAAACCCAACCGCCGGTCGGTCTCGCTTCGTTGGTGACGGCGATGAAGCGGCCGTCGGGCAATTCAAAAATGTGCTTGAAGGTTTTACCTGCGATGGCAGCGGCGCTGGCCCGGCGCGCATAGGCATCAGGATCCTCGCCTAAGGTTCCGACTTCCAGTCGCTGCTGCAGGATGTCCCGTAAACTGAACCCGACTTGCAGCCTATCTTGCACCCGGTACATTTCGGCAAAGCGTTTATTCCAAAACACCAGGCGTCCGACGTCGTCGAACATACACAGACCCTGAGACATGTAGCTGAGGGCCGCGTCGAGGAGCAAATTTTGCTCCTGAAGATTTTCTTGTGAAGGACTGTCCGCCAAAGTTGCCAACATCAAATGTTTCCCTTTGGAGGAACACTATCCGGGGAAATTTGTGTTGCCTTTAAGCGGATGGGTGTTTTTGTAGCTAAATCGTTAACTGCCAATACGCTTTCCCGGCGATCTAGGCATCTCGGCCGCAGATTGTTTCACTCACTAATTGCTGTGGTGGTCTCGTATTACCTTCCGGCGGCAACCAACCTGCGAAATAGTCAAAGCCGCGGCAAAATCTTTTCCATTGAGAGCCGAAATTTCGCGGGGTACACCGCCGTCGGGATCGTAGGCGCTTTACCCCGTAAATCCCGGTCTGCAATGTTGTAGATGCGCCGCTATAGCCATATATCTCGGGCGCTATCACACAGGAGAACAAATTGAGCAGCTACAAAGGCCTCGACCCTAAACAGCGCCAGAGCGACGCCGCCGCGGCTAAGAAAGCGATGTTGGACAAGTTTCGCGCTGCGTCCCAAGATCCTGCTATCGCGCAAAAACTCGCTGAAAGAGCGGCCGTGAACGAAGCGCGGCTTCGTCGCACGGCGGAACGTGAAGCCGCGAAAAAGGTGCAGGACGCCAAGCTGGCTGAAAAGGCCGCCCGCGCTGCCGAAGCCGCAGCGCAGGCAGAACGCGAGGCCGAGAGGCTAGAGGCTGTGGCCGCTGCTGAAAAAGGCGAACAAGCGGCGGTGCTGGAAGCCGAGCAAAAGGCCGCCCGGGATGCCCGCTACGCCGCGCGCAAGGCCGCTAAGAAAGTGCGGCGGCGAGGCTATTAACCGCCTCGAGCGGGCCGAAATGCCTCCTTACCCTGGCCCACCTGCACCGAGCGGAAATTCAGGCCCGCGCCGCCTCCGCCAACAACCCGAACACCGCAAAGACCAGCGGCTTGCGTTCAAGATTATAGGTCTCGACCTCGTGCGCGGCGCTGTTGATTTTCTCCCAAGTCTCCGCGACCCGCGCGAGGCGCGAACGATCTCGCCTCTCATCCGTCAGCCGAGCCGAAAGCCAGGCGTTCACGGCGTCGATAAAGGTGGCCAGCGTGGACGTCTCGGTGCCGGCCATCGCATCTCCTAGGGCATGCAGCGCCTGAGGATCGGCATTTGGAAGCCCTTCGAGGAGCTTGATGACGCGTTGGCGTAACGCCAGCGCCGGCCCATCGAGCAGCATGAGCGCGCGGCCGATGCTGCCTTCCGCCAAAGCCGCCGCCTGTTGCACTTCCTCATCGCCGGCATCACGGCCGAGCGCGGCGGCAGTTCCGCGCACGACGTCGTCATGAGATAGCGGGCGCAGCGTCAGCAGGCGGCAGCGCGAGCGGATCGTCGGCAGCACCCGGCCGGGAGCGTGGCTGACCAGCAGCAGCAGCGAGCGCGACGGCGGCTCTTCGAGGATTTTGAGCAGGGCATTCTCGCCCTCGTCGTTCAGTTCATCCATCGCATCGACGACGGCCACCCGCCAACCGCCCTCGCCCGCCGTCGATCCGAAGAAAGCAACGCTGCGGCGAACCTGGTCGACTTTGATATTCCGGTTGAGCTTGCCGGTGTCGCCGATCACCCGTTCCAGCACCAGCAGGTCGCTATGCGCCTCGTTGGCAATGCGTCGCGTCACGCGATTGTCAGGCTCGACAGCGAGGGAGGCAGCTTTCTGCACATCGGGCGCTCGCGGATCGGGATGCGCGAGCACAAAGCGCGCCATCCGGTAGGCCAGCGTGGCCTTGCCGATGCCGCGCGGACCGCCGATCAGCCAGGCATGCGGTATGCGGCCGCCGCCATAGGCTTCGAGAAGTGTCTGCTCCGCCTCGGTATGGCCGAAGAGATCGTTGGTCGCGCGCGGCGGCGATGGCTCGACTGGCTCCTCGGTGTCCGCCGGACTCACGGTCTTGCCTCGCGCAGGCTCGGTAGCGATGCCGCTGGTCGCAAGCGGATGTCGACCACCTTCCAGATTTGCTCGGCGACCTTTTCCAAAGGAGCGGTCACGTCGATGAGGACGCAGCGGTCGGCTTCGCGGGCGGCGAGTTCCCGATAAGCGGCGCGCAACTTTTCATGGAACTCAAGCGCTTCGCCTTCGAAGCGGTCGGCAATGCCCTTGCCGCGACGCTTGGATGCGCGAGCCAGCCCGATATCGGCGGGGACGTCCAAAACAAACGTCAGGTCGGGCTTCAGGTCGCCGATGGTGATCCGCTCCAAGGCTTGGATAAGGCGCTCATCCACCTGACCGGCTATTCCTTGATAGACACGCGTTGAATCCGCGAAACGGTCACACAACACCCAGGCGCCGCGTTCCAGGGCAGGCCGGATAGTCGTCTGCACATGATCGTCCCGCGCGGCGGCGAACAGCATCGCCTCCCCTTCAGCGCCGAGCGGCTTTGCCGCGCCCGACAAGATGACATGACGGATGATTTCCGCGCCCGGCGAGCCGCCGGGCTCCCGGGTCAGTACGGCGTCGATTCCGAGCGACCGCAGACGCTGGGCGAGCATCGCCGCCTGCGTCGATTTCCCGGTGCCTTCGCCGCCTTCGAAGGTAATGAAGCATCCGCGCATTGCATGTCCCGCAGCCTTCCTTATAGCCGCTCGGCACCGGCGCGGAACAGGCCGATCACCAGTTCGGTGACGGAGTCAAAGGCGCGCTGGGACAAATTTCCGGTGCTGACCTGTTCGCCGGACCGCAGCGGCACTTCAAGCGCGACATTATCGCCGCGCCAAATCTTGAGCACGCCGACCGGCCGTCCCTTCTCGACCGGCGCGGGGAGCGGGCCGGTATAGATCACGCGGGCGATGATTTTTTCATTGGCGGTGCGCGGCACCATCAGCCGGATCGGGCCGGGGCCGACAAGCGGTACATAGCCCTTCTCGCCGCCGAACACCTTGGCTTCGCCCACGGTTTGTCCCTCCGCGAACAAGAGCCGGGACTCGAAGCTGCGGAATCCCCACTCGATCAGCTTGCGCCCCTCGTCCGCGCGTTCCTTCTCGCTCTTCAGTCCGTTGACGACAACGATCAGCCGCAGCCCGTTTTGCATCGCGGAACCCACGAGACCGTAGCCCGCCTCTTTGGTGTAGCCGGTTTTCAGCCCATCGGCGCCGGTCGTGAGCAAGGGATTGCGATTGAGCTGCCGGATTTTGTTCCAGGTGAATTCGGTCTCGGCATAAATCCGGTAGAATTCAGGATAGGTGCGGATGATGTGCTGCGCGAGCTTGGCAAGTTCGCGCGACGTCACCTTGAGATCGGGATCGGGCAACCCGGTCGCGTTGCTGAAGTTCGATTTCGTCAAACCGATTTCACGCGCGCGCTTGGTCATCATCGTGGCAAAGGTGATTTCATTGCCGGCAATGCCTTCCGCCAGCACGATGCAGGCATCGTTGGCGGACTGAACGATGACCCCGCGCAGCAGATCTTGAACCTTCACGCGGCTATGGATGGCGGCGAACATGCTGGAAGTGTGGGAAGGCGCCCCGCCCTTCCGCCACGCATTCTCGCTGACGACGAATTCGTCATCGAGTTTGATGTTGCCTTGCCGCAGTTCGTTGAACACGACTTCCGCAGTCATCAGTTTGGCGAGGCTGGCGGGGAAGATCAGTTCGTCGGCGTTGCGTTCGAACAACACGCTGCCGGTTTCCGCCTCGATCAGGATGGCGTTCGGCGCTGCCGTTTGAAATCCATCATCCTTTTTCGGGCCCGAAACCGGATTAGGCGCGGCTAAGGCCGTCGTGGCGACGGCCAGCAATACCGCCGCGAAACGCAGGCGCATTGCGCCACGCAAGCTCGCGCGGGCTGATACCCCAATAGACTTCCATGAGAAACGCACGGCCATAGGCCAGACTCTCCTGCGACGCAGTGTCAGACGGTAGAATTCTAGCGTCGGCTTAATATAGGCCGCGACCGCTGAAACCGGCAGACCCATCATAGCCGGTCGGCGCGAAGGCCGAAACCGGACCCGAAGCGGGCACCGAGAGAGTTCCAAGGGTGCCGTAGGCCGGAGCGGAGGCATGCACAGCGGCTGATTTCGTCTCCGAGATCGGGGGCAAGGCCATTGCCTCAACCCTGGCATTTCCTCTCAAGACCGGCTTGGCGGCAGTTAATTCCGCCCTTACCGGCTCCTGCCGCGTTTGCAACGGCGCCTGAGCCACAGAAGGGGCCCGCTCAAACGGGCGCTCCTGTACCAAGGACGCGGGCTTTTGTTCCGGCAGCACCGGATCGGCGACACTAGGCAGGAACGGCCGCGCCGCGGCTATACGGACCGCCGACGGCGGCGGCGCTGGGCCGTCCTCGCGCAGCGTGGCCATCAGCTGGCGGTCGTCGGAGCCTTCAAGCGGTGCGCGTCCGACATATTCCACCCGGACCTTGGCCACGCCGTTCTGATGGAAACCCAGAAGTTGCGCGGCTTTGACGGAGACATCGATGACGCGATTGCCGACATAAGGACCGCGGTCATTGACACGTACAACGACGGACCGGCGGTTGGTCAGATTGGTTACGCGCACGTAGCTCGGTAACGGTAGGGTCGGATGCGCCGCCGAGATAGAATTCATGTCGAAGACTTCGCCATTGGCCGTGAGCCGGCCATGGAAATCGTCGCCATACCAGGAGGCCATGCCTTCGCCGCGGTAGCTGGCGTTCTCTTCCGGGACATAGGTCCGGCCCCCGACGACGTAGGGTTTGCCGACGCGGTAATTTCCGCCGCCCTTGGGAACCGGCTCGCCGCTATCGACCACGCGCGGGCTAGCGGAGACTCCGTATTTCGAATCCAGCTTGCCGAATTTGCTTGCGGAGCAATTGGCTAAAGCCAAACAGCCGATGACAAGCGCACCGATGCGCATGCTCTGGCAAAGCTCGACCCCCTGCTCCCCACGCCCCATCCAGAGGATCCCCGCTTTGCGCCCGCGAATTCCGGCGCAACAGCCACATTAAGCATCGCGCGAAACCATAACGCGGCTGGAAGCGGGCGAAAATGGGGCGCTCATAAGCTTGGTAAATGGGTGGTTACCAAACGTACTCGGCTACCGTCCGCGTCCTAGAGCGACGGAACGTATTGTTTGAGCGCTGGAAACCAGGAGCCGAACAGGGTTGGCGGCCAGGGCACCGCCATGAATTGGTCGAAGGCGACATAGATGAACACGACCACACACACGGCATAGGGAATGACCAACGACCATCGTTCGGGGCCTTCCAATCGCATGAAGACGATGACGAAGACAAAGGCCGTCGGGATCAGGCCGATGGTCGCCATCACCGCCATGAAGGCGATCAGGTAGAGGAAGAAGCGCAGCGCCCGTTTGGCGATCTCCGCTACCGGCAGGAAGGCGGTGTCGGACGTGAGATCCATATGGATTTTCTGCTCGACTTCTTTCTTCGCAACTTCCGGCGCCTTTCCACCTTGTTCGATCAGCAGCTTTTGTTCGACTTCGATTTGCGCTTGGGCGGCCAAGCTTTCCGCCGCCATTGCATCTTCCGGCTTGCGGCACATGTCGTTGAATAGGCTGAGCGACGACGCGGTAAGCGCAGCGACACCGACGATCAACGGGATGATCTGCGCCTTGAAGCCCCAGGAGGTCGACAGCACAAGGGCGGTCGCAATCACCGCGATGACGAACATGGTGAAGAGCTGCGCCGGATGGAATCGCGGCGCTTGGAAACCCATCAGCATGTTGCGCAAGCCGCCATGAATGCGGATGTCCTGCAGCAGCGGCCGGATCAGCCCTACGGCGGCCATCACGAATAGGATCGCCACAACCGGACGCAACATCCAGCTCATGCCGTAACGCTCAATGGAGATGAACATGTAGCGTTCGATGGTATCGCCGAGGACGATGCCGAGGACGAGCGGCGGGCGTGGCCATTTGAACTGCTTCATCAGCCAGCCGATGACGCCGAACAACAATAGGCTGAAAAGATCGCCCCAATCGCGCGAGGCTTCGAAGGCGCCGATGTAAACGATGCCCAAAACTGCCGGCAGGATCAGCGTGTAACGCAGCGTCGCCAGCTTGGCGAATTGCGGGCTGAACGCGTAGCACATGCCGGCGCCGAGAATATTGGCGAGCGCGACCGACCACACCATGGCGTAAGTGATGCTGAGATTCTTCGTCAGCATGTCGGGCCCGGGAACCAGCCCGTGCATGAGGAAGGCGCCCAGCAGGATGGCCATGGTGGCGCTGCCCGGCACTCCGAAGGCGACGGTCGGAACCAGTGCCCCACCCTCCTTCGCATTGTTCGAGCTTTCCGAGGCGATGACCCCGCGAACGTCACCCTTGCCGAAAGTTTGAGCCGCGCCTTTTTCAGTTTTCAGCGCGTGGCCATAAGCGAGCCAGTCGACGACGGCGGCGCTGATGCCTGGAATGGAACCGATACCGCCGCCGATCCATGAGCAGCGGACGATCAGCCACCAATTATCCATGCAGTCCTTCACGCCCTGCCACTGGCCTTTGTAGACGTCGATCTTTTCTGCGCCCGCTGCGATAGCGACGCGCGCGATCAGCAAGTCACAGAGTTCAGGAAGAGCGAAGATGCCGAGCAGCAATGGCGTAAGCGGCAAGCCGTCCCACAAATACAGGCTTTCAAACGTCCATCGCGGCGTGCCGGTTTGCGGATCGGAACCGATCATCGCGATCATGATGCCGACCCCTCCGGCCGTGATGCCCCGCAAGGGCGCACTGCCGGATAGGACCGCGACCATGGATATGCCGAGCACAGAAAAGGCGAGAAGTTCGGGCGAGCCCAAATACAGCATCGCCGGGCGCAAGATCGGGATGGTGAAGGCAAGCAGCAAAGCGCCGAACACGCCTCCCATCAGCGAGGACATATAGGCGGCACTGAGCGCGCGTCCGGCCTCGCCCTTCTTCGCCATGGGGTAGCCGTCGAGCACCGTCGCCGCCGAAGCCGCGCCACCCGGCACGCCGAACAAGATCGCCGGAATCGGGTCACCCGTCGCCGTCGTCGCGCCAAGGCCGAGCAGCAGCGCAAAGGCGCTATAAGGGTCCATCGCGTAGGTGAACGGCAGCAGCATCGCCGTACCGGCAAGGCCGCCGATGCCCGGCACGATGCCCAGCACCAGCCCCATCATGCAGCCCATGCCGAGGTACATCAGCCGTTGCGGCTGAAACAATTCTGTAAGTGCTTGGCCGGCCGCATGGGCCATAAAGGCCGCTTCCGCTGCAAAACCTTCCAAAATCCCCTCCGCAAAAGGTACCGCTAACCGCCTTCGCTGCTAATTCTTGTTGTGTCTTACGGCGATGGCGCTATCGAGTAGCGGGAGCGGGTCCTTGGCGCGATGCGCAGTTTGACGCGCGGCGATATGGCGCTTGCGGCTGAAGCGCGGAAAAAGATTGAGAAATTTCAGGAGATTGGAAGGGTGGCCGAGTGGTTTAAGGCAGCGGTCTTGAAAACCGCCAGGGGTGCAAGCCCCTCGTGAGTTCGAATCTCACCCCTTCCGCCACCCTGCTTCGCCAAGGCGGCGCGTCATCGCTTTGTCATTTAACGGAGATAGTCGCCGGGTCATGGAAAAACCCTACCGCGTCTTGTTCCTGTGCACCGGCAACTCGGCGCGGTCGGTCCTTGCTGAGGCCATCCTCAACCACGTGGGCGCTGGCAAGTTTCACGCCTTTAGCGCGGGCAGTCAGCCGAAAGGTAGCGTGCATCCGCAGACTATCCGGCTTCTCGAAAAGCTAGGATACGATGCGGCTAACTTGCGCTCTAAATCATGGGATGAATTCGCGAAGCCCGACGCGCCGCCATTCGATTTTATTTTCACGGTCTGTGACAACGCGGCGGGGGAAAGCTGTCCGGTATGGCCGGGCAAACCTGCCACGGCCCATTGGGGTATTCCTGATCCGGCGGAAGCAAAGGGCACTGACGCGGAGATTGGCGTGGCTTTCGCTGACGCTTATCGGATGCTCGCGCAGCGCATCAGCGCGTTCACGGCGTTGCCGATTAAGTCCCTCGACATGGTGACGCTACAAGCGAAGCTCCGAGAATTAGGCCGCATGGAAGGCACAACGTCGAAGGCAAAAGCTTGATCCCAGTAGATTGGCGCAAGCAGGCGGTCGCCGAACTTTTAGGTACGGCCTTCTTGCTCGCCACAGTTATTGGTTCTGGCGTCATGGCCTTCAAACTGGCCGGCGGCAACGGCGCTATTGCGCTTTTATGCAACACAATTCCAACCGGCGCGATCCTTGCGGTCCTAATACTCACATTTGGCCCGACCTCAGGAGCGCATTTCAATCCTGCGGTCTCTTTGGCCTTTGCGATGCGCGGTGAACTTAGGTGGCGCATGGCGGGCCTTTTCATTCTAGCTCAGGTTTTAGGCGCGGTTGTCGGAGTGTGGGCCGCCCACGTCATGTTCGAGTTACCGGTCTGGCAACTATCCGCGACTGTTAGGACGGGGCCGGGGCAGTGGTTTGCGGAAGCGGTGGCAACGTTCGGGCTTGTGCTGACCATATTCGGATGTATCGCGCATAATGCGGCGGCGGTGCCCTATGCGGTCGGCCTCTACATCACAGCCGCCTACTGGTTTACGGCCTCCACATCCTTTGCAAACCCGGCTGTGACCTTCGCTCGGTCTCTTTCGGACACTTTCGCGGGAATAGCTCCCGCTGGAGTGCTGGCGTTCATCGTCGCTCAACTTTTTGGAATGGCAGCGGGCGTGGTGCTAGCCCGCTGGCTCTGGAGGGCGCGGTTAAGTCCACCGCGCGGCAACGCGGCGGGCTAGAACGGCCCGGGCCTTGATCGCTTCGCTCTCTCATTGAAGACTCCTGCGGGCGATGCGACGACCACAGCCACAGGCTAGTCCACGACACGAACAAGCGGCCCGCCGTATAGCCGGCATTGGCTCTGGCAGGTCCGGTCGCAAGCGTCCGTTTGCGCGATGCAGGTGCCCTGCCCATCCACGCGGAGGCAAGCTTGAAAACGCCAGCCGCACTGTTGCTCGCAGCCGCGCCAGCATGTGTCCGACGCCCGCAGCATGGCCGCCCCCGGGCTGCGCGGCGGGACGCGTAAGTCATAGGCAGGCTCGCGAACTGCATGCTCGCGCCAAACGCTGACATCGGCAGCATGGCCAAAAGACGTTGCGGCCAGCATGAGTAGGCAGCTCACAACAATAGAAACTTTCATGCGCTTGCTCACGTGGCGGAAATATCCGGCGTTCCTCAGGATAGCATCCCGGCACCCTTTCCGCGATTGGATCGGAAGTGAGATGTTGGCAGAGCTGTGGGTTGTCAATTCGTGACCGTCTGTCACAATTGTCACAAAGGCCTGCCCATTCGATCTAGGGACCTGCATTGGTGAGTACTACTACGACCAGCTCCGACGCTGCCGCGCATCGCCGCGAAACCCAATCCTTCGGCACCGAAGGCATCAAGCCGCTGGAACGGCCTAGCCTGGTCACCTGCTTGGTTATGAGGGTGGTGGCCTGGGTGGAACGCCTCAATCTCCTCTATGCGAAGCTCGGCAACCCGCCGGTCTATGACAGCGCCGTTTTCCCTTGGGCCACGGAGATCGAGCGGGAATGGCCGGCCATCCGTCGTGAGTTGGATCATATCCTGCTGCGCCAGGACGCACTCCCCGGATTTCACGAAATCTCCACCGACGTGTCCACCATCAGCCAGGATCGCGGCTGGAAAACCTTCCTGCTGTGCGGCTATGGCTTCCGCTCGGAGCGAGCCATCGGCCAATGCCCGGAAACCTGGCGCATCGTGCAGAAGATCCCGGGGCTCACGACCGCCATGTTCTCCATTTTGGAGCCGGGCAAGCACCTGCCTCCCCATCGCGGTCCTTACAATGGCGTGCTGCGGCTGCATCTTGGGCTGATCGTGCCCGAGCCGCGCCAACAGACGGCAATCCGGGTCGGTCAGCAGGTGTGTTATTGGCAGGAAGGCCGCGCGTTGATCTTCGACGACGCCTATGAGCATGAAGCCTGGAACAACACGGCACGAACGCGCGTCGTTCTCTTTGTCGATTTCGTCAAGCCGCTGCGCTTCCCGGCTAACCTATTAAATTGGCTATTGCTGCATCTGGCGATGTTCACGCCCTTCATTCGCGAGGGCTCCGATAACCAGCGCAAATGGGAGCAGCGGTTCTATGCCGAAGCCGAGGCTTGGCGGAACCGGTAACCAGCCTTGATCTCGCCCCTGATCGCCTATAGCCCTCCCCGGTGCCATTCAAGACACCCGACCTGACCAACACGGCCGCGCCGAAGGTGAGCTTCGTCTCGCTCGGCTGCCCGAAGGCGCTGGTCGATTCCGAAAGGATCATCACGCGGCTGCGGGCGGAGGGCTATGACCTGACACGCGGTCATGACGGCGCCGACCTCGTCATCGTCAATACCTGCGGCTTTCTCGACAGCGCCAAGGAAGAGTCGCTGGGCGCCATCGGTGAGGCTCTGGCCGCCAACGGCAAGGTCATCGTCACCGGCTGCATGGGGGCTGAGCCGGAAAGCATCACCGCGCGCTACCCGCAGGTGCTCGCCGTCACCGGCCCGCAGCAATATGAAAGCGTGGTTGAGGCGGTGCATCGGGCGGCGCCGCCCCGGCACGATCCGTTTCTCGACCTGGTGCCGCCCGAGGGCATCAAGCTGACGCCCCGACACTATGCTTATCTCAAGATTTCAGAGGGTTGTAACAATCGTTGCACGTTTTGCATTATCCCGCGGCTGCGTGGCGATCTGATCTCCCGCCCGGCCGGAGACGTGCTGCGCGAAGCCGAAAAGCTGGTCGCCGCCGGGGTGAAGGAGCTTCTGGTCATTTCCCAGGACACCTCCGCCTATGGGCTGGACCTGAAATACGCCTCTAGCCCTTGGCGGGACCGAGAAGTACGCGCCAAGTTCATCGATCTTGCCCGCGAATTGGGTGGCCTCGGCGCCTGGGTGCGGCTGCATTACGTCTACCCCTATCCGCATGTCGACGAGGTCATTGAATTGATGGCGGACGGTAAGGTGCTGCCCTATCTCGATATTCCTTTCCAGCACGCTGCGCCCGCCGTGCTCAAGCGCATGAAGCGGCCGGCGGCGCAGGAAAAGACGCTGGAGCGCATCGCCGCCTGGCGGAAAATCTGCCCGCAGCTCACCATTCGCTCCACCTTCATCGTCGGCTTTCCCGGCGAGACCGAGGAGGACTTCCAGTTCCTCCTCGACTGGCTTGACGAGGCCAAGCTCGACCGCGTCGGCTGCTTCCGCTACGAGCCGGTGCGGGGGGCTGTGGCCAACGATCTGGCAGCTCTCGTGCCAAAGGAAATCATCGAAGAGCGCTGGCATCGCTTCATGGCGCGTCAGCAGGCAATCTCAGCAAAGTGCCTGAGGCAGAAGGTCGGAACCCGGCAGCAGGTGATCATCGATGAAGTCGGGCCGACTGTCGCCAAAGGCCGCAGCAAAGGCGACGCACCGGAGATCGACGGCGCCGTTTATGTCGCTAGCCGCCGGCCGCTCCGGGTCGGCGAGATCACCACGGTGAAGATCGATCGCGCCGACGCCTACGATCTGCACGGGGCCGTCGTGGGATTTTAGCCCCATATTGTTGTCGTCCGCCAAGGCGGATGGCGGATGACCCCGCCCCCGGGCTAACTGTCAGCGAAGTTGCGTCGGCTATCGGCTCCTTGCATGCGCTGACGATTCTTGATTTCCGGGGCGAAACCGGACGGCGGTGTGATCCGTAACTCCTCCACGATGGAGTTGCGGCAATCGACGATTGCCAAAACCCCGCCGATAGGGGGCCAGAACAATGCAGACCTTTCATGGATTAGTTGAGAATGAAGGACGCCATTATACCAATTGGGGCCGAAGCCGCGCCACGACGCCCGCAGTCTATGTTGAACCCATCAGCTATGCCGATGTTCAGGCGGTGGTCCGTGATGCAGAGCGCTTCCCGACGCCGGTGAGTCCTGTCGGCGCGCTGGCCTCGGTATCGGCAACCATCGTCAATGATGACGGTACGATGGTCTGCACGCGCAAGCTCGATGACATCATCGGCCTCGAACATGACGAGACAGGGCGCCATGTCGTCCGGGTACAGGCCGGATGTCGACTGAAGAAACTCAACATGTGGCTCCAATCACATGGCGTCGAGATTCCCTTTCAGGCGGAAATCGGTGAAGCCAGCGTTGGCTCGGTCGCTGTCGGCGACACAAAAGAGTCCTCCTTGGATGCGGCCGGGTATTTTTCCGCCCATGTGGTGGCTGTGACTTATGTCGACGAAGACGGCGAGCTACGCACTTTATCCGACCACAAGGACGGGGCGGCGTTCCATGAATTCAAGTGTTCATTCGGCCTGTCGGGAATTGTAGTCGAGTGTCAGCTCGAAGTGCGCCCATCGACTCTGTGCAGGTCGGACATTTCACTCGCCGCATTTAACACGCCGGAGGACTTGGCCGCCGGAATCCTCGGCAGGCGCGAGGAGAGTGACGCTCTTCTGGCAATTGTGTTTCTGGATCAACTGGCGAGCTTTTTCGACCAACGGCACAAAGCCGGCTTTGGCTCGACCACTCCCTCCTCCTCACAACCCGCATGTGACGAGTTTCGTGTCGCCAAACGTCTGGCAATTCAGCATGGCTTTGAAGGCGTCGAGGTGCCGCAACCGAAGGGCCTCGTTTATTCGCGCCATGACTTCGTCAATGAATATTGGCGCCCTTCGGCCGAAGAACGCCGGCTCGACTTCCAATATTACGAGCATGATATCGGCCAGCTCCCCCGTGTTATCGTAGAAAGCTACAAATTCACCAAAGCGTTCAAAGAAGCCACCGGCTACGCGCCGAACGGCTGGGCAACCTATTTCGTCAACCGTCCGGAGACGGCAAAAAAGCCGTTCGGGCTTTATTCCGGCGGTCCCGGCGTATCGTTCTCGTTCGATCCGTTCTGCTCGAACCCGGCCGAGCCGCGATGGCAACGGTTCGCGCAGGAATACAACCAGCTGGCAATTCGTACACTGGGCGGCAACGCCTCTCCGATCCAAACCCAATGGTTGCAGCCGGGCGATGTTAAGATTCCGAAGAAATTGGCGCGCCCGCGTTTTACAACGAAATACTACAGCCAATTCCTCGACTGATACCCGCCCTGTACGGTCTTGGCATCGAGAAGACCGCAGTAGGATTCTGCACTAAATGACCGCTGCGTAGACCCGGCGATCCGGCGCGCCTGCCAGCAAGGGAATGCCGACGGCGAAAGCGTGCTGGACGTGCGGCGTCGTCATATGCGCCTCGAGCGCGGCCTCGTTCGTCCAGGCTTCATAGGCCGTGAAGTCGGCTGCGTCCGCCGGGTTCTGCAGCACTTCGTAGCCGGTACAGCCATTTTCCTTGCGCGATTGCACGGCGAGTTCGAGCAAGACGGACTTGAGCTGCTCGACCTTGTCCGGTTGCGCCGTCAATCGCAGCACCACTCTCACTGTTCCGCTTGGCATTAATCACCTTTGCTGATGGACTACATCCTATCTGGATTTTGCTTCCCGCTCGCGCACAATCTTCTCAACTGCACCGGTCAGTTTGACGATATCTTCAGGTTCCGTCGTAAACGCCGGCGTCAGATAAATGACGTTGCCGAAGGGGCGGATGAAGACCCCCTCCTCCACGAAACGCGCGCGCAAAGCGTCCAGATCGTCGATCTGTTCCATCTCCACCACGCCAATAGCGCCCATCACGCGCACGTCCTTAACCCCGCGTATGCCACGACAGGCTTCCAGCCCAGCGGACAGCGCCGCCGAGATCGCCGCCACCTGATCGAGACGAGGCTCTTGCTCGAACAAATCGAGCGAGGCGTTGGCGGCAGCGCAGGCAAGCGCATTGCCCATATAGGTCGGCCCGTGCATCAGCGCCTTCTTCGGATCTTCCGACCAGAAGGCGTCGAAGACTTTCTTGCGCGCCACCGTCGCGGCCAACGGCAGCGTGCCGCCGGTCAAGGCCTTGGAGAGCGTAACAATATCCGGCACGACGCCCGCCGCCTCGCAAGCGAACATCGTCCCCGTGCGGCCAAAGCCGGTGAAGATTTCGTCGAAGATCAGCAATACGTCGTATCGGTCGGCGGCCTGGCGCAATCGCTGCAACACGACGGGGTCGTGAAATTTCATCCCGCCCGCGCCCTGTGCCAAAGGCTCGACGATGACGGCGGCGATTTCTTCCGCATAGCCTTCCAGAATGCCTTCGAACGTCGTCAGCGTTGCTTCGTCACGCGGCAGATCGATAATGAAATTCCTTGAGGCCTCGTCGTGGAAGGCGGCGTGCATGCCATCGTCGTCGGAGACTGCCATCGCGCCCATGGTGTCGCCGTGGTAGCCGCCCTTGAAAGCAATAAACTTTGCGCGTCCTCTAGGACCGCGATTACGCCAATACTGCACCGCCATTTTCATCGCGACTTCGACCGCGACGGAGCCGGATTCGGAAAAGAACACGCGGTCGAGATCGCCGGGCAGGAGCGCCACCAGGCGGCGGGCCAGGGTCAACGCCGGCTCATGCGCCAAGCCGCCGAACATCACATGGGGCATGACCGCAAGCTGGCGCTCGACGGCTTGGCGGATATGCTGATGATTATAGCCGTGGCAGGCGGTCCACCACGATGCGATGCCGTCGATCAACTCGCGTCCGTCGGCGAGCACAATACGGCTGCCATAGGTGCGCGCTACCGAAAGCGGCGGGCGGGCTGTGGCCATCTGCGCGTAAGGCAGCCAGATGTGGGCGAAGCCCGGGTCGAACCAGCCGGGCTGGGTTTTGTGCTTTTTGTCGCTCATTGTGCGCTTCAGCATTCCGCGTCATGGCCGGGCTTGTCCCGGCCATCCACGTCTTTG